>DXAW01000003.1 GCA_019116865.1 Candidatus Coprenecus stercoravium | reverse complement strand
TTCGTGTCGAAGGTCGCTCCTCCCAAGTACAAGGGCATGATGATGGGTCTCTGGTTCGTGGCCACCGCCATCGGCAACTACATGGTGTCCATCATCGGTATGCTCTGGGGCGGTCTGCCTCTCTGGGTACTGTGGTCTATCCTCATTGCCCTCTGCGTCATCTCCGCCGTCTTCATTTTCTCCATCATGAAGAAGCTGGAAAGCGCGACAGAGGAAAAAACCAAAAAAGACTCCGTCAAGAACACCGACACTAGCAAAGACTGACAGTCCGCGCGATACTGATTCTTATCCCCGCAGGAAATTTCCTCCCTGCGGGGATTTTTTGAAAAAACACACAGATTTAAAAACGTAAAAAGTTTTCGACAAATGAGTTGCCTGTAAGTCGGGCTCGGTATTATTGAGTAAATTTGCGGTAGGACAAATAACAGTGAACATTATGGTGAAAGAAAGTTCTGAATTGCAGAGTGGAGGTGAGGTCATCATTTTCAATACTGAAGACGGTGATGTGCAGGTGCAGGTGGACACGGTAAAAGAAACTGTATGGATGACACAAAAAGGAATGGCCGAATTATTCGGTGTATCTGTTCCGGCAATTAACCAGCATGTGAAGAATGTGTATCAGGAAGGTGAGTTGTTGGAAGCGGCAACTGTTAAGAAAAACTTAATAGTTCAGTCAGAAGGCTCGCGCAAAGTGCAGCGTAATGTAGATTATTATAATCTCGACATGATTATAGCTGTCGGCTACCGTGTTAACAGCAAGAGGGCCACCGCCTTCCGCATCTGGGCAACCAAGGTGCTGAGAGATTATCTCATAAAGGGTTTCGCTCTTGATGACAACCGCTTCAAGAAAGGACAGTCACTTACCCATTTCAAAGAACTTATCGATCGCATCCGTGAGATAAGACTATCGGAGAAAGTATTCTACCAGCAGATTAAGGATATTTATAAGCTGAGCGAGGATTATGATCCGAATGATGAAAGCACGGTCATGTTCTTCAAAAGAGTGCAGAACAAGCTGTTATGGGCAGTAAGCGGTAAGACAGCTGCGGAACTGATATATTACAGGGCTAATTCTGATTTGCCGCAGATGGGGCTGACTTCAACGGAAGTTGATGGTATCGTCAAGTCCACTGATGTCGGAATAGGGAAAAATTATCTGTCAAAGGAAGAAATAGAGGCTCTGAAACTGATAGTGGAGCAGTATCTGTCATTTGCAGAGGCTCAGGCTCAGGCGCACAGGCCTATGTATATGAAAGACTGGATGGAGAATCTTGACCTGATATTGCAGATGAACAGGAGGGATATTCTTGACGGGCCGGGAAGAATATCTGCTGAACTTGCCAAGAAAAAAGTCAGACAAGTGTTCTCAGAGTATAAGGAGAAACAGAGACATCTTGAAAAAATAGAGAGTTTAAAGGAACTGGAACGTGACTTGTCAGAATATAGAAGATCTTCTGATTGCATTTGACGTAGGAAAAACCGTATATTTGTGGATAAATGGAAAAACCGTATATGAGGATTATGTTCTGGATCTTGTCGTCGGCGGTGCTGGCGGCCGGTGTTCTGTGTGCCGGAGGGTGTGCGCAGAAGGGACCGATAGAGGGGGAGTACATCGATATGGCGGACTACGACGTGCCGGTGACGGAGGCCGTGGAGGTGCCGCACGGGATGGACGGGACGCTGGCTTTCGGGGCTACGGATGTGCTGCTGGTGGATTCGGTGCTGCTGATAGTCCGGCAGTTCAGCGATCATTTCATTCATTTGGTGGATCTCCGCTCCGGTGAGACCGTCGCTAAGGTGCAGCATGTCGGACGCGGCCCCGGAGAGGCGGTCAATACGTTCTGTGCCGGCGTGTCCGGGGACGGGGAATATTTCTGGGCCCATGACATGCAGCTGGGCCGCATCAATGTGTACCGCATGAGCGATGTGCTTTCGGGCAACGGTATGCCCTCACGCAGCCTTACTTTCGAGGACCGTTTCAGTCAGGGCCACGTGATGGATGTAGTCATGGCTGAAGGCAGGATATACACGGCACCGGTAGGCATAACTGATGATGTAAGCCGATTTGTGGTGTATGACAGTACGTTCAACAATCCGCAGGGCATGGGTGAGTGGCCTGCTTTAGAGGGCACTGCCGGTCTGCCCGGTCCGGCCTATTCGTCTGTATTTGAAGGTTCTCTGGCATATATCCCGGAAGCGGACCGTCTGGCCGTCGCCCATTATTACGAGCCGTTGGTCAGCATCTACTCCATGGACGGCACCCTGCTTTCCAACACCTGGGGGCCGGATGGGTTCATACAGGAGTTCAGCGTCAATGAGAACAATGCGACGCAGTACGGGGATGTCGTTATGTACGGTTCTATGGTAGGCTGGGAAGAGGATGTCAGGTCTCTTTATTCGACTCTGAGGAGCCATGAAGGGCGGCTGTATGCACTTTTTACGGGAGAGAGAATGTCTGCTGAGCTGGAAAATGCAGCTGCGGAAGAGCCTGCTGCGGGCAGCCGTATCATGGTACTGGACAGTGACGGAGTGCCGCTGGAGGAAATCCGGACAGACCGGGTGCTCATGAGATTTGATATTGAGCCTGAGACCCGGGATATCTGGGGATTTGACGGAGACTATAATTTATACCATTACAAATATTGACAGATATGAAGAAAGCCTTCAGAATTATTATCATGACGGCAGTCCTGGCAATGTCCGCAGCGGCTGCCGATGCGCAGATTCTCCTTGGCTGAGGCGGGCTTGAGCCCTTGGACAGAGAGATGGTGATTACCGACCTCTCTTCCCCGGCCGGCAGCGGCAACATGTTTGTGAGCATCAGCGTGGACTATCCCGACGGCTCCGACTCGACATACTACTATG
>DXAW01000018.1 GCA_019116865.1 Candidatus Coprenecus stercoravium | reverse complement strand
GATAGGCAACGATATCGTGTCGTGGTCTGCCGATGACCGGATATCTGTATGGACACCGGGAATGGACCAGCCCTCTCAGTTCTCTTTGGAGTCGTCGTCAGGCGTGTCCGCCAGGTTTGAGGGAGAGGCACCTGCGGAAAGTTCGTCATTGCAGGCATTTTATCCCGCTGAATGGTCGCCTGTCTTTACTGAGACGGTACTCAGTTTCAATCTGCCGGAGGAGGTCACTGCCCGCGTTGGAGGCCTGGAGGATGATACTAACCCGTCGTTTGCCTATGGCAGCGCGGAGGAAATGACATTCCGGAATCTCTGCGGACTGCTCCGGTTCGGTGTATCAGGTTCCCAGGAACTGCGTTCGGTTATTTTTAAGGCTATTGGTGGAGAAGCGTTGTGCGGACCGGCTGAGGTCAGCATCTCCGGTGAGGAGCCTGAACTTACAATGACAGGGAACGGCAATACCATAACTATGACCGTTGAGACTCTCCTTACGGAAGAGGCGCAGACATTCTATCTGCCATTGCCTCCAGGAGAATACAGCGGGTTCGAGATTACCCTCAGTGATGCGACAGGTGACGAGTATACATTCACATACGATGAGACGGCTACGGTCATTGAACGGGGCGTAGTTACCGACTTTCCCATAGAGATTGAATATCTGGACCTGCTGGACCGCAGAGCTGATCCGCTTGATGCCGGCGGCACGGCCAACTGCTATATGGTGACTGCTCCCGGTACTTATTATTTTGACTGCACGGTGAAAGGCAGTACGACGGAACCCGTGGGCGAGGCTGCCAAAGCGCATATCGTATGGAGCGAGAAAGAGGGGCAGATCTCAGACCTGTCAATTGAGGACGGAAAACTGGTGTTCACAGCCGGAGCAGAGGCCGGCAATACGGTTGTGGCTGTTTCTGATGCTGAAGGTACAATCCTCTGGAGCTGGCACATCTGGTGTACCGGCGGAGAGACCCCTGCGGACAAGACCCTTATAAATGATACCGGAAAAACCATACAGGTGATGGACCGCAACCTGGGAGCCTGGTCTGTGACCGGCTGGCAGGCCACTCTGTACCAATGGGGCCGTAAAGACCCGTTCACCAATGCCGAGGATGTGTTCGTAGACGGTGAGAGCACGGATATATATCGCGGATGGTATTCTTATATTGGATATGAAGAAGCGGGTGTTGATAATGCAGAGGTTATAGCTTACACTGTGGCACATCCGGACGCTTATGTTGAAGGTTCTGATATCGGATGGCTTCCGGCAAAAGACCATACATTATGGGGTGACCCGGACGGATGGAATGAGATGTATGCCTATGATATGAGTTCGTTCAGCGGGCCAAAGACTGAATACGACCCCTGTCCAGCCGGCTACAGAGTACCCAATGTGTGGACTTTTACAGGCTTTACCGTGGACGGTGAATCAGCCGGCAGGGATTTCAGTAAGATTCACTTGATTGATGAGACATGGAATGGAGGATGGTGGTTCAAGTGTACCCCTGATGATACCGAAGGTATCTTCTTCCCGGGAACAGGTTACTGGATCAGTGGTAAAAACAAGGTCTGGGATCCTGAAGGTACTAGTATTTACCGTGAGAAACTGACAAAGTACACTTATTGCTGGCTGGCTTGTGCTCCGTTTAATGCTGATGGAGATGCCGGAGCTTTGCGCATTTATTATGAGACAGCTATTAACAAGGATGCAGCACCTCAGTATACACAAGATGAGGACAGTGCTATGGCTATGCGCTGTGTGCGTGATGACTACAACTATTAAAATACTGTGTAATGAAACGGATTACTCATATTCTCTGTTTTATCGCACTGTGCCTGTCCTGGACAGCCTGCACCAAGGATGAGGCAGTGGAACCTCAGCAGCTTCCTGCCCCGGTCGTCCGACTCGTTGAGCGGCTGGGGACAGGGGCCCTGCTGGAGTGGGCGGATGTGTCCGGCGCAATGTCCTACTGCTATTACCTGACTGACGGGGACGGAGGCGAGGTCATTGCCGAGACCGGCACGGCGGAGACATCCGTCCGCCTTACCGGACTGGAAGAGTCAGAGACCTACGTGTTCTTTGTGAAAGCCGTCGGCGGTGACGGTTACACGGATTCAGAATATGCACAGTGCATGGTGGAGACTATGCGTGTCGAGGTGCTGAGCATAGCATCCGACCGGACCGTCATAGAGATTGTACCGACTGTCTCTACTGAGATTTACTGCTGGGCCATGATTCCGGCACTGCAGGCGGACGGACTGGATGACGACGCGCTTATCTCTTTGCTGCAGCAGAGTCATGGCGCCGAATTGACTGACCTGTGGAGTATGGGCAGCAAGACACATGTCTGCGCAGGACTCGAACCCTCTACGGAATATACCCTGGCTGTATTCATGTGGTCACCCACTCTTGAACAGCCGGTATCAGGTATTGTCCGTCGCCATATAACTACTCTGGACAAGCAGATATCCTTCACACGCGCCGTGGAACATTACATGGGCCCGGCCGAGGACGGAATGCATGATGTCTATCGTATAATGCTTTTCAATGAAGGTGTTGAGGAGCAGGACGGGAGTCTTTCAGGTGATGGTGTAGCCATATGTCTGGATGTCATCGCCCCGGTGCAGCAGTCCACATTGATTCCGCCTCATCTTTATACGGTGGCAGGAAGAGATGAGATTACTGACTGGAGTGTCCTTGCAGGGGATTCGGAGACTCCTCAGTCTCCCAGCAACATCATGCATCTGGATATGGAAGAGGCGGGTATTTGCACCCCGGTTGCTTCAGGAATTGTGAATGTGGACCGCAATGACCGCATATACACTATCTCCGGAGACCTGCAGGATAAGGATGAGGGCAGCTATTCATTTACTTTCAAAGGCAGCATGGAAAAAGTCTATGACCCGCTGGAGTTCGGTGACGGCATAAGTGACGGACCGCTGGTAGGCATCAGATACCTGATTGAGGACGGAGCGAATTTCGGTGTTTCCGGATCAGCCATGCTGGAGTTCTTTTTCTATCCCAACGAGCATGTGCATACCTACAAATACATGCTGTTGAATGATGCCTCCGTATTTGAGACCCAGAGCGAGGATGCATGGAAAGAGGAACTGCTTGGCGGAAGTGAGGGAGACGGTTATTATACAGGAACAGATGCCAACAAGGAATATTATACTTCCGAGTTGAATCAGAAAGCCATGCTGCTGGCCTTGGGTATATCCGAGGACGGTGTGCCCGGAGCACTGACTTATGTTAAGACCGGAGGAGTCATCGGCGAGGCAGGCAATGCGGGAGTCATAGAGAACGGTATCGGGCCGTGGGTGGACTTTGTCAATCCTGCATATATTCAGTCTACACTTACTGTCTCATTGCAGCCGTCAATACGTGCCCTGTACAACTTCTCCTGCATCTTCCTCGGCAACCCTATAGGAGACGGCACCTATACTGAAGCCGAAGTCAGCAGGCTGCTTGCTGAAGGAAGCCTCAGCGACGGCGTCTATTCTGATCTGACTGAGATGTCCCATTCCGCTGAGCCGGGAGAAGTGGTGACATTCGCAGTATTGGGGACCAACCTGGACCGTATTCCCGGACAGCTGAACTGGATTGCCCTTAAGGCCCCCGAGTCAGGCTTCTCGCCCGTCGTCGTGGACCAGTCCTCCAATACCGGTACCGAGACCCCGGTCGGCCGGGCCTCGCTGAGTGTATCCTATTCCGTATATGATGCAGGGACGATTCCCGGCTATGAGCAGTATGAGACGTTCCCTGCCGTCATCTACGAGTTCACGCCCAATGTCTATTGTGTGGATTACCGCTGGCAGGGAGGATTCCCGGTAGGTGAGTTTGAGCACAACAAAGCCTCGCTTGAGGAGTATTTCGCATCGGTATACAACAGTGCGTCATACAGAGCCGGAGGCTGGTACGGACGTTCCAGCACCGACAATGACGTGCAGATACTCATATACAATCCCGCGACACTGGGACTGAGCATGGACGTATATTTTATCGGATACAACACACTCGGAGAGGCAGGAGACCCTGACTATATCCAGGTGGATATTCCTGCTGAACTTCCTTCTGCACCTTCGTCTGTGCGTGCGGCAGGCGGTGCATGTGCCCCGGGTGTACACGAACTGTTCAGCTTCGTTGAATTGCCTGAACCTGCGCCTGAGCATCATCCCCTTCCTCAGACAATGTCTGACCGGCCTGACGGAGCTGCAATTGAACTCAGACAACCCGTCAGATAGTCTGGTAGAGCCGCCGGGAAAGTGCCCTCAAAATCATCCCTGTTTGACCTGTACGCTTTCCCGGCGACTTATTGAAATCTCCGCAGGATCAGTCTGTAGCGGGCTTCGTCCGTGTCGGGGGTGACAAGTGATACCGTCCATTCTCCGCTCTGGCCCAGGATCCTGCTCGGACTGCCCGGCTTGCTTTTGTAGATGATACGGTTCTTGCGGTCGGCGATAAAGTCAGTGTCATACTTCTTCTTGTCATTCATCCGGCCTATGACGTAATCGTCTGACAGGTCCGCTATCATAAGCAGGAAGGCGTGGTCGTCCATCAGCTGCACGAATCTCATGCCGTCATCACCCACTTCCAGAACATCCTCGGGAGTGATTTTGTCCGGACCGAAGTCAAGGAAGCAATGCTGCTTCAATTCTCCGTCCCTGCTGTCGTTCCTGACCTGGGGCACTGCCGTTCTATATGGTGAGTATGATATGATAAAAAAGGAGGCCGGCGAATCACTTCGCAGCCTCCGTTGAAAAACAGGTATGACAGCTTCGAAAAGCAGTTAGATTACAGTGCCCAGCCCTCTGTCCAGTCGTTGTCTGCCGAGATGGCGCCTACGTAAGATGCACTCTCGAAGAAGGAGCCGAGACCAGTGGCGTCGAAACCTCCGGAGATGGTTCCGAAGTAATTGTCGGTCAGGTTGAATGTGTAGCCTGTCTTGTTGT
>DXAW01000149.1 GCA_019116865.1 Candidatus Coprenecus stercoravium | reverse complement strand
TATCACAAGTGGCTTTCTAGTCTCCGACTTCTTCCACTCGGCCAGATACGTTTCTATTTTTCTCTTAAGCATAGGCTTATTCCGTTCTTCCGACAGCAAAATTACATTTTTTCAAGCGAATAAACAATAATCGCTACATTTTTTCAAGCGAATACTTCCCCTATTGCTACACTTTTTCGACTGAAAAATGAAAACAGCCGGAGTGTCTGACGACAGCCCGGCTGTTTTCATTTCTGCGTGAGGTCTGCTGTTACAGAGAATTGTTGGCCATCTCGCGCTCCACATCCTCGGTGGTGATGGGAAGGCGCTTGGAGCCGAGCAGACGGCAGCCCTTCTCGGTGATGAGAATATCGTCCTCCAGACGGATACCGCCGAAATCGTAATACTCTTTCTCCAGCAGAGGGAAATTGATGTACTGGGTGTTGATGCCCTCTTTCTTCCATTTCTCTATCAGGGCAGGTATGAAGTAGATACCCGGCTCGTCAGTAACCACATGCCCCGGCTCGAGCATCTTGCCCATACGCAAAGACCTCAGGCCGAACTGTGAAGATCGTTTGTAGGTATCGTCATAGCCGACATAATCCTCGCCGAGATCCTCCATGTCATGAACATCCATACCCATGTTGTGACCCAGACCGTGAGGCATGAAGACCGAGTGCGCTCCGGCCGATACAATCTCGTCGGGATCTCCTTTCAGAATTCCCAGATTGATCAGCCCCTGAGCCATGAGACGGGAGACTGCCTGATGCACTTCCGTATATGTAATGCCGGGACGGGCAATGCTCTGTGCCAGATTGTTGGCCGCCGATACTATATCGTAAATCTCCTTCTGCTTGGTCGTGAACTTGCCGGAGGAAGGGATGGTTCTGGTGAAATCCGAACAATAATTGGTATTGGACTCAGCTCCGGCGTCTATGACTATAAGCCGGCCGTCAGTAAGGATTCCGTCATGCTTGTGGTTGTGCATTGTCTCGCCGTGCTGGGAAAGAATAGTGGCGAACGAAGGCATCAGACCCTCCGAGACAGCAATTCCCTCCATGACTCCCACCAACTGCTGCTCCACCATTCCGAGCCTGGCCATCTTCATGGCCGTAAAGTGCATCGCATAGCCGATGTTGCATGCCTTATCTATCTCCTCTATCTCGCGCTGCTCCTTGATGAGCCTCATGGACACCACCGCCTTGATGAACTCCTCGGAAGCATCCGCACGCATCCTGTCGAACGGCACACCGAGCATCTTGTTGAGCAGTATCATATTGCGGTAACGGTACGGCGGCAGGAAATGCACCCTGCGGCCCTGAGCCTTCGCCTTAGAGACATATTTTTCCAGCTCCGCAAACGGGAACGACTTGGACACACCCACCGACGCAGCCTTGTCGCTGATCAGCGGCTGAGGTCCCATCCAGATAATATCATCGATATCCACATCATTGCCGAACAGTATCTCCTCACCCGATTCCAGGTCGATTATCGCCGCCAGGTCGGGATCCGTAAGCCCGAAATAATAATTAAATGTGCTGTCCTGACGGTAACGGTAATCATTGCCGGCGTAATTGACAGCCGCCTCCCCTGTACCCAAGAATAAAAGAATACCGGAGTTTACCTTTGTCTTCAGGACATTTCTCCGGCTGACATAAACTTCTTTCGCAAACATCTTGCTGTGATTTTAAAATTCAACTGCCAAAATTAACTCATATTCCCCACAAAAACAACCCCTATTTATTGCGATAAAAGCACAGGAATAAAAAAGGCCAGCGGCAAACTGACCTTCTGGAGCGGAAAACGAGACCCGCACCCACGCCTGCGACGTGGACACGCCCTTTGACATCGGAACTTCCGCAAAAGCATGTATCATATCAGAAGGGCATGACGACATTCCTTAGAAAAGCAGGCACAACGGTAACTATGAGAGCAGAGCAGTTTCGCAAATAGCCGATAATCAGAGGCTTGTATAAGCACAATGTTCCTGCCGCCCCTTAAATATCGGCCAAAATCTCGCACCCGATTCACAACTATCGCATATTCAACATATTGCATTCACATGGTGCTCTTCTACTTACCGTTCCCGCACTCCGGACAGCGCTGGCGTCTCCTTATTTTTGATTTTTACTCATTAGATGAAATGTGATTCATCTAATTTCTATATATTACAGAATTTTAACAAATTATAAAGACTTCACCAACCATTTTTGGCAATTATACCATTATACCCGCAGATGCGTCACAGCCTTGCCAGAGCGACATAACAGACTGATATATACGAAAATAGCCCCACCGAAGCGAGGCTAAATCTGGAGCGGAAAACGAGACTCGAACTCGCGACCCCGACCTTGGCAAGGTTCGCAGCTCCAAGGTCTAAAAAGGCTCCGCCTTTCCAGACTTACCAACTGAGCTATTTCCCATCCCTTATAATCAGTGGTTTATGGCATATCGGCAATATTCTCTTACAATACAATGAGCGCATGACTTATCGGCAGTGTTAAACGCAGTGTAAAACACGAACAGCATCTGTACAATCATCCAAAATTATGAATATCAAGATTGTACAACGAAAAGACCGCATCTATGCAGACGGAAGAAGTCCACTGTTCTTCCGCTTTACCCAGAAAAGACAGTGCAAGTACATCAGCACAGGCATCGCACTCACACAGGAGTTCTGGAACGAAACCGAACAGCGAATAACAGAATCCTGTCCAGACAGTGAATCGCTTAACTGGCAGTTGAAAGAGAAACTGGCTGAATATCAGAAGCAGATAGACAAACTGACTGTATTGGAAATTGAGGTCAGTTTCGATACCTTGTTCGGCCAGAAAAGCAGGTACATCAACTGCACTGTCTCCGAATACTTCCAGCAGCAGATAGACTATCTAAGGAATATCGGCAAGGTAGGCTTGGCAGTCAAATACACCTCATGCAAGCATCTTCTGGAACAATGCGGTCTGGGCAGAAAGAGATTTGAGCAGGTAGACCTCCAGTATTTGCAGGACTTCGAGGCGTTTCTCATCCGCAAGGGCAATACTTCCAACAGCATAGCAACGAAGTTCAGCGTGCTTCGAGCGGTATATAACAAGGCCGTAAAGCATAAAGTCTTTGCCGAGACAGAGAATCCGTTCAAGCAGTACAATGTCGGCAGATTCTGGAAGCCTACACGGAAAAGGGCCATTACCAAAGAGGATGTACAGAGGATTCAGTCACTGGAACTTCCGGCAAGTACAGAGGTATATTCGACAGCATTCGCAAGGGACATCTTCCTTTTCAGCTACTGTGTGGCAGGTATAAACTTCAAGGACATAGCCACACTGAGGTATGGAGATATTCAAAACGGACGCATCTACTATCAACGGCACAAGACAGGCAAGGAACTCAACAGTCCCATACTTCCGCAGACAAAGAAGATAATGGATAGGTATTCCAAGCCGGATGCCAGTTCAGACGATTATATCTTCCCGATACTGGATAGGCATATTCATAAGAGTGAGCAGCAGATATGCAACCGTGTTCACAAGGTCATAGGCCATGTCAACGCCAACTTGAAACGGATTGCGGAAATGGCAGGTCTGAAAGTGAATCTGACTACATATGTCGCACGGCATACATTCGCTACCGTCTTGAAAAGGTCTGGAGTGAATATTGCCATAATCAGCGAAAGTCTCGGGCATTCCGACCTTGAAACCACCCAAATCTACCTCGACAGTTTCGAGAACTCCCAGATAGACGAGGCCATGAAGAACCTGCTGTAAAACAAGAAAGGACAGGCGATGATTGAACCTGTCCTTTTTGTAAATGTCAGCAAGCGGATTAGGCTTTGTGTGCTTTCCGCTCTTTTCTGTCCTGTCTTGCAAAATAGAGAGAACCGACCACTGCTATGAGCAGGATAAAACTGCAAACGATTATTGTATTCATTTCTCACTTGTTTTATCTCTTGACAGCCATAAGCCCATCAAGAGGGTTGCTACTACTGTTATCGCTACTATGACATAAGTCCACACATTTCTGCATGTCGCTGAATATGGATGTCAGCAAAATGGCAGTTGCCATATACTTTGCTATATCTAAAAGCCAATCTCCAAACTTCTTCCTCATAACGATACAAAGATACATAAATTATTCCAAACACCAATCATCATGAACAACATACCATTCAAAGCATCCGAAAGCATGAAAAGGTCATCACTCCGACAGGTTCAATTCTCTGTAAATCAGTGAAATTTTATTTGGATAAGTCGGGAAAATTTTCTATCTTAGCATTACAGATTCAGATAAGGAGATTTTCCATTGCACATATCGGAGAAACCGAGAATCAACCATAGCTCTCCGATTTTACCCCTAAAGAATATCACGCCACAGAAAGGGAGTACAGAATGCGTATTCCCTTTTAAAATGCGGAACTGCTACCGATTCTGCGCCACAACCCGATTTTTCTATATACGGATATGAGTACAGGCGCAATTCTGATAGTACCGATATTCCACAAAGGAGAAACGGCAATGGAAGCAAAGTAACAAGATTCAAATGCAAAAGATGCGTGATAATCAATTAAAAGCAAATCAAAATGGAAAATCCTGAAATGAAAATCAAAACAAATGTCAAGGAGACAATTACAGTGAACGCACCGAAGGGTGCAAGGTACATCAGCGGAGACTGAATGGAGAGACTTCCGTCAAACTGCGTGCTGGACAAAGGGAGGACAGGCTGCGGAGCGACAACACTTGCGATAATGCAGCAGGGTAGCACAATCATAACGGTGCCCTATGTGAGCCTCATAAAGAGCAAGGAGTCCCAGCATGACGGGATACTTCTCGGAGTTTACGAGGGGACGGGCAGGAAAGAGATACTGGAGTATGCGCAGAGCCACGGCACGCACAAGATAATGACAACATACGATTCACTCCCAAAGGTCATAGAGACACTGGAATGCAGCGGCTATGATGTGCGGAAAGATTACCTGCTGGTGATAGATGAATGGCAGGTAATACTCAACTCATACGACTTCAGACCGGAAGCAATGCAGGGACTTCTAAAGGCTGCAACCGCATTCAAGGATGTTGTCTATATGACCGCCACTCCGGTAAAGCAGAAATACTGGCCGGAGGAGATGAAACACCTGCAAAGGGTCAAAATCAAATGGCAGGACGAACATCAACTTGAACTGCACAGCGTCAAGACATCATCCCCGGCGAGACTGGCAGCGGAGTTCTGCGGCAACAGGACGGATGAGTACAACCTGCACATATTCGTGAACAGCGTAACGGTTATCAGCAGGGTAATCAAGTATGCAGGACTCCAGCCGGAGGAAGTGAGGATTATATGCTCGAAGAACAAGGAGAGCAAGGGAACCAATCAGAGCAAACTGGGCAAGGACTATCCGATGGCCGACATAACCGACCCAGTGAGGCCGTACAACTTCTACACATCCACCGCATTCGAGGGGTGCGACATTTATGACGGGAAAGGGCTTGCTGTGATACTGAATGACGGTCACATTCCGCACTCACTGCTTCCGGTGGACACGCTGTTCTTTCAGATAGCAGGCAGACTCCGCAACAGCATATACAGGGACTATATTATCAACATATTCTCCCCGACAAAGAATACCGACGATGCGACATATGAGGAATATGCGGAAGCAAGCGAGAGGGCGTTCAAGGAAGCGGAGGAATACGCCAGCAGAATAAACGGCAACAATGACGGAGCGGATATAGCTGAACTCTACACCGACAAGCGGTATGTAAGGGTGCAGGACGACAGGATGATTGCGGACAGGAACATGCTGAGCAACGACCTGCTGAAAACGGAACTCAGGTGCGTCACATACGGCAGCTGGCAGAACCTCATGGAGGAGATAGCATCCAGCGGAATCAAGATAGTCAAGACGGAGGAGGTCTATCCCGAAAGACCTGTCAAGGAGGCAGCCACCAAAAAGACAAGTTTCAAGGATGCGTTCAAGGCATACTGTAAACTGAAAGCAGCAAGGTCACTGTTCCCGACAGCCGAGCAGATACTGATAGAGAAGAACAAACCCCTTGTCAGGACAGCATACGACATTCTCGGAGAATCAAGGGTAAAGGCTCTCAAATACAAGGTTACGGACATAAGGAGGGAACTTGTAAAGGTCTCCACGGTAACGGAGACGGAGAAGATAATCAGAATGGTAAAGCAGATGATACCGTACGGGAAAGCGGTACCGAGGATGGAGATAGCAGATGCATTGCAGGAGGTATACGACACTCTCGGCATACGGAAGACAGCGGTAGCGACAGACCTTGCCAAGTGATACGAGGTCAAGAGGCAGAACATACGCATGGAGGGACAGCAGACATCCTGCATCACAATACTCTGCGAGAAGAAAGCGATATATGAGATTGTGCCGAAGCAGCTGGAGCTTTTCACGGAGGAGGACTATACATAGCGCATTGAGCAGGTGATATTCGACAGGGGAGCATGAACGGTGCTTCCCTTTTTTCGTGCTACCGAAATTGCGCTGGAACTTGATTCTGCTATAAGAAAATTTGACTTCTGGCGCAAGATTGACAGCACTACTGACAACTGGAGATTATGACCGCTCCGCTGGCATATAAAGGATATGATTTATTGAGAGACAGGAATATATAGAATATATAGGCATAGAGAGTGATTCTTCCAAAACAAATTTCAGTCGGATGAAAATTGAGTTGGATACCGCTTCATCCATTATACACTCCATTATATGCTAGGCGAAGCCGTGATAGTGGATAATCAATACGGTACAGGCAGAGGTTTGCACAAAATTTGCTACATTTGCAATGAGAGACTAAAGATATACATTATGACACAGATGATACTGAACATAGAAAATCCGGACATAATACCCAGTCTGCGCAAGGTTTTAGGGCAGATTAAGGGCGTGACCGTAGAGAAAACCATAAAGGCAGAAGCCTCGGAAGACAGCAAGGAGGCAGTTCTTGAAAGCATAGCCACCGCTTACAAGGAGGTAACGGAAGCACGCAGGACAGGCAGGAAGTTACCGTCTCTTAATTCCCTTATAGGAGAACTGAAAGCGCAATAACATGGTCAGCATCTCCTATA
>DXAW01000148.1 GCA_019116865.1 Candidatus Coprenecus stercoravium | reverse complement strand
CAGGTGGTCACCTGGGCAAGGCACAATATGGAGATATCGTCCCTCGACGGCATCCGCTGGACCATCGACGATGCCCTTAAATATGTTACCCGCCAGGTCCGCCGCGGAGCCTCTTTTGACGGCATTATCCTCGACCCTCCGGCGTATGGCCGTGGTCCTGACGGAGAACGCTGGAAACTGGACGAGTGCCTGAACGACATCCTCAAGGGCTGCGCTCAGATTCTCGCTCCGATGAACAGTTTCCTGGTGCTGAACCTCTATTCCAACGGCTATTCGGCCATGCTTGCGGATACACTCGTGGCCTGCGCCTTCGGTCCGGCCGGCCGCCGCACTTCCGGAGAACTGGTTCTCCGGGATGACTTCGGACGTATCCTGCCGCTGAGCGTTTACACCCGTCTGGAGCGGTGAAAGCATAGCTGCTAATAACATCTCATTATAGTTTTAGCTCAAAACCACCATTTTTTGGGATGACCGTGGGAATGCGGAGGCTGTACCTTTGCGCCCATGAAAAAAATAGTCCCGTCAATATTATTCATATTTCTTATTACCGCCACTGCCTGGGCGTCACCGGAGTCTTTCCGTATCGCCGGGAGGGTTGTCGGCGGGGATGGTGCCGGAGTCCCGTGGGCGGATGTCGTCCTGAAAGGAACGGGAGTATGGACCACGACCGGTGATGACGGATCGTTCGGATTCGGGAAGGTTGCCCGTGGAGTCTATACCCTGGAAATCTCCTGTCTGGGATATGTTACGGAAATGTGTACCATAGACCTGGACGGGGATGCGGATAGCCTGAGGATAGTGCTCCGGGGAAATTCCCTGGCACTGGACGAGGTGGTGGTGACGGCAAGGCAGGATGAGGAGCGGCTGAACACTTCATTTGTAATGGGAAGGGATGCGCTGAATCATCTGCAGGTGTCCAATGTGGCTGACGTCAGCTCTCTTCTTCCCGGAGGCAAGACGGTGAATCCGGATCTGACGGCTTCCAGTAGCTTCTCGCTCAGGGACGGAGGCGTGTCTGTCGGAAACGCCGCTTTCGGTACGGCGGTAGAGGTGGACGGAGTCAGGCTTGGCAACAACGCCTCTTTCGGAGCTATGGGCGGTATAGATACGAGAAATATCTCCGTGCAGAATATCGAGTCGGTGGAAGTGCTTTCAGGAGTGTTGTCGGCTGAGTACGGAGACTTGAACAGCGGTCTGGTGCGGATACATACCAGAAAGGGGCGGACGCCTGTCAATATCAATCTGGCGGTCAATCCCCGGACATGGTCGGTGTCGGCGGACAAGGGTATCGCCCTGCCGGGAGACGGAGGAGTGCTCAATGTGGGGGCCGAGTGGACCAGGGCCACGCAGAAACTGTCGTCGCCCTATACGTCATATACCCGTAGAGGCCTGTCGTTTACGTACAGTAATACCTTTGCCAAGGTGCTGCGTTTCGAAGCCGGTGTGAGCGGCAATCTGGGAGGTATGAACTCCGAGGATGATCCGGACGCCTATACCGGAGAATATACCAAGGTGAGGGACAATGTACTGCGTGCCAATACCTCGCTTGTCTGGCTTCTGGACCGCAAGTGGGTGACCAATCTGAAATTCGAGGCATCGGTCAATTTCAATGACAATCTTTCTCATGCGCATCTGTTTCATTCCTCTGCATCCAACCAGCCTTCGGTTCATGCCGAGGAGAACGGTTATTTCCTGGCGGAAAGACTGCCTCTGTCGTATTTCTCCGATCAGATGACTGATTCCAAGGAACTGGATTTCGCCGCCTCCGTGAAATACGAGTGGAGCAGACGGCTGGGCAGAGTGGACAATCATCTCAAGGCCGGAGTGCAGTGGAAGGCCAACGGCAATGCCGGAAAAGGAGAATATTATCTTGATCCGGCTCTGGCGGATGACGGATACAGACCGAGGCCTTACAGCGAATATCCCTATATGCACAATCTGGCCGCCTATATCGAGGATATGGTGGAGGTGCCCGTCGGCAATACGTTGCTCAGACTGTCCGCCGGACTCAGGCTGGAGAATGTCTTCGTGAAGGGAACGGAATACCGCAATGTGTCAAGTCTGTCCCCGAGACTTAATGCCTCATGGAAATTCTCCGACATAGTGACGGTAAGGGGCGGCTGGGGCATCATAGAAAAACTGCCTTCTTTCTACATCCTCTATCCCGAGCAGCAGTACAGGGATATCCAGACATTCGGATTTTCCCATGGGGAAAGTTCCTCATATGTGTACTATACTATACCCTATACCATGCTTTACAATGAGAATCTGCGGTGGCAGCGCAGTCACAATGCCGAGCTGGGTATAGACCTGACACCTGTGGACGGACTCAATATCTCCCTGGTGGGATATTATAACAGGACAGCGTCTCCCTACAAATATTCTAACCGTTACACTCCATTCTCATACAGTATCCTTCAGGCTCCGGAAGGATTTACTTTCTCGGAAGATCCTGACATCAGGGTGGACAGTCAGACAGGAGATGTCTATGTCCGCAATTCCGGAGAGGATTTCTGGACGCAGATGGAAGTGAAGGTGCGGGACAAGTCTTTCTTCAATTCCCGGTACGCCGATAATGGGGCCGATATCCACCGGGCAGGAGTGGAAATGGTCGTTGATTTCCCTGAGATAGAGCCTATAAGGACCAGATTCAGACTGGATGCCAATTATGCTTATACCAGATATGTGGACAACTCGCTGTATTGGTATTATCAGAACGGATGGTCGCATACCTCTTTGCCTGACCGCTCGTACCAGTATGTCGGCATTTACGCCACGGGAGACGGCACTTCGGTGTATAACGGAGAGCTGACCCATTCCATAGACGCCAATCTGACATCCATAACGCACATACCTGCGGCGAGGATTGTCATCACATGCCGTCTGGAAGCGTCGTTGCTGAAACGCTCGCGTAATCTGTCAGAGTATAATGGGGAGGAGTATGCCTACAATGTGTCTCAGGACAGCTATCAGTCTACAGGAGGCAGTATCTATGACGGTGACTCGTATACGGCCATACGTCCGGTAGCCTATATGGACCTTGACGGCAATGTCCATCCGTTTACGGACCAGCAGGCTTCGGATCCTGAGTTCTCGGTGCTGATGATGAGGTCGGCCAACG
The DNA here is from genome assembly GCA_019116865.1 of Candidatus Coprenecus stercoravium. Taxonomy (GTDB): domain Bacteria; phylum Bacteroidota; class Bacteroidia; order Bacteroidales; family UBA932; genus Coprenecus; species Coprenecus stercoravium. The sequence goes on along the minus strand of DXAW01000148.1, from coordinate 9,061 downwards.
CATATACTTTCGCATTGGACGGCTATGGTGCGTATCTGTCCGCCAACCTCAGTGTAACTAAAGAGATAGGGGAACACGTCTCCCTGTCATTCTACGCAAATAATTTCATCAATTCACGGATGTCGGTCAAGTCGCTGGCCACAGGTGTCAGCGCAGTATTCACACCGGCGTTCTATTATGGACTGACATGCAGAGTAAAATTTTGATTATGAGAAATGCTTATTATATGCTCCTGTTTTTGTCCGCGGTCCTAAGCGGATGCTCTATGGATGAGAAGGCGGATCCGTATGAGCGGACAAAGCATGTGCTGGACGTTACCCTTGCCTATCCCGAAGGCTATGATTCATTGCTGAGGGAAGGGGTGGAGGTCAGGATAGAGAATACCGGCAACGGCAGCATTTATACTGCCTCCACCGATGGGAACGGACGTTTTGCTCTGGAACTTTCCAACGGTATCTACAGAATCACTGTCAGTGACAGGGCCGATGGCGGAATGTTCAACGGAAGGGCCGACAGGATCAATCTGGTGGACAGAGACCAGACCTTGACTCTCAGCCTTATGCGTTCTGTCTCAGGGGATATCGTGTTCAAGGAGATTTACAACGGGGGTTGTCCAGCCTATCCTCTTGAGGGAACTTATCAATTTGACAAATATGTGATACTCCACAACAATACTTCCGAGGTGCAGTATCTCGACGGGCTTTGTTTCGGTACGGCAGACCCGTACAATTCCCAGGGAACGAATGTCTGGGTGGAATATGACCAGGTTACGGGAGAGGCCTCGTACCCGGATTTCGTGCCTATCGTTCAGGTGATATGGCAGTTTCCCGGCGGAGGCACTGATTTCCCTTTGCAGCCGGGTGAGGATGCCGTGGTGGTCTGCTGCGGTGCCATAGATCATACAGTGCAGTATCCGATGTCCGTCAATCTGGACCGCGAGGGGTATTTCGTATGCTACAACAATGTCTATTTCCCCAATACCAAGTATCATCCTGCTCCCGGTCCGCACATATCAAGTGACAGGTATCTGGACGTGGTGCTCAAAATGGGTCAGGCCAATGCGTTTACATTCTCGGTGTTTTCTCCGGCTCCTGTTATTTTCAGGGCAGAGGGCATGACGGTAAGGGAGTTCCTGAACATGGAGGGTTCGGTGATACAGAAGCCCGGCAGCACCGTGGACAGGATCGCCTGCATCCCCATAGACTGGATAATAGACGGAGTGGATGTTTTTTACGGCGGCTCGACTAAAAATGTCAAAAGATTGCAGTCGCAGATAGATGCCGGCTATGTGACTTTGTCGGACAATTATCTTGGGCACAGCCTGTACCGCCATGTGGATGAGTCTGCTACCGCTGATATGGGATTCGAGGTGCTGATGGACTCTAACAATTCTTCAAATGATTTTTATGAAAGGGATAGGCAGTCGCTTTATGCAGAGTAGGCAGGCGCTCATGGTGCTTGCTCTTTTGCCGGGCTTCATGTCCGATGCCCGGGCACAGGCGGATGACTGGTCCGCTCCGGACTGCGTGGAGCGGTATAGCCGGTACAGTCGTGTGGAGAGGGCCAATTTCTGGAATGCCGGCAGTAATGTGGCCGGCGTAAGGCAGGACAGTGTCACCGTATCTTATGCTGAGCTTTCAGGCATGTATGCCGGCGGAGGATTCCATGATTACAGTGACGGCGGTTCATTATGGGGCGCCGGTGCGAGGGCTATGAGTATCACGCATCTGGAGAGAATTTCCCTGACGGGCTCGTTCTATTTCGGGCATTCGTCGGGTTACGGTATGTGCGGCTCAATGTCCGGCCGTCCGGGATATTATCCTTTTGACGTGCTTGAGTTCACGCCCGGGACCAAGACCCGTCAGGTCTACGCTTTTTCAGGAGGGATTTCCGCTGATATGGGCCGGAAATGGAGGATAGGCGCCAAAATCGATTACAAGGCCTCGGATTATACGAAGAGAAAGGACTTGCGGCACACTGACTATCTGCTGGATATGACAGTCGCTCCGTCTGCGCTGTACCGTCAGGGTGACTTCGCGCTGGGATTCTCGGCTATATTCAGCAAGAACTCCGAGACGATAAACGCAGAAGTACTGGGTATATCCGATTCTACTTACTATGCGTTTCTGGACAAGGGACTTATGTACGGGGCATATGAGTCGTGGGAAGGCGGAGGCGTGCATCTGTCCGAGTCGGGAGTCAATGGATTTCCGGCCAGGGAACTGCTCTATGGATGTGCCGTACAGGTGCAGTGGAAGGGGTTTTATGCCGAAATGGAGTATCTGTACGGCGACGGCAAGGCAGGAGAGAAAGAGGTCATCTGGTTCCGTTTCCCGTCTCACAGGGCTGCGCTCCGGATAGGGTATGCTTTCGGAGAGCCGGAGAGACGGCATTTCCTTAGACTTAGTCTGAAAGGTGTGCTGCAATACAACAATGAGTCCGTCATTCAGGACGTTACGGAGAACGGAGTGACGCTGCCTGTGGTTTATGGATACAACAGGTTGTTGTCTAGGATGATTCTGTCGGCAAATCCGGAGTATGAGCTGGATGCCGGTTCGTTTGCTCTGACTGCCGGTATGAAGTTGTACGCAGGCAGGAGCCAGGCTTCCCCTATGTTTCCGTATATCTTCATGAGAGATGAGTTTTTCGGGCAGATGTACGCCTCTGCTTCCTATACGGTCAAAGGGTTTGATATAGCGGCCGGACTGTGTGCCGGGGCGGGATTCCGTGAGGAGGACGGGGATATGAGCGTTACGTCGGTCCGGCCGGAGCAGGAGCCGTTCCGTCTCGACAAGTGGAATGATATCAAGTCCGAGTACCGTACGGCTCCACGTGTTACGGCGGAGCTTGGGCTCAGATACAGATTCTGGAAGGGCCTTTTTGCCGGAGCCGGAGTGCGGTATACGCACGGTTTCAATATCCGTTTCCTGTCCGGTGCGGACCGGTGGACGGGGACATTGATGATAGGTTGCGAATTTTAATTTTAACATAACTAACATTATTAAGATGAGAACAAAACAATTATTTTCAATCATTCTTCTCGCCGCTGCGGTGACAGCGTGCCAGGAAGGGCCTGCCGATCAGAATCTGCCGGCGGGAGAACTGGTCAGAATCTCACCGGTGATTACGAAAGTAACCGAGGTGAACTTCGAGGACGGAGACCGGATAGGTCTGAGCATTTTAAAGGACGGAACGTACTATGCGGAGAACCAGCCGCTGTCCTTTGCGGACGGGGAATTCTCAGGTGCGCTCACCTGGTATGCCGAGGCCACGCAGGCATCGGATCTGATAGCTTATTACCCTTATTCGGAAGCCGGAGCGCCTGAGACGTTCGCCGTTCAGACAGACCAGACATCGGACGGTTATGAGGCGTCCGACCTGATAGCCGGCACCAAGACGGGCGTGACACCCTCAGTGACTGCGGTGACCATGCAGTTCAAACACCTGCTCACCAAGATACTGTTGACCATAGACAATCAGTCCGGCTCGGCCATTACCTCCGCCAGATTGTCCGGGGCAAGGCTGTCCGCCGATGTCGACCTTGCGAACCTCTCGGTAGCTGTCAATGAGTCTGCTGCGGCACAGGATGTCACGATGCAGGCCGTTACCGCCGGGAGTCAGTACCGTGCCATTATCATCCCTCAGAATACGGCTCTTACCCTTACAGTTACCACAAATACCGGAAAGAATCTCGAGCAGAAACTCGCAGCGGCCGAACTTAAGGCCGGAGGGCAGTATACTGTCGAGGCTACTGTCATTGACGATGAGCTTTCCGTGGCCATATCGGGGGAGATTTCCGGCTGGATTGACGAGGGGCAGATAGGTTCTGAGGACCAGCCTGAGGAGGAAGTGCAGTTCGAAGAATATGACGGGTACTTCATCTACGACGGAGTGACTTATCCCACGGTCACTTTGACAAACGGTTCTGTATGGATGGCCAAGAATCTCAGTTATCTTCCGGATGGTCATACTCCTTCGGCGGATGGAGCGGATCCGGACGCGCATGTCTTTTATCCTTACGAGCTGGTCAATGACGGGGGTTCTCCGGCATCCATCAATGCAAGCAGTGCCAGGGCGCTTACAGATGCCGAATCCATAGAGGAAATGGGATATTTATATGATGCGTACGCTATTTTCGGAGTAAAGGAAATCTCTCAGGACAATATTCATAACTTCGAGGGAGCTCAGGGTATATGCCCTCCGGGCTGGCATGTGCCTACCCGTGCGGACTTTTTTGCACTGTGCGGTCTTTCAAACAAGGATGATTCTGGTGAGGAGACGGGTAATCAGACAGATGCCGGCGCTCTGTTCTACAATGAAACTTATAAAGGAGGAAAATGGACTCTGTATAACGAGGCCGGATGGAACTATGGTCTTGTCGGATGCCGTCAGGTTACAGGAAGTTCTGATTCCAGGATTTATAAGTATTCGCTGACTCAACTTTGGTCAGGCAATTCTTCCATGGCCGAGCATTACGGCAAGCCTGCCTTGAATTACATAATGTCTTCTACGGGATATCAGTCCTCAGTCGGTACGCTTCAGTTCTTTTCGCAGATGACCACATTCACAAGTGTGTATCCTGAAGGAAGGGTCAATGTGGCGTATGCGACTTTAGGTACGGCCACACCTGTGCGCTGCGTCAAGGACTGATGTCCCCTTCCTTAACCTAAGCATTTAAGCCGTTGTCCTTCCGGGCAGCGGCTTTTTGTCTTGCAGTTTGATATTTTATCGCTATATTTGCTTGAATATTCAGACAGGTTAATCGATTAATTGATTTATATGCTTGATCTTCTTGCTATTACTTGGAATGTAAGTCCGGACATCCTATCCATCGGCAATTTCCATCTCAGATGGTACAGCGTTCTGTTCGTAGCCGGGCTTTTCCCCATAGGCTACTACATCATGCGCTCTTTCTACAAGAGGGAGGGGCTTCCGACAGAACTGCTTGATCCTCTGCTCTTCGCCCTGTTTATCGGTACGCTGGTAGGGGCAAGGCTGGGACACTGCCTGTTCTACGATCCCGGTTATTATCTATCACATCCCTGGAAGATACTGATGACTTGGGAGGGCGGTCTGGCCTCGCACGGCGGAGCGATAGGAGTGCTGCTGGCCATGTGGTGGTATGTTCACAAGTACGGCAGGAAATATGGCTTCGGCTACATTCAGATCATCGATCGCCTGGTGATACCTATCTGCTTCGCAGGTATGATGATACGTCTGGGCAATCTCATGAATTCCGAGATATACGGAGTGCAGACCGACCTGCCCTGGGGCTTTATCTTCGTCCGGGACGGTCAGACACTGCCGCATCATCCTACTCAGCTCTACGAGGCTCTGAGCTACTGCATTCTCGGCCTTGTGCTGCTGTGGCTGTACAGGACCCGTCTGGACAAGCTGCGTACGGGGACCATCTTCGGCATATTCCTGATAGTACTCTTCGGCATGAGGTTCCTGATTGAGTTCATCAAGGAGGACCAGTCGGACTTCGAGGCCGGAATGACCCTGAACATGGGCCAGTGGCTTAGCGTTCCGTTTATCATAGCCGGCATATTGCTCCTGATATGGAGCTTTAAGAAAGCAGGACCCGCGGCCATACATGTGCCTCAGGCGGCTTTGAAGGGCAATATTCCTGCGCAACCTAAGAAACCTAAGGAGAAAACTCCTCTGGCCCACACTCATTCGAAAAATCAATAAAACATTACAGATATGGCAAACGAAAGAATACAATTGCTGATAATCGGCAGCGGTCCTGCCGGTTACACTGCGGCTATCTACGCATGCCGCGCCAATCTCAAGGCAGTGGTGTACGAGGGCATCCAGCCCGGCGGACAGCTTACCACCACCACGGAGATAGAGAACTTCCCCGGTTATCCCAACGGAGTCCAGGGACAGCAGATGATGGACGATTTCAAGGCCCAGGCCGAAAGGTTCGGGGCGGAGGTCCGTTTCGGTATCGTGACCAAGGCGGATTTCTCCCAGCGTCCGTTCAAGGCTCAGATAGACGATGACAAATGGGTGGAGGCCGATGCGGTCATTATCGCAACCGGAGCCACAGCCCGCTATCTCGGTCTTGAGTCCGAGGAGAAGTTCAGGGGACAGGGCGTGTCTGCCTGCGCCACATGCGACGGTTTCTTCTATCGTGGCAAGGATGTGGCCGTTGTAGGAGGCGGTGACACCGCATGCGAGGAGGCCACGTATCTGGCGTCACTCTGCCGCAAGGTCTACATGATCGTGCGCCGCAATGTGTTCCGTGCTTCAAAAGCCATGCAGGAGAGAGTATTCAACACTCCCAATATCGAAGTGCTCTGGGAGCATCAGACCAAGGAGATTGTCGGTAACGACATGGGTGTGACCGGAGCCGTGCTGCGCCGCAACGACGGCACCGAGACCACTATCGCTATCGACGGCTTCTTCCTGGCCATCGGTCACCATCCCAACTCCGATGTGTTCAAGGAGTGGGTGGATACCAACGAGGAGGGTTATATCCTCACAGACGGCAAGAGTACCCGTACTTCCCGCCCCGGTATTTTCGCAGCGGGAGACGTGCAGGATCCCACATACCGTCAGGCTATCAACGCCGCCGCTTCCGGATGCCGCGCGGCTATGGATGCAGAGAAATATTTAGCAGAGAATAAGTAAGCAGATGGAAGCACAGACATATTCCGACATACTGGAGCTGCTGCACCGGGAGGTGAAGCCGGCTCTCGGCTGTACCGAGCCTATAGCTGTGGCTCTTGCCGTAGCCAAGGCTTGCTCGCTTTTCAGACCTGTGCAGCCTTCGCAGATCAATGTGCAGGTAAGTGCCAACATCCTTAAGAACGCCATGGGTGTCGGCATACCCGGAACAGGTATGGTGGGACTAAACATAGCCGTGGCCCTGGCAATGGAGTGCGGCAATCCCGATTACGGTCTGGAGGTGCTCAAGGATCTTACTCCCGCTGATGTGGAGAATGCCAAGGCATATGCGTCGGAGGGCCGTGTGAAGATATCTCTGGCCAAGACATCCAAGAAACTGTATATCGATGCCGAGTGCCTGTATGGTGCGCCGGCGTCTCCTGAGCACCGTTCAAGAGCTGTCATACAGGATGACCACGATGCTCTCGTATTTGTCTCCAAGGACAACGAGGTGCTTCTGGACAAGATGAGCGCCGGCAGTTCTGCCGGAGCAGATGCGGCTCAGGGTCAGGAGGCGTCGCACAAGACTACCCTCGACTATCATCTGGACATGCGGAAGATTTTTGATTTTGCGACCAAGGAAGCCCGTCTGGAGGATATATCCTTCCTGCTGGATGCTGCCAGGATGAACCGCGCGCTTGCAGAGGAGGGTCTTGCCCGTCCTTACGGCCTTCAGGTAGGACGCACGATCCAGAACAATATTCACCGTCAGGTTTTCGGCAAGGGGCTGCTTACCCACTGCATGGCCATGACGGCTGCTGCTTCCGATGCCCGTATGGCCGGATGCACCCTGCCTGCGATGAGTAATTCCGGCAGCGGCAATCAGGGTATCACTGTCACCATGCCGGTTGTGGCTGCGGCGGAGCAGTTCGGCTCTTCCGAGGAACAGCTCATCCGTGCCCTGACTCTCAGTCATCTGACAGCAATTCATATCAAAGGATATCTCGGAAAACTCTCGGCTCTGTGCGGCTGCGTGGTGGCCTCCACCGGCTCTGCCTGCGGTATCGTATGGCTCAGCGGCGGCAGCTTCGAGCAGGTATGCAGCGCGGTCAAGAACATGATCGGCAACATCACCGGAATGGTCTGTGACGGAGCAAAGGTAGGCTGCGCTCTCAAGGTGGCTTCCGGAGTGTCGTCAGCCGTGCAGTCGGCGGTTCTGGCTCTGGACAACCACTGCGTGACCGGTAACGACGGTATCATCGAGGACGATGTGGAGAAATCCATCCGCAATCTCGGTGCTATCGGTTCCAAAGGTATGCAGGTGACTGATGAGATGATACTCAATATTATGGTATGCAAGTAAATGCTTCGGAATTTAAATGGTCGTCTTCTGCGTTATGCTTCCTCGGAGACATCCTCATTTACGGAAGTAAACTCCGGTGTCTCCTCGGTCGCAGGCCTTGAATACGACTCATTTAAATCCCGAAGAAGGTGTGTGCGAATGCCTTTCTACGAGAATAATAAGATTTAATTTAATATAACAATGAAACGGATTTTCAGAATTTTTATGGGTGCGGCCATGCTGTTTACCGCTTCTGTTGCGGCAACGGCGCAGGAACCCTCTGAGGGACCGCTGTGGCTCCGCTACAGCGCCATTTCCCCTGACGGCAGCACTATCGCATTTACCTACAAGGGTGATATATTCACAGTCCCGGCGACAGGCGGAGAGGCGCGTCAGATTACATCCAACGCCGCTTATGACACCCGTCCCGTATGGAGCCCCGACGGTACAAGGATAGCATTCGCATCCTACCGTATGGGCAGCGCCGATGTATTTATCGTGGATAAGGAGGGCGGTGAGCCTGTGAGACTTACCACTCACTCGGTCAATGAGTTCCCTATCGTGTTCAGAAACGACTCGACTATCCTGTACTCAGCCAATATCCAGCCTTCGGCGGAGAGCATGCAGTTCCCTGCGTCTCCCTATTCCCAGGTCTATGCTGTCAGCACAGAGGGCGGCAGGCCTGTGATGTTCTCGACTCTTCCCCTGGAGAATATTTCGTTCAGCTCTGACGGAAACACTATCCTCTATCATGATGTGAAAGGCTACGAGGATCAGTGGCGCAAGCATCACACCTCATCGGTGGTACGTGATGTATGGAGCTGCGAGTTCGAGGGCGACAATGTCAAGGACGGAAAGTTCACCAAGCTGACAGGTATCAACTCCGCCATCGATTTCAAATGCGAGAACCGTAACCCTGTATATGCTCCGGACGGCAAGTCTTTCTACTGGCTCAGCGAGCAGGACGGAACTTTCAATATATGGAAGCATTCGTTTGACGGAAATACGGACGAGCAGATAACCAGTTTCAAGGGTAATCCCGTACGATTCCTTACCATGGCTTCTGACGGTACTCTCTGCTTCGGATATGACGGCGAGATCTAC
>DXAW01000147.1 GCA_019116865.1 Candidatus Coprenecus stercoravium | reverse complement strand
CTATATAGAACAGCTATCTTCAAGCAACTCTTTGGCTATAATCCGGATATATCCAGCGGGTTGAATCACTCACTCACTAAAAAACGGTTTATTATGATGACAAAGACTCAGCTCGGCCGCTACGCCTTCCTAAGGCTGGCCGCCGCCCTTCCGCTGCTCACGGCGACATTCCTCGCATTCGGCTGCGGAAACAGGGCACAGACACCTCCACAAAACATTACAGGCCCCGACAATACCTGCATCCAGACAGCACCGGATGCAGGAACACAGCAAGACTCCGTCACAGTAATCGACATTTCCCAAGACGGAAAAGTAAAATTCAACGGAAAGGAATGCCCTTATCTCGAAGTACGGAAATACCTTGCCGGGGAAGAATCGCCAGAAAGCACAATCCGTATCAACTTCAACGGAGACTCACGCACAGGTATCCTGTCTGACGTATCCAATGCCATAGACAGCTCCAGAGCGATAGAATACATGATTATTGAAGGTAACGACAAGGACCATAAAGTACGGATAAAGTTCGCCGCCGACACGGCCAGTGTCAATCTTTCTGACAAAGACAGGACATCATCGGCAAAAGACTCAGTTTCAAGCATCTGCATCAGTATTGCAAATGCCGGTGACAGGACTTCCGTCACAATTAACGGCCGGGAATACGACTACGGCAACGACGACATCGGCAGCATAATCTCCGGAATATCCGGAAACATATCCACAGCAGACATCAGTATTGTCGGAGATATCGTCATGGAAGTGCTCACTGATGTCAAGCAGAGCCTCAGAGAGGCCGGCACCCAGCGTATCAGCATTACTTACAAAACAAATGAGAATACGGCCACATTGAAAACGGAAGAAATCCGCATACTGCATCCTGCCGCTGACGAAAAAGCCGACTCCTCCACCATTGCCTCATCCGAAACCGCCGGTGACGGGACTGCCCGTCATAAGAATGTCAACAATACCACTATCGTCATCGATGACGGCCACGACCTGGACCCTCAAGAGATAACCGGGATGTTCGCGGACATTATCAGAAAGACAGGAATATCCACTGACAAGCATAAAAACAATCTGTCCATACTGTTCAGTCCGGATAAGAATTCCAGTTATGAGACACTTCAAGAGACGGAGAGCTGCATAAAAGAAGCCTACCGTCAGGTCCGGGACGCCTACTCCCTCGAACACTTCGGCAAGCCCCTTTCGGAACTTACCGCCGAAGAACTCGAGCAAGTCCGCAAAGCCATCCCCATAAGGATATCCGTAGCCGAGCAGTTGGAAGACTGACATCATGTAGATAATAAAGACGTCCGGGACTCACCAGCCCTCCCAAGGCCCTAAGTCCCGGACATTCACGTAGTATAAAAACTTATTGTCATGTTTTTCTCCCATGCGTTTTGCGGATAATCTTTAAATGCTACATTTGCATTTTGAATACAGTTTATTATTGAGAGTTCAACGCATGAGGTTATTATCACTATTCTCAGGATGTGGCGGTATGGATATCGGCTTCGAAGGGAATTTCAAATGCCTGAGAAGATCAATCAACGCAGAACTACACCCTGACTGGATACTGAATCAAGACTTAAACTGGGTGACTGTAGCACCCACTATTTTTGAGACTGTATTTGCCAATGATATAAACCCTGACGCAAAAACCGCCTGGGTTGAATACTTTAAAAAGACAAAAGCAAACGCAGATGAAATATACCGTCTCGGCAGCATCATCGATTTAGTCAAACTTAGCGCTGCAGGAGAAACTGTATTCCCGGAAAACATCGATATCGTCACCGGAGGATTTCCTTGTCAGGATTTCTCAGTTGCAGGAAAAAGACTGGGATTCAAATCCAGGACAAGTCACTTAGGCAACGTATTAGGCAATGATGCCCCGTCAGAAGAAAGCCGTGGAAAACTGTACATGTGGATGAGAAATGTCGTATCTATCACTAAACCGAAAATATTTGTTGCGGAGAATGTCAAGGGGCTGACCAATCTGAGCGACACAAAAGAAATAATAGAGCACGATTTTTCCGAAGCCTGCAATGGTGGATACCTGGTTGTTCCGGCAAAAGTTCTCTATGCTCCGGATTACGGAGTACCTCAATCAAGAGAAAGAGTGATATTCTTTGGATTCAACAGAAGCGCCCTTCGCAGAGAAGCATTAAAAGCTCTCTCTAAAGCAGAAATACCACCAGAATACGACCCTTACCCTCAAAAGACCCATGGCCCCGGGCTACAGCCTTTTACAAGTTGTCACGAGGCATTTGTTGAGTTGACGGAACCAGAAAGAAGCAATGATCCGTCTCAAAAAATATACTCAAGGGCGAAATATCTTGGGCCACGCCTTCAAGGACAAAGTGAGATAAAAATGGATTCAGTAGGACCGACAATCCGTTCCGAGCATCACGGCAACATAGAATTCAGAAGGTTATCTGCTGCACATGGAGGAAAGCACTATGATGAATTGGCCAACGGTCTACCCGAGCGCAGGCTTACTGTAAGAGAATGCGCAAGACTCCAGACATTTCCGGACGATTATAAATTCATACTTCCTAAAACAAAAGCACACAGCGCTCTGAACTCAAGCAACGCCTACAAAATTATCGGGAACGCCGTTCCGTGCGTGCTTGCATACAATATAGCTAAGAATATAGAATCAAAATGGAATAGATACTTCGACTTATGATAGTAGCAGGTTACGACTCCCCTCTCCTAAGAGAATTCAGGCAATTGATGGTTAATGTAGATAAATTATTAAACGCAGATGCTAAAATTCACCCTGAATATTATGCCGGAAGGAATGCTTACGATTTAGAGAAGGATGTTTGCGATGCTGCCATTGAATGTTCGAAAAAGACGGAATTCGAGGGGACCATCGAACTTATCTCCGGAGCTTCATTTCCAGACATCATTGCCGCCAAGCTATACGGAATCGAAGTGAAGAGCACTCAGAAAGACCATTGGACATCTATCGGCAGCAGTATACTTGAATCCACCCGTATTAGCGGAATCGAAAGGATTTATCTGACATTCGGTAAATTAGGTGGAGATGTTTCTTTTATGTCAAGACCCTATGAGGAGTGCCTGTGCGACATTGCCGTCACTCACTACCCCCGCTATAAAATTGACATGAAACTCAACTCCGGCCAAACAATCTTTGACAAGATCGGCATCCCATATGACGATTTAAGGACAATGGAGAATCCCGTCGCTCCGGTTGCTGAATACTACAAAAAAGGACTAAAACCGGGCGAGAGCCTTTGGTGGGCCGGTGATGGCATTGAAGCAGCTGTCCCTGTCACCGTACGACTGTGGTCGACATTATCTCCTGAAGAAAAAGACATCCTGGAAGCATGCTCATACGTGTTTTTCCCTGAAACCATTACTGGTAAAGGCAATCAAAAATACTCAAGAGCCGTTCTATGGCTGGCAACTCAAAAAGGAATTATCAATCCGAACGCAAGGGACTCCTATTCCGCAGGAGGGAGAGTAAACATGCTGACAAACAGCGGAGAACTTCACAATATGCCTGCCATCTTCCATAAAATAGAAGAGCACATCGAGGCCTTTAAAAATATTCTATACAATACCCCGTCTCTTCAACTACAGGAATACTGGCATGAATCCATCAAGAGCAACAGAGGCGCTCAATGGATTGACCTCGTCACAAAGTATGCCGAAGGAGATAATAAAACAAAAACCAGAGAAGTTCTCACTTACCTATTTTACAGAAACAATATACTGTAATTTATAATTTTGCAGGTTGGGAAAAAATACATATCTTTGCGGCCCGATTCGGAAATCGGATTAAGAATGGAGGTGTGGCCGAGTGGTCGATGGCGGCAGTCTTGAAAACTGTTGAACGGCAACGTTCCGGGGGTTCGAATCCCTCCGCCTCCGCAAGAAATGAACTGGCTGACAAGTCAATAGACTTTGCAGTCAGTTTTTTTATGTGCCACACCTTGGAAAAACAGGAACAACGGTAACAACAGGAGCAGAGACAGTTTGTAATCATCTACAAGTCAGCAAGTTGTATAAAACGAGTGTTCTTTGTGGCCCTCAAATATCTGCCATAATCTCACACCAAAATCACAACCAACTCATACTCAATATATTGCATTTTAGGAGTGCTTCTCTACTTACCGTTGTCGCTTACTACACCGTATCACTTTCGGTCATCTGGATATTTGGGGTGATGAAAAGGCAAAAGATGTCGTATATTCCGGTGAGGCTGGTTTAATTACCCTGCCCGGAAAGAGTATGAAGGGTAATGACGACGATTTCGGGCCATGCGCCGATGCGGAAAGGAAATGAGCCGCCGAGACCCGCCGAGACATTGAGCATACGGGCACCCTCACGGTAGACACCATACCACTCCCTGTACATCCAGCGGGACGGAGAGAAACGTCCGATGCGGAACTGCATGGCATGAGTATGACCGGAAAGTGTGAGCTGAATATCGGTATGCGGCAGAACTTCCATGCGCCAGTGACTGGAATCATGGCTCAGAAGTATCTTGAAAGGCGAAGAAGACCGGACCGAATCCGCATCCGAATAGAAAAACACCGGAGGCACGCCGGAAAGAGCTTTCTGCAAATCACCACGGCTACCGAAAGGAGGTTTGCCGCAGTGTTCCACTCCTATAACATAAATACTGTCCTGCTTCTTATCAGGTGCGGACACCGAAGGCCTGGTTATCACCGCCGAGGAATCCATCAGCACTCTCCATCCCATCGCCCGCTCACAACGGACGACTTCAGCAAAAGCACGGGCGGCTCCGTCAGGCGTATCATATTCGTGATACTCGCAATAGTCGTGATTGCCTACCACTGCGAACACACCGTCATGAGCACGCAGCGACGAAAGAGCCGACATCATCCGCTCATCCAGTTCCGACGGAGACGAATTGACCAGATCGCCGGTAAAGGCTATCATATCCGCATCCAGGTCATTGACCGTAGTCACAAGTCTTTCCACCATGCCCGGAGCCGAATAGGAGCTGGCATGCAGGTCGGACAGATGCACTATCCTGTAACCGTCGAAAGAAGCAGGTAATGAATCGGACTCGAACACCTCCTCGCGGACATCCAAACGTTTCACTCCAGCCGTAAGTCCGTAAAGAGCCAATATCAGGAACGAACCGGCAAGCCCTATGCCGATAGCGTTGAAGACTCCAGTCAAGGCACTTCTGACAGTCTCCTGCGCCCCGAAACAGCCGGCGGCGTATACCGCGCCGAGACACAAGATGGACATTATGGTAAACAGCAGCTTCGGCACAGTAAAGCACAGTATCGAAGCTACCATGCTCTTAAACACGAAAGGCTGTGAGCCTCCGGCGAAATACATCACCACCAGAAAAAGAAAGAAGGCCAGAGGAGCCCAGTAAAGCAGGTTCCACCAGCCGAGACTTATGCCCCGCAGACACACCAGCCGGATATACAGGTCCGGCAAGATTACCAGAAGCGAGACTATCAGATAAAACAGGTGCACCGGAGACGGTTATTTGGAAGAATCATGTATCTGGAAATACTTCCACTTGAAAATCAGCAAATACAAGGCTCCCACCGTTATGCACGAGTCAGCTATATTGAAGACGGGACGGAAAAACACCAGAGATTCGCCGCCCTTGCCGGGAACCCAGTCCGGCCAAGTAGTATCTATCAGCGGGAAATACAGCATATCCACCACCTTGCCCAGACCGAACTTTCCGTAACCGTCCCCGAACGGAACCATGGACGCCACATGAGTGTAACTTGACGGCTCAAAAATAAGACCGTAGAACATGCAGTCGACAAGATTGCCCACAGCACCGATCATGATGGCGGTAAGTCCAAGCAGGACTCCCAATGGCGCATCCTTTTTCAACAGCAGATGACGGATATAGAAAAACAGCAGGACTGAAAGCACCAGGCGGAAAGTAGTCAGGATATATTTCCCGATATCACCGCCGAAAGCCATGCCGAAAGCCATGCCCTCATTTTCTATGAAAAGTATCTGGAACCAGTCACCGAATACGTGTATAGACTCCCCGAGGTGCATATTGGTCTTGACCAGTATCTTGACAAACTGATCAACGGCAATAAGCACTACAGCAAGAATGACTATGAATACGGTTTTCTTACTGCGTGAAAGCCTCATTACTTGTTGGAGTTAAGTTTGGCCTCTACACTCAGGGTGGCATGCGGCACGAGCTTGAGCCTTTCCTTAGGTATCAGCTTACCCGTCGCACGGCATATACCATAGGTCTTGTTCTCGATACGCACAAGAGCCGCCTCAAGGGAATTGATGAACTTGAGCTGCCTCTGGGCAAGCTGTCCGGCCTCCTCCTTGGACAAAGCCGAAGCGCCTTCCTCCAGCACCTTGAATGTAGGAGATGTGTCCTCTGTATCATTGCTGGTACTATGTGTGATAGCCGACCTGAGCTGTTCGTAGTCATCCCTTGCCTTTTCAAGCTTCTTCAGAATGATCTCTTTGAATTCCTGCAGTTCCTCATCACTGTAACGTACCTTCTCGAGTACTTCATTCTTGTTTTCCTTGTTGTCGTCCATAGCTGAAAAGTTTTAAATAATTCAATATGTAAATATAATTACTTTTTGGGAAAATATCAAGACAATACCTGAAGTTTCATGCGGATGGTGCTGTCATCAAGCCATTCGACATCCGTGCCGTCCTGAATATCATCCACAAGAACTATCTCTCCGGCCAGAGTCTGCGAAGCCACATAATCCCTGAATCCGGCAAGAGCCTCCTCCACCTCGGGCAGTCTCTGAATATATGCCGTAATTCTGTCTGTCACCTCGAAGCCGCTGTCCTTACGGAGATTCTGAATCCTGTTGATCAGCTCACGGGCCACACCCTCGTTGCGAAGCTCGGGAGTAACCTCTATATCCAGCGCAATGGTAAGCCTGCCCTCGGTAGCTACTAATCTGCCGGGCATGTCCTCGGACGATATCTCGTAATCAGAAGGTTCGAGCACCACGTCTCCCGAAGGCAGATGCAGCGTATAGGTTCCGTTCTGCAGTCCGGCCTGCTCAACTGCGGCAATATCCTGCTGGGAAAGAGTGCCGAACGAAGAAGCTATCTCCTTCATCTGCTTTCCGTAACGTTTGCCGAGAGTCTTGAAATTGGGCTTTATCCTCTTGGTTATCAAGCCTGTCGTATCCTTAATATATTCCACCTCTTTCACATTGACCTCGTTAAGCACTATCTGACGTACTTTCTCAAACTGCTGCTCGAACGACGGGTCAAGCACAGGGATAATCATCCTGGAAAGAGGCTGACGCACTTTGATATTGACCTTGCGGCGCAGGGCCAGCACCATCGATGAGGACTTCTGAGCCAGTGCCATACGGGCCTCCAGTTCGGAATCTATGCACGAGGGGTCACACTTAGGCATCGGCATCATATGGACGGAAATCACATCCCTTCTGGATGTTCCGGCGTTCAGGTCACAGAACAGACGGTCCATGTAGAAAGGAGCGATCGGCGCAGCCAGCACCGCCACAGTCTCCAATGCAGCATAAAGGGTCTGATAAGCCGCCATCTTGTCGGCATCCATGCTGCCGCCCCAGAAACGCTTGCGGTTGAGACGCACGTACCAGTTGCTGAGATTGTCGCAGACAAAATCCTGAATAAGACGTCCGGCTCCGGTGATGTCGTAATCCTCATAACATGCCTTAACATTCTTTATCAGGGTGTTGAGCAGAGACATCAGCCAGCGGTCTATCTCGGGCCTTTGCGCCACGGGAACCAAGGGCATATTCCTGCCGTCGAATCCGTCCACATTGGCATAAAGGGCAAAGAACGAATAGGTATTGTACAGGGTACCGAAGAACTTGCGGCGCACCTCATCCACCCCGGCCTCGTCAAACTTGAGATTGTCCCAAGGCTGGGAGTTGGTGAGCATATACCAGCGAAGGGCGTCAGGGCCGTAATTGTCCAGAGCCTTGAACGGATCCACCGCATTACCCAGGCGCTTGCTCATCTTGTTGCCGTCCTTGTCCAGCACCAGACCGTTGGATATCACAGTCTTGAATGCCGTACTGCCGCTGATCATCGTATGGATAGCGTGCAGGGTGAAGAACCATCCGCGGGTCTGGTCCACCCCTTCGGCTATAAAATCGGCTGTCTGGCCGAACTTAGGAGTACCGAGCGCCTGCAGGCCCTCCTGGGCATAAGGCATGGAGCCTGAGTCAAACCACACATCGATAAGATCCGTCTCACGCACCATCTTCCGCCCCTTGTCGGACACCAGGAATATCTCATCCACATAAGGCCTGTGAAGGTCTATGCGGTCGTAATTCTCTTTTGAATAATCTCCGGGAACAAACCCGGCCGCAGCCAGAGGGTTGGACTGCATGACTCCGGCGGCCACCGCCTTGTCTATCTCCGCATAAAGCTCGGCCACCGAACCGATGCACTTCTCCTCGGCTCCATCCTCCGTTCTCCATACAGGCAGCGGCGTACCCCAGTAGCGGCTGCGGGAAAGATTCCAGTCCTGCAGATTCTCCAGCCATTTTCCGAAACGTCCGCTGCCGGTGGAAGCGGGCTTCCATGTAATGGTCCTGTTCAGCTCGATCATCTGTTCCTGAACCGCAGTAGTGCGGATGAACCAGGAATCGAGGGGATAATAGAGTACAGGCTTGTCGGTCCTCCAGCAGTGAGGATATGAGTGCACGTGCTTCTCTATCTTAAATGCCTTGTTCTGTCCTTTGAGCATCACGCATATATCCACGTCTATCGTCGGGGTCTCGGGCGTAGCCTCGGGGTCATAGGCATTCTTGACGAAGCGGCCTGCAAATTCCCTGTACTGCTTCACATCGACACGCTCACGGACAAATTCGGGATCCATGTCCTCGATGCGGTACATCTTGCCGGTACGGTCTACCTGAGCCTGCATCACTCCTGCGGCGTCACGCACCATGAGCGCCGGAATGCCGTTCAGACGGGCGACCTTGGCATCGTCGGCACCGAATGTCGGAGCAATATGCACGATACCGGTAGTGCCTTCGTCTGTGGTCACATAGTCTCCCGTAATCACACGGAACGCTCCCTCGTCGGGACGTATCCAGGGGATAAGCTGTTCATAGCGGATGCCGGCCAGCTCTCTTCCCTTATAGACTCCGTCAAGTATCTCGAACGGCACCTTGCCTCCGAAATGACTGCCTACAAGCACTTTAGCCACGACATACACTCCGCTCTGACCGGTATAGGGATTGGCGGAGCGCACCAGGACATAATCAATATCAGGCCCTACGCAAAGCGCAGTATTGGAAGGCAGGGTCCACGGGGTAGTCGTCCATGCTATGAAATAAAGCGAGTCGTTTCCGGCCTTCTGGAAGAAAGGCTCTGAAACCTCGTCCCTGACCGCCTTGAACTGCACCACGGCCGTAGTGTCCTTCACGTCCCTGTAGCATCCGGGCTGGTTCAGCTCGTGGGAACTCAGGCCGGTACCAGCGGCAGGCGAGTAAGGCTGTATCGAGTAGCCCTTGTAGAGAAGCCCCTTCTTGTATATCTCCTTAAGAAGATACCACAGCGTCTCTATGTAGCGGTTGTCATATGTGATGTAAGGATTCTCAGTATCCACCCAGTATCCGATGCGTTCGGTCAGATTGACCCATTCCTTGGTGTATTTCATGACCTCACGGCGGCAGATGGAGTTGTATTCCGCCACGGATATCTTCTTGCCTATATCGTCCTTGGTGATGCCGAGCATCTTCTCGACTCCCAGCTCCACGGGCAGACCGTGAGTGTCCCATCCGGCCTTGCGGCTCACATGATAGCCGGACTGGGTCTTGTAACGGCAGACCACGTCCTTGATGGAGCGGGCCATGACATGATGGATACCCGGCATACCGTTAGCGGAAGGAGGTCCCTCGAAAAATACAAACTCAGGAGCGCCCTCCCTCATCTCCAATGTCTTATGGAAAACATCCTTCTTCTTCCAGTCCTCCAGAACCTCACCGGAGAGACCTACCAGATCCAATCCTTTATACTCTTTAAACATATTCTGAATTTTAATGGGCAAATATATGCAAAATATTGCTATATTCGCACGTTATGACAGTTATTGACATCATCATCCTGATACTTCTGGCCCTTGCCATATTCAAAGGGCTTAAGGACGGCCTGGTAAGACAGGTCGGAGGCATAGCCGGACTTTTTCTCGGAATATTCCTGGCCGGCAGATTCTCAGCACTCGTCGCAAGCTGGCTGAACCAGTGGATAAACGTCCCTGAGAACATCGTCAAGATCATCTCCTTCGTCCTCATCATCATCGCCGTATGCATCTGCATGTCGCTTCTGGGAAGACTGTTGGAGAAAATAATCAAAATCACCACCCTCGGATGGGTCAACAGGATACTAGGAATGCTCCTGTCCATAACCACCACGGTTCTGCTCATAGGAGTACTGCTGTCACTCATCGACTACGTCAACAGCACCTGGTTCACCCTCATACCGTCAGACCAGCTCAATGCGTCAAAGTCCGTACAGATAATCACGTCCATATCCGACGCAGCCTTCCCCTATATCAAGCAGCTCTTCTCGCTCTAGAGCATTTTCTCCACTTACGTCAAAAATCTGCCGGCTTTGTCAGAAGTGGTAACGGAATCCGGGAAAAATTTCCCTACTTTGCAGCAAGAAATACAGGAGTCATGGAAGAGACGAATCTGAGAGAGAGAATAGGACTCACCGCCGAGTCAATGCTTCCGCCGCTGAGCCGGAAGACAATCACAGCCTACACCGCCGCCACTGCGGCAGCCTTGCTGATATCTGCACTGCCGCTGCTTCCGCTATAGTCTATTCCACTAACATTTTGGAGGAGAGAGATATGAAGAAGGAGATACAGGTCAGACAACACGACCGGAGCGACTGCGCAGCCGCCTGCATAGCATCGGTATGCGCATTCTACGGACTTAGGCTTCCGATGATAAAAATACGCAGTGCCTGCGGTACCACCCCCGACGGAACCACCATGCAGGGCATCGTGGACGCATTCGGCAAGCTCGGGATGGACTCTGCCGGTCTCAAGGCCAAGGAAAAGAACGCCAAGGATCTCTCGGAGGCAGGCAAGCCGGTCATACTGCATCTGGAAAAGAAGACCGGATGGCTGCATTTCGTGGTGCTTTACAAGACAGAGGCCGGACTAGCCGTGATAATGGACCCTGAGGACGGAAAGATGCACAGACTCAGCCTGGAGTCCCTTCTGGAGGAATGGAGCGGATATATAGTCGCCGCATCTCCGTCCCCGGGATTTGTCAAAGGCGACTGCAGGACCGACATCCGCTCACGGCTAAAGGAGATTCTGACAAGTTACCGGAAAGAGCTGCTGCTGGTACTGGCCGGCTCGGCCGCACTGATAGCGGCCGGTCTGAGCATATCCGTCTTCCTGCAGAGGCTCATCGACTCCGTCATCCCGTCAGGAGATCCGGTCAGGCTGACCGTTCTGACCGTCATACTGCTGAGCCTCACCGCCCTCACCTGTTTCATCTCGTATATGAGATCCATACTGCTGCTGAGAGTCAGTCTGAAAATAGACGCACGACTCATCATCAGCTATTTCCGCAAGCTGTTCTCGCTGCCCGTGTCCTTTTTTGACTCCATGAGCAGCGGAGAACTCAACTCAAGGGTGTCCGATGCCTACAGGATACGTTCATTCATCACCGAAAGGCTGCTGCTCATGGCCGTAAGCATCATCACCCTCGTATGTGCGGCGGCAATACTGGCGTCACTATACTGGAAGCTCACACTGACCGCACTATGCCTCACTCCCCTCTTCGTAATCATCTACAAAGTGTCGGACAGGGCCAACCGCAGACTCCAGCGTGACATCATCGAGAAAAACGCCTTGTTCGAGCAGACCAATATCGGCCAGATATCGTGCGCCAGGGCGATAAGATACTTCAACTCCGGCAAGGAAGCCGCACATAGAATAGAAAACCGGTACCGCCAACTCAACGAAGCCCTTTACAAAGGCGGAGCATTCACATCCGCCGCCTCTGCCGCTTCGGATACGGTAGGGCATATGATAAGCGTGGTGACTCTCGTAGCCGGAGCATTTTTCGTATTGAGTTCAGAGCTGACTGTGGGAGAACTAATTTCCTTCTACACAATCTCCACCGTCTTCAGTTCTCCCATAGTCATGCTTATCGACAGCAACAGGGAAATAGCCGAGGCCCGTATCTCCGCCGAGAGAATCTTCGACATACTCGACCTGCCGGACGAACACAGCTCCGAAGAGCACATACAATACGAACCAAGCCCCGGAGACAAGATAGAGGTACGGCACTTGAGCTTCTCTTTCCCAGGAAGAGACATACTTTTCGACGACCTGTCCTTCGAGATACATCCCGGAGCCGTCAATCTGATTAAAGGCCCGAACGGATGTGGAAAAAGCACTCTGGCAGCATTGCTGATGCGCGGTTACAGCCCTCTGAAAGGCCGTATCACCGTCGGGGGAGTGGACATCAGTGTCATCCCGCCTGAAAAATGGCGAAGGTTCATCTCCATAGTACCGCAGAAGCCGGACATATTCGACGGCAGCATACTGGACAACATCATCATGGGCGAGCGGGACTATGATCTGAAAGCTGTGTCGGCTGCATGCGCCATGGCAGGACTGGCCGGCACACTGGAGTCCATGCCCGGAGGTGTCATGGCCCATACCGGAGAGCACGCATGCAGGCTGTCCGGAGGAGAACGGCAAAAAGTGGCTCTGGCACGGGCACTGTACCGCCGGCCGGGAGTGCTTATTCTGGACGAAGCCGCCTCCAATCTGGATTCGGATTCGAAAAGCTCGCTGGAGAGCACAGTGAGGATGCTCTGCGCCAACGGAATAACAGTAGTGCTGATCTCACACGACAGCGGTGCGGAAAATATTGCGGACCATATAATAGACTTATCACATACGAATGCGCATTCACAGGCGTAAGCTGCGGCGCCTTTTATCCGCGGCATAACTTAAAATCAACACATCATGGAACGAATTGCTAATAGGTATGCAGGGTTTGAATATGTAAGTTCCGACCTGTGCGCGGCAGTCAGGGGAGGCGCCGGCCTCTGGACCAAGATTGTCAAATTCTTCACCAGAAATGCTGACCAGTTCTTTCTCGGATTTATCGAGGGATGGACCGGACAGGAAATCATAAGCTCCTTAGTCAAAAACTAAAAATCTCACATTATGGAACGATTCATCACACTAAACCACTCGCAGAACTGTATGGTCATAGGCGGCGCCAGTACCGCTGAAGGCAGAGTGGCCCGTATGCTGGGCCGTCTGGTCGGAGCCGTACTGAAAGCTGTCTATGACACACTCACCCGATATGTCAGGCCACAGGTGAAGACCGCATCCTGATATGACGAGAACACGGGTCCGCCCAGACTCAGTCCGCAGGCGGACCCTTTTCAAACACACATTTGAGATGAGACACATACAAGCAATAACTATCCTGACCTTGATTTTCCATACCGCAGCAGCCCAGGAGCCGTGGAGTCTGGAGAAGTGCATCGAATACGCACTGGAGCACAATATCACCGTCAGACAGCAGAGCCTGAATGTGGCCGGAAGCGATAATCTACTGAAAAAAAGCAAGCTGAGTTTCTTCCCCGACCTTGACATATCCCTGGGGCACAGTCTCAACTGGGGCCGTTCAGTAGACCTTCAGAATCTGGAGATTATACACAACCGTCTGTCGCAAAGCACCAGCATAGCGGCCAGCTCATCCATCTATCTTATAGACGGACTGTCCAGACTCTACGGACTTATCAGCAGCCGGCAGGGGCTTGAGGCCGCTGAAGAAGAAGCTGAACGCATCAAGGACGACATCACTCTGTCAGTCATCAAAAGCTACATGCAGGTACTTCTGGCACAAGAGGAGCTGAACGCCGCCATGAAACATCTCGAATCTATATCCGCACAGAGGGAAAGAACCGTAATCCTCGTGGAAGAAGGCACTCTGGCCTATACATCATTGCTGGAGACAGAAGCGCAGCTGGCAGCCGAGAGAGTAGATGCCGTCAATGCGGAGAACCGGCTTGAGATTGACATGCTCAACCTAAAGCAGCTGCTCGGACTCCCTGCCGGCGCCGGACTCGCCATAGCATTTCCGGAGACAGGAGCACAGCCCACCAGTCATGCACTGTATGACGTTGACGAAATATACAGCCGTGCCCAGTCCCTCCCGTTCATACAAAGCGCGCGCATGGCCATAGACAAAAGTCTGACGGATTTGAAATCGGCCAAAGGACAGTACTGGCCCAAGCTGTCCCTTTCCGCCAGTTACGGGACATTCTACAGTTCATCCACTTACGCTCCTGACGGCAGCGTCTACCCGTTTTTCTCCCAGTTCAGGGACAATATCAACCCGGCCGTGAGCATCGGGCTAAGCATTCCGCTGTTCAACAACGGGGAAACAAAGGCCGCTGTAAGGGAAGCGGAACTGGAGCACGAAAGGTGCATTCTGGAACTGGAAGCGAGGCAGCAGACCTTATATAAGGACATACAGACCGCCGTCACAGAAGTCAGAAACTGCCGGCGCCGGATAGATGCTGCTCTTGCCAACCTCAGTCTGGCCACCGAGTCATTTAACTGCGCCCGTGAACGGTTCGACACAGGGACCATCGACGGCACTGACTACACGACAGCCAGAAACAGCATGATTGAAGCCGAGTCTGAATATATCCGGGCCAAGTACCAGTATCTTTTCATCGTAAGAGTACTGGATTTTCACAACCACGGGGCCATGACGCCCTGAGTATAAAGCGACAAGATAATGAAAACTGGAAAGAAACGCAGAAAAGCCATCAGAATCACCGCACTGACGGCACTGGCGGTCACGGCGGCACTGACCATAGGTGCTCTCCGTTCCGGCACAGAAGAGACTGTTACAGTAAGCCGGCCGGACACAGGAAGCATCACGGAACGGATTCCGGCCAACGGAAAGATACAACCGGTGACGGAAGTCCCTATCAGTCCGGACGTTTCGGGAGAGATTGTGGAGCTTTACGTAGACGAGGGCGATACTGTAGGGAAAGGAGACCTGCTGCTGAGAATACGGCAGGACACTTACTTGTCCGTCCGGGCTCAGGCTGAGGCTGCTCTCAATGCGGCAAAGGCCCGGTATGCGCAGCAGGAAGCTTCACTGGACAAATCCAGACAAAGCTATATGAGAAGCCGGCGTCTTTACGAGCGGCAGTCGGTATCCCTGCAGGAGTATGAAAGCGCCGAGGCCGAATATCTGATGGCGAAAGCACAGCTGGAAGCCTACGAATATGATATCGACAATGCGGAAGCCTCGCTCAAAGAGGCTGAGGACAACCTGACCAGAACCACCATCCGCTCTCCCATAGACGGCATCGTATCCGTCCTCTGCGTAGAAACCGGAGAAAGAGTAGTCGGAACATCCCAGATGGCCGGTACCGAAATGCTGAGGATAGCAGACCTCAACGAGATGGAGGTCGTGGCGGATGTCAACGAGAACGACATAATCCGCATATCCAAAGGCGATACGGCCGACATAGACGTGGACGCATATCCGGGCAGGAGATTCAAGGGCACAGTAACTAAAATCGCCAATTCTGCAAAAAATATCACAAGTGCGGCCGGTATTTTGAGCGATGTTACTACCTTTGAAGTCAAAATACGCATACTTCCCGAGCCGCACGGTGAGATACCGGCATATCCATTCAGACCCGGGATGTCGGCTTCAGTGGAGATAAAGACAGCCCGCAGGGACAGTACAGTGACCGTTCCTCTGCAGTCAGTCACTCCGGATTACGGAGTCTTCATATATGAGGCGGGCACCTCGACGGTGCGGAAAGTTCAGGTAGAGACCGGCATCCAGGACATCGGTGACATCGAGATCCTTTCAGGCCTCGGAAGCCCTGACTCGGTCTGGATAGTAACAGGGCCATACAGCACCATAAGCCGTATCCTGACCGACGGGATGAAAGTAATTGCGGAATTTGAGGACAATTAGATGATTATGCCACACATACTGCTTATCGAAACGGCCACGGACGTATGTTCCGTAGCCATAACTGACGGAAAGACCGTCATCTCTTCACGACACAGCACAGAACCCAGAAGCCAGGCTTCCGGACTCGCACCCATGATACAGGACGCCCTTGGACAGGCGTCTCTTGACATAAAGGACATCGCCGCAGTAGCCGTGAGTGCCGGTCCCGGCTCATACACCGGTCTGAGAGTGGGAGTATCCACCGCCAAAGGGCTATGTTTCGGAGCCGGCATACCCCTCATCGGCATCGGGACGCTTGACGTCATAGCCAGAGGAGCGGCCGGCAGCGTGACTGACCCCGACACACTGATAGTACCCATGATAGACGCCCGGAGGATGGAAGTGTACACCGCCAGGTTCGATTCCTCCGCCCGCCGGATATCCGGTACGGAGGCCGTAGTCCTGGAGCCGGAGACCTTTGCCGCAGAGCTGGAAGCCCGCAGCAGGGTCATATTCACAGGAGACGGAGCCGCCAAATACGAAAGCATCCTTGCCGACAGGCTGAGAGACAAGGCCGTATTCATACCGAGCTATCCCGACGCCGCACATATGGCCGAAGCGGCATTTCAGGCCTATGAAGAAAAAAAGTTCGAAGACACAGCGTACTTCGAACCTTTCTATCTTAAAGAGTTTATCGCAGCCGACCCGTCCAGGAAAATAGAAGCCGTACTGCATCCAGACAGGCTATAGCAGTCTCTCCACTTCCATAGCCAGCTTGGACATATCGAACAAGTCCCTGGCCGTAATGTCTCCGTCACGGGATATCACATACATTGCCGGAAGCGCAGTGACATTGTAAAGTCTCGCCGGTGATGACGGCTGCTCCCACATCGGATCGCAGACACTTATCCACGGCAGCTGCTGTCCGCTCACCTGCATGGCCCATGCGGTCTTGTCGGTATTGAGCGCCACCTGATATATCTCCAGACCTGCGTCACTGTATCTGCCGTACAGTTCCTTGAGCGCAACATTGTACTGCCTTTGGTCCACATCCTCCGAGTTCCAGAACAGCAGCACCACCACCTTTCCGTCAAGTGCCCTGAGCGACTGAGGCCGGCCATTTATGTCATTGAGTACTATTTCCGGAAAACTTACCTCCTCCGCTCCGGATATAAGACTGCTCTTCCTCATCACTCCCATCCTGGCCTGAGCCTCGTCGGCCAATGCGGCCAGATAAGCCGAGTGCGGATACACCGAATACAAGGAGTCATACACCCTCTGCATTATGAAAGCGTCCGTATACTCCCCGAACAGATACTGACCGTCCGGAGTCACCTGATACAGCACCGGTATCACTGTCATTGAACGTCCGTGAGTCATAATATACCGAAGTGCGTCCTGCTTGCGCTGGACATACATGGTTCCTAGCTCTCTGCGCAGCTTCAGGGCCTCATCCTCCCGGCCGGCCGCAGAGGCCTCGAAAAGCTTGCCGGCCAATGTTCTGTAGCGGAGATTGAAATCCCTTACCGTACTGTCCACCGTATTAAGCAGCACAGATTCTTCCGAACCTTCGATACTCACCGGTGCAGGCTGCTCCCACGCAGTACGTACCTCCACCCTGTCTCCTGAGCAAAGCAGAAGTGAGACAGCTCCGGTCTCATTGTATCTCAGATACACAAATTCGGGAGACTCAGGCATAACCTCTGTCCTGAAAACGGCCTTCTCTCCGGAGATGTACAAAGTATCCAGCACCTGCATAGTATTGACGGCGAGCCGTGAGACCACGACCTCCGAACTGTCCGGAGCTCCTTTCACTGTAAGACTTACATGCGCCTCATCCCTGTTTCCGCATGTTGTCATGAGAGCTGTGAACAACGGCAGGGAGAATGCACAAATCCAGTATTTCGCCCTCATAGACTCAAAGCTTGGCGTATTCAGCGGCGATCGAAGCTGCGACAGCCTCGAAACGCTCGCTGCTTAGTGAAAGTTTCGTCTTCTTAAAATCCATATCGCCCTCGCAGTCCAGAGGAACCAGATGGATATGGGCATGAGGGACTTCCATACCCAGAACGGCCACTCCCACCCTTTTGCACGGCACCGCCGCCTTCACGGCAGAAGCCACCTTGCGTGCGAACAGCATCAGCTCAGTATACAGACTCTCGTCCAGGTCGAAGAGATAATCCACTTCCTTCTTGGGAATCACCAGAGTATGTCCTTCTTTCAGGGGGTTGATATCCAGAAACGCATAGCAGTGCTCTGTCTCTGCCACCTTGTACGAGGGAATCTCCCCGTTTACTATCTTAGTGAAAACAGATGCCATGACTTCTAAATTGAGATATCTAGAACTTCAAACTTAAGGACACCGGAAGGGACCTTCACCTCCACGATATCGCCCTTGCTCTTGCCCATAAGCGCCTTGCCTATAGGAGTACCTGCAGCCAACTTGCCCTCACGGAAATTGGCCTCGCTCTCCCCCACCAGAGTGTACTGCACTGTGGTATTGTTGAGCAGATTCTTCAAAGTCACCTTATTCAGCATCTGGATACGGTCCGTGCTGATTTTGGACTCATCGATGACCCTGGCATTGGCCACAAGGTTCTCTAGTTTGGATATCTTGAGCTCCAGCAGGCCCTGGGCCTCCTTAGCAGCATCATACTCTGCATTTTCGGACAGGTCGCCCTTGTCCCTTGCCTCAGCTATCTGCCTTGAGATAACAGGACGCTGGCTCACAGCCTCTGCCAGCTCGGCCTTGAGCTTTTCAAGACCCTCCGAGGTAACATAGTGAATTTCAGACATATCTAATCTTACTTGGGTTTACAAAATATAAAAAAGAATCCCGCGCACTATGTGCGGGACCCTTTCTTGTGCAAAGATACTATAAATTTTCTCTTTTCTCCAAATATTTCGGATGGAGTATCTCAGAATAGATCACCATGTCCCTGGCGTTGATACGGCGTCTTGAAGGCCTTGGTCTCTCAGGCTGCACAGGCCCTTTCTCGGGCGCTTCGGACACCTGCACCTCCAACGGCTTATGAACATGCTCCACGACAGGCGCAACGACAGGCTCCGGACTCTTTACTTCCACAGGTCCGGCATCCATCTGTTCCGCATTACGCACCTCCTCACGCAGCTTCCGGCGCTTCTTCTTCCTACCGTTCTCCAGCAGGACCGGCAGCACGAAAACCAATACTGTCACTATTATGCTTATCCAATCCATATATCCACAAAGGTAATAATTCCCAACATAAAAACAACAGGATGGTGACGAAAACACATCGCCACCATCCGTGTTTACCAGCAGGTGTCACTTAGACTGCCCGGCAATCTCAGAAACGATAACCGATGCTCAGGCCCGGACGCCACTCCGATATGCCGCCGGTATCGTGACCGTGCGCCTGCTTGACATCCGTCCATGAGTCGTACAGGATGAAATTGACGTTGCTTACCAAGGCCAGGTCTATCACTCCTCCGTTCTTGAGCTTGAAGCCCACGCCTATCTCGGGAATCAGACGCAGCCCGGCATTGTAGTTCCTCTCCGGCCAATCTCCCGGAGGAAGCCAGCTCCCGCGCCACGGACCGCACTCCACCAGACCATCAAGACCCACGCCCAAATAGGCGTCAACCTTCCCGGTACCCCGGACGAAGAACCAGCGGGGACGGAAGCCGGCGTGTATCGAGGCTCCGTCTGGAAAGCCGTACTCCATCGAGGCCGAGCCGCCGAGGAATAGCCAGTCATCCAGCAGCCTGGCTCCGTGAACCGTGGTCAGTCCCACTGACACCATATAGGTATAGCTGAGGGAAACACTCCCCTCGTAACGGGATTGCCTCTCCTGCGCGGAAAGGGGCAGCGCAAGCACTAGCGCCAGCAATATTGTAATTATTGTATTTCTCATGACTGTATTCGATTAAAGCATATTACTACATTCTTGATTCTGTAAGCGCAAACGCAGCATCAGCACGCAATATCAAACATGCCGGGCCGCACTGAGCGAACTGCCCGGATAGTATGCCACGGCCACAGAAGCCTGACTGAAATATAGCAAAATGTAATCCTCATACAGATTGTATTTAAATTATCTTCGCGCCGACTCAAACTATAGCTTGCGGTCAGTAATACGCAGCTCCAGAGGAGTGCCGTCAATGTCGCACTCTATATCCATCTGGAACTCAAACTCTCCCCTCATGGCCTCTGCTCCGGGCTGAGGAGACACCCTGCGAACATACCCGCTCACATGTGTGGCGACAGAGCTATACTCCGCAGACGGGTCATAGAACGTGACTTCCGCATCGTCCGTGACATGGTCGAAGGTAACATTGCGAGGTTCTCCGGAAAGCGGCACATCCAGAACGGACACATTCAGGCCGCGGCCCTCTACCGTCATAGTTATATAAAAACGGGCCGTGCTGTCGGAGGAAAGGACTATCAGTCCGCCGTGGCTGCTTCCGTAGTCAGAACCGGTACTCCATTGACCGCCGTCATAACTCAGGTCATAGTCTATGTCGGCTCCGCCGCCTTGGAATCTGATCGAACCGCCAAGCGTGCTGTCATCCCAACTATACTTAGGCTCAGGACTGCAGCCCTCAGTGCTGCAAGACGATACCAGCGCCGCCGCAAGCACCGCAACGGCAACCAGCATACTATTAATGATAAGTTTTCTCATTGTAATTATTGTTTCATAGTTATGCAATACAAATATAATATTTTCTAATAGATAAGCAAAAGATTTGGGCATGAATATTTGTTGCCCATACCTTTTGCTTATCTATCCGGAAGCACTTGTGAATAATAAGGGAATCATTCTACCGGCAGGCCAAATGGCTGCTGCGATACACCCAGCACCACTCCTGAAGAGCTCACGTCACTGGTAAGAGACGTGAATCTTACCGTCACAACCCTTGTCTCATTATTAGGATTGCTTTCGAAATGAAGTGTAATAGTTCTTCCATCCTGCTTCACAGAGCACCATTCACTGATATTGACGAAATCTTCGGCACTACTCTGCCACACAACTTCTCCTCTATCAGACAGAGCACCTTCTGGAGTAGTCATATCATAAACACTATAGTTCACTTTAGCTATCACAAAATCAGCATTGGTGCAACGCACTACCACATCCTGTTCCTCGCTTGAGATCTCCCAGTCTTTTCCGGAAGCAAATGAAAACATCATGGACTTCTCACCGTAGTGGTATTGACAGCCGAACAGCAGCATCATGAAGGCAGCTGCAAACAATCCTCTAAACATCATAATCTTTTTCATATAGAATATATTATAAAGAATACGTCACCGTTCTATAATTCCAAGTATAATTATGCACATTTGTAGAATCTTCTCTGTCTATATTATCATCCACATCTACACGTTTAGTTGTATCAAATACTCCCTGATTATAATAGCCGTCACTCACTCCATTCCATCCCCAATTGATATGAAAAAGATTCTCAGTACCAAGCAATTCGTTATTTGCAAATCTTTTCTTATTTCTGATTAACAGACCATCTATCACCCATGCATGCCCTGAGTTTGTACCTAATTGACCAGCTGCAAAAACCGGATAATAGTTATTCAACATCGAAATCACTCGATTTTTATCGGCTTTTTCAAAACCGAGATACTTCCTTACATTCTTGTATCCGAATTTTTCAAAAGCTCTTTTTGCACCATCTGCATTACCGCTAGAAGTACCTGTACTATCTTCAGCATATTTTATTCTACAGTAATCATATAAGCCTAGAATTTCTACGAAATCACTTACAGCCTGATTAGCGGCCGGTAAGCCAGATACGGAATGATCATAGTATGGACACACTGTTTTCATTAGATCCCAATCGAAATCAATTCCTCGAGTACTGCCATATTCATTGTAAGCAAGAATCTGAGCTGTCGCAATAGTCACGCAACCAACAGGCGCATTCTTAGGAAGATATGAATTGAAAGGCCAATACTGATACCATTTGGTTTCAAGTAAAGGTCCAATTTTCTGTACTGTTTGATAATAATAGTCTACGAACACCGGGTTATCAATAATAACATATTCGGGATTGATTTCTACAGGATTATTATATTGATTAACTGCGGAAGACGCAAGCATCATAGGAACGAACATTTCTTCATCAAAGACAGCCGCACCATCTCCTGACTCCAGCAGACTTAAAGCCTCAAACAAATCAGACGACGTAAGAGCACCGCTCTCTGTAACACAAAAAACAGGTGTACTCATACAGCTCTGAGCTGCCATTACAGCATAACCTGACTCATCAGGAAAATTCAGCACATACACCGCCGTATCAGGCAGGACCATATCGCCAGCCTTGGTGGATACACCACCAAACACTTGTAAATCATCCGCACTAAATATCAAACCCGCCTTTGTTCCTCCATAAATATTCTCAATAACAGACTCTAGTTCCGCAATAGCCATCTCAGGAGGAATCACTCTGGAAACATACTCTAGACCCTCTGTTTGCGGCACATTGCTAACATTTTCTTCCAGAGAACAAGAATTTAGCAAAAAAACAAACGCTGCAGTTAAAAATAACAATGGTAATTTTTTCATAAATTACAAATACTAAAAATGGTTAAAGATTAAAAATAAATAAAAGAATAATATTTTAAACACAGACACACGGGCTATAGGCTATTCCGCATGCAAAATGAATGGGTCCGATGAGGTCATCGCAGAGTGAAGTATCCCTCGTATTCGTCATCGCCATTAGAGAGAATCAGGCGGAATAGGCCCTCACCGATACCGGAGAGATCATAGTCGTACTCCATGCTATTAGCAGGCAGCATAGACTGATATACTGTGACGCCGTAACTGTCCTCTACATATAGAGAGTACACTCCGCTTCCGTCAAATGACACTGAGAGCAGATCTTTGTCAATTGACGCCTCGGGAATAGTTTGCACACTTCGTGTTGTCGGAGGATTGTGTTGAATCCAGATTTTAATTTCATCACCTAAACTGATAACAGGCATGCTTAATAAAAGCACAAACACAGAAATAATTAGTTTTTTCATACGAATTTCATTTGTTTCTTGGAACAAATTTAGAAACCCGTCCTATAAAAAACAAATTCCAGCACCTTACATTCTACTCGTAAATCACTGATTATCCGATGTTAGAAAATTATTTTTCTTACACATATCAAATATCAATGAAACAGCGCATCTTAAATGATGCCATAAGTCAATTGTAAGACGAATCAGTGCTTTATAATTGAAGTATAAGCAATAATCTCATCATTTATAAAGTCCGCGAGGTTCTTGTCTGTGCCCGTTTTCTGCAATATTCTACTTTTTGCTGTATAAAGCGCACTTTCATTTCTCTTTGTCAACGCTGCCATACTTGCCGTATTAAGTCCATAGTACTGCATGACGATAATATCTATGTCCGACTCAGACAAGTTAGAATACCGCTTTTTTAAACTTTTCAAAAAACCAGGCTTTGTCATTTCAAAAATCCGTCTAAGATTGGAAACACCTCCCTCAGCAAGAATAGAATTGTAAACGGCATCGGTAAATTTATCATAAAAAGTACGCACATTTCCTTTTCTATATATGGTCAGTGTGCGGTCAAGAAGTTCGACATAATTACTAGACAAATTGTGAATCTGCCGACTGTGACGCCTACTGACTTTAAAATAAACTATCAATGATACAAGGCTTAGTACCACGAATCCTGAAATAGCAGAAAGCATAGCTATCATTGCTCCTCTCCTTTGAGTCTGGAGCTGCAACTGTCTGTTCTGCGCCGCATAGTATGTCTCTTTTCTCCCCAAATCCTGCATATTGCCTGCATTCATCAAACTATCCTTTCTTCTTGAGGATACATCCCTCCATTGTAATGCCGTTTTCCAATCCTTACGTCCCCTGGCAACCTCTGACATTAGATAACTATACATCATGCTGTCAACGGCAGTATTTATCGGCATACTGCTTAGATACTTCTCCGCATTATCACTTTCTCCTGTCATTACATATCCGAGAATTATCGGTGGTAAAAAATGTACACTGTCATGAAATACCTGCAATGCTGGCAATGCTGTTTGCAAAGCAGCTTCTGGAGCACCTATTTTAATATGGTACCAAGACAATAGTTCAAAACCGCCCAACAAGCACACTGAGTCACCAAGCCTTTCAGCGCCATCAATACCTGCCATAATATACTGATACGCCGTTCGCACAGAATCAGAAATCATAACTCTGGCCACAGTTAGATTTGCATATGGCAATCTACGCTCAGAACCGACAGAATCAAATAACACAAGTGCTTTTCTGTAACGGTCCAACGCCAGCCGATTATTCGAGAAGGTCATTGCATATAAGTCTCCGATGCGGGTGTGGAGGAGGCCCAGCTGTTCGAGGTCGCCGGACCTCTCTATCAACGGTTCGGCCTCCTTGTAGGACTCAAGGGCCGACACGGGGTCGCCACGTTCGGAAAGGACAGCTCCGCGCATAATCAAGGCGCGGGCATAGAGATCCGAGGGGCCTCTGCGGCGGTAATAGTCGGCTGCTGCGAACACGGCGGTGTCGAGGTCCACAGGCAGATAGCACTTATATCCGGCCTCAGTCCTCAGCAGGGAATAGAAAGCCCTGTCGGAGCGGCGCAGGCCGGCAGCGGCCGAACTGTCCAGGCTCATCAGGGTGTCAAGGGCCGCACCGGGGTCGGTCATCATCAGTGAATCGGCGGTCTCCAGGATACGACGGGCGCTGCCTGTCCGGCATGTGCATGAGACAGCGGCGGACAGGAGAAGGGATGCGCAGAAGATAGTCAGCTGTACTTTCATGGTGTCAGACGGAAGCAAGTATCTCCCGGGCCGTACATGAATCCTTAGTCATCTGCCGGCTGAGCTCATCGACAGACGGGAAACGATGTTCGTCACGGATGCGGTCCACAAAACTGATGCGGATGTCCAGTCCGTAGATATCCTCATTGAAGTCGAAAATATTGGTTTCTATGGTACGGGCGTTGCCCATGTCGACAGTGGGCCTTGTACCGATGTTGCGCATGCCCTGGCGGCGCTGCCCTAGGACGTCAACGGTCACGGCATAAACCCCGTCGGCAGGGACCAGCTTAAGCGGCTCATACAGCTGCATGTTCGCGGTCGGGAAACCCATTGTACGGCCCAGCATGTTGCCGGAGACCACCACTCCGAACAGGGAATAACGATAACCCAGCATCTGACCGGCACCACGCACATCTCCGCCGGTCAGCAGTCTGCGTATCGCAGTAGAGCTGACTTTACGTTCACCGCAATGAACTTCCTCCACTATACGGGTCCTGAGTCCCACGGACGATGCTATGGCGGCCAGTTCTTCCCTGGAGGCTGTGGATGAGCGCCCCAGACGGTGATCATAGCCGATGATGAGAGTATCCACGTGATACCGCTCCTGAAGATAGTCCCTCATGAAGTCGACCGTATCCAGCTGACTGAAATCCTTGGTGAACGGTATGACATGGAACTGGTCTATACCGAAACTGCGGATCAGCTCCCGCTTCTCGTCCACGCTGTTGAGCAGACGGAAAGACGGAGCGTCCTGCTGCAGTACATTGCGCGGATGGGGCCAGAAGGTAATCACGGCGCTCTCCTCGCCCCTTTCCCTGGCCGTGTCCTTAAGCACCTGGAGCACGGCCCTGTGTCCGGCATGCACTCCGTCGAAGAATCCCGTAGCCGCTACAACCATCTCACAAGCTCTAGGTCCTGACGGTGAGGCAGGAGGTCATTCTTGGCAAATACCCTCACAGTGAGATAATAGACTCCTGTTTCGGTAGGAAGCAGGCGGCACACATATCTGGCGGTACCGTCCCCGCCCGACTCATAGTCAAAGGTAAAGCACTTGCGTACATGATACACGCCCTTGCGGTCCTGCTCGGCCCACACAAGCTCCACTCCTATATCATCCGGATTGATGTCTCCGATGAAAAGCTCCAGCCTGAACACACGCTCCTTGCCGAGCATGGGCTGGTCATTGGAGTCTGTGGGACGCACATAATCCTTGACCTCGACATGCTGCCAGCTGTGGCGGATATTCTTCTTCCAGAATGCTATCTCCTTGGCCACCGCATAGTCATCCTTATTGAGTCTGAGAGTACGCTCATACAGCGGACGGTAGTATTTCTCCATGTAGTCGGTGAGCATCCTGTTGGTGGTGAAATTGGAGGCCACCTGAGCTATGGTGTTCTTTATATAGGTCACCCAACGGGACGGCACACCCGTCTTCTCGTCTCTTCCGTCGTAGAAGCCCGGAGCTATCTCGTTCTCGATGATATTGTATATCGTAGCCGCATCCAGCTCGTCCTGGAAGTTCTGGTCCTCATAAGTGCGCTCCATGGGCAAGGCCCAGCCGGCGTCTTTCTTATAGCCCTCTATCCACCATCCGTCAAGCACGGAGAAATGCATAACTCCGTTCATCGCAGCTTTCTCGCCCGACGTACCAGAGGCCTCAAGAGGACGGGTAGGGGTATTCATCCACACGTCCACTCCCTGCACCAGAGTCTTCGCCAGGTTCATGTCATAGTTTGGCACGAACACTATCTTGCCTATGAACTGAGGCATCTTGGATATGTCCACAATCCTCTTGATGAGGTCCTGACCGGCCTTGTCGGCGGGATGGGCCTTGCCGGCGAAGACGAACTGCACCGGACGGTCGGGATTGTTGACTATCTCATCGAGACGGTCGAGGTCCCGGAAGAGCAGGTGCGCTCTCTTATAGGTGGCGAAGCGTCTTGCGAAACCTATGGTGAGCACATCGTCACGGAGAGTGTCCATGATGGTCACTATCTGATGCGGCGAGTAATGGCTGGATATGTCCGTATTGGATATGCGTTTCTTGACCACGTCTATCATCTTGGTACGCAGCTCCCGGCGCACATCCCAAATCACTTTGTCATCCACCGAATAGATGCCCTCGAAACATTTCCTGTCGTACTTATGCTCCGCAAACTCAGGACCGAATACCTTGGCGTGGACGGCCTTCCACTGAGGAGCCGTCCAAGTGGAATAATGCACTCCGTTGGTCACGTATCCGATGTGCAGTTCCTCGGGCAGATAACCCGGCCACAGACCGCTGAGTATCTGCTGGCTTACCTTACCGTGCATCCAGCTCACACCATTGACCTCCTGGGAGAGATTACAGGCCAGGTTGCTCATGGAGAACTTCTCATTGCGGTCAGAAGGATTGAACTTGCCCAGGGCCATCATAGTCTCCCAGTCAATCTTCATCCTCTGGGGATAATGATTGAGGTATGTTCTGAGCATATCCTCGCTGAAAGCATCGTGTCCGGCAGGCACAGGGGTGTGGGTAGTGAAGAGCGACGAGCACCTTACCAGCTCCATAGCCTCGGCAAATGACAGTCCGGCGGCCACATACTCACGCAGCCTCTCCAGTCCTATAAATGCGGCGTGTCCCTCGTTGCAGTGGTATATGTCACACTCTATTCCCAGTGAGCGCAGCGCGCGGATACCGCCGATACCCAGAAGCAGTTCCTGTTTCAGACGGTTCTCCCAGTCACCTCCGTAAAGATGGTGAGTTATCTGACGGTCCTCCGGCAGATTGTCCTCGAAGTCAGTGTCAAGCAGATAAAGTTCTGTACGGCCCACATCCACTCTCCATATCTTGGCATGTACTGTACGGCCCGGGAAGACTATCGATATCATCTTCCAGTTGCCGTTCTCGTCCCTTACCGGCATGGCGGGTATCTTGAAGAAATCCTGCGGCTCATAATCGGCCACCTGGTCTCCCTGTGCCGTAAGTCTCTGACTGAAATAGCCGTAGCGGTACAGCAAGCCGACACCGGTCATTTTCACCTTCATGTCGCTGGACTCCTTGAGATAGTCCCCGGCCAGCATTCCCAGACCTCCGGAATAGATTTTCAGGGAAGTGTCCAGACCGTATTCCATACTGAAATAGGCTATCGAGGGCGAAGTACGGTCGTTCTTGCCATCCATGTATTTGTTGAACACCTCTGCCACGGCATCGAGACGCGCCAGGAACTCTGAATCATTCTCCAGACGCCTGTAGTCGTCAAGGTTAAGCCTGTCGAGCAGGGCTATGGGATTACGCTCGCATCTGCGCCACAGCTCCGGGTCTATGCTCATGAACAGATCCATCGCCTCCTGATTCCAGCACCACCACAGATTCTTGGAGATTACATCCAGATAACGCAGCCTCTCTGGCATGACACGCGTGACGATAATACGGCTCCAAGACGGCTTGTTGACCTCGATGCGGTGATAGTTCTGCACCTGGTCCTCCTTGTACTCCGGGAACACGCCCATCTCCTCCACCAGCCTCTCTATGGCCATGGAATAAGCCTGCTTGTAGTAATAGATATTATGCTTCCAAAGAGCTATCTCGGACACCTCCACCGCATTGTCCCTGTACTGGCCGAGCGTATCCGCATCCAGTCCTGCCATCTCCGTCACGGTCTTGACCACGCTGTCCACCACCTGAGCGTAATTGGAGTCAGTACGCGGCACTATGGTGATGGACGGATGAGCCGCATTGTAATGGCTGCGTACCCACAGGCCGAAACCGGCCAATGTCGTGGTGAGAGTGGGTACTCCGAACGCCAGGGACTCCAAAGGAGTATAGCCCCACGGCTCGTAGTACGAGGGGAACAGCGTCATGTCCATGGCCATCAGCAGGTCGTAATATTTCCTGTTTATGACTCCGTCATTCCCGTTAAGATATGAGGGTACGTAGAACACTTTCACCTTACTGCCCTTGTTATTGACCAAATTAAGGGCTTTCATACGATTGAGGATAATGTCGTTCCCCGGCTCGTTGAGACAGTGCGTGGTAAGGCAGCGGTAATCAGAACCGTCTCCGTCCAGCTTGGATGTCAAAGTCTTGTCAGGGCCGTTATGACCTGCCGGCACCATGATGAAAGCGGCTATGGTCCTGCCGCTGTAGCCGGAGCTGTTGAGTTTGCCCAGCACGTCGAGAAACACATCGATACCCTTGTTCTTATACTCATACCTGCCGCTTATGCCGAGGATAAACGCATCCGAGCAGTCCTCTCCGCACATGGCGGAAGCCAGATTGAGCAGCACGGAGCGTCCTTCAGCCGCAGTCTCCGGCAGTTTGTCCCTGGACGGCACTATGCCGTTATCAAATCCGTTAGGCGTGATCAGGTCCACTTTCTTGCCCAGAAGTTTCTCGCATTCGTTAGCCGTAATATCGCTGACAGTAGTGAACACATCCGCATTGACAGCCGCGCATTTCTCCAGGGAATGCTTGGCCATGACATTGTAGTAGCGGGCCTTCTCGTCGGCATTGCAGTTTCCGATAGACTCGTACAGAGGCACATTGTTGCAGGCCAGGCAACGGCCCACCACAGTGGCGTGGGTAGTGAATATAGTCGCCACGTGGGCCTTGACGCTCTTAAGATAGAGGATACCGGCTCCGGTCATCCATTCGTGGAAATGGGCCACTACCTTGTGGTGAGGCTGGAGATTGAAGCGGACGAAACTCTCTATCACCTTTCCGGCCGCATAGCCGAAAAGGGCGGCTTCGATAAAGTCCCACTGTCCTGACAGGGAATCCAGCTTGAATGTTTCCCAGAGGGAGGTGAATATCTCGTTCTTCTTCGGAATGAACTGGGAGAAATCCACCAGCACGGCTATGGGCTTGCCGGGGATGTTCCAGCGTCCGACCCTAAGCCTGAGTCCTTCCTCAGCCGCCGCTATCCTCCAGGTACGGAACAGGATAGGGTCTTCCGTAAACTCAGGGTTCTGCGCAGTGTCCATCCAGACATCAGGACCGATATGGATATGGTTGTTCTTTAATTCCTTTGAAAGGTTCAACGACTTGGAGGCCAAGACCGTATGGATGCCTCCCACCTTGTTGCACACTTCCCAGCTTGCCTCAAACAGATAGTCAGGCATCACAACTTTTTCTGTGCTCATAAATCAGTTTATTCTTGTTTCAGTTTCATGTCCACTCTCAGCATGAAGTCGCTCAGCACATTCATATAATTGATAAACGCCTCATAGGGAGTGTCGTAAGGATTGAAATAATTGTGTACGGCCCCGTCTGAGAAGAACTTGGTACACATATAGTAGAAATGGTCGCTTTCCTGCAGCTTGAGAAAATCCTTGCTCAAAGCCGGGTCCTCAGCCGCTATCACCTTATCCGTCAAGGCATATAGCTTGGACGAAGCCTCATTCTGAAGCTCATTGCCGAGCCATGCGGTGGTGTCCCTCTCCTCGTCGGCCCATGAGATGGGGAAAGGTACGTTGAGCGAAGCCACCGGCTGATGCTTTTTAGCGGCCTGGGACGGTGTGCAGAACTCGAAATCCGTATGCTCAAGGACGGCTCCGGGAAGAGCACGGAAGAAATCAAATATACCGGTGGACGCACTCTGGTGCTCTCCGAATGTCTCGTAGTCCATGAAAAGATTGATAATCTCACCGTCCTTTATGGCGTCATTGAGCCACGAGACATATTTGTCGACATCCACAGGCCACTTGTCCCATGAGCGGTCTGAAAAGCGGAACGCAATGTCATCACTGAGACCGAAATTTCTCAGCAGCAGTTTCAGTTTGGGGTTTATAGCATTAGAGTACACATAGTTGGGAGATTTCCATCCAAGTATGTGCTTGGCTCCTTCAGTCAGCATACAAGTGTAGCCCATCCTGCTCACGGCCGCTCCAATCTCATCGGAATATATCAGCTCAGTGTTGCGGAAGGTCTTGGGTTTCTTGCCGAAATGCTTGGCAATAAGAGCGGAATGCAGCTTCACCTGCTTTTCGAACTCACTGGTCGAGAAAAGAGACGCCAGGGTATGAGAATATGTCTCTGCTATAAACTCAACGCATCCGGTGTCCGCCAGTGCCTTGAAGCTGTCCAGCACCTCAGGGGCGTAGGACTCAAGCTGCTCTATCACCGAACCGGATATGGAAAAGGCCACCTTGAATTTCTTGCCGCACGCTGCTGTGACGTCAAGCAGAAGCCTGTTCATGGGCAGGTAGCACCTGTCCGCCACACGCCGCAGAATAGTCCTGTTGGCGAAGTCGTCGTAATAATGATGGTCGTTCCCTATGTCGAAGAAACGGTATTGTCTGAGTCTGTCAGGCTGATGCACCTGAAAATATATGCAAATTGAGGGTTTGGTTTCCATAGTATGCGTTTTTAATTGATTGTTGACAAATATATCTCCTTGATCTTGGCAGCGGCATTGTTCCACTTGAGGGTATTGACCTCGTCCAGACCGCACCGGGAAGCCATACTTCCCAAAGCCGGATAGCGGAGAAGGCCGTAGATGGCGTCGGCCATGGCGTCTATGTCCCAGAAATCAACTTTTATGGAGTGCTTCAGCACCTCGGCCACGCCGGACTGTTTAGAGATAATCGTCGGGACACCGGTCTTCATGGCTTCCAGAGGCGATATTCCGAAGGGTTCGGAGACAGACGGCATCACATATACGTCCGATATGGCGAACATCCGCTGTACGTCAGCACCGCGGAGAAATCCGGTAAAATGGAACCTATCCGAGATTCCCAGCTTGGCCACACGCCTGATGGAGCGGTTGAGGAGATCTCCGCTACCGGCCATCACGAACCGCACGTTCCCATAATATTTGAGCACCTTGTTGGCCGCCTCAATAAAATATTCCGGGCCTTTCTGGAAAGTGATTCTTCCCAGGAATGTCACCACTTTCTCAGGTACCCCACGGTGTACTTCCATCTCATTGCGGCCGCTGAAATCCACCGCATTGTGTACCGTCACCACTTTGTCAGGAGATATACCGTAGCGGTTGATGACTATATTGCGGGTAAGATTGCTGACCGTTATCACCTTGTCGGCGGCCTCCATACCCATCTTCTCTATACCGTAGACCTGAGTGTTGATATTTTCTCCACTGCGGTCAAACTCCGTAGCGTGTACATGTACCACCAGAGGCTTGCCGGTGAGTCTCTTGGCGGCCACTCCGGCGGGATATGTCAGCCAATCATGGGCGTGTATCACGTCAAACTGGTTCTGCATGGCAATGGTACCGCCCACAAGAGCATATCTGGCAACCTCCTCCATGAGGTTTGTACCGTATTTCCCGGAGAATTTGTATTTCTGCTTGAAGTTGACCCTGAAATCCCTTGCCTGAGTGTGCCTGTCTCCTTCCACCATCTCGACGAAATCCTCCGGATACACGTACGGGACCATGTTGGAGCCTATCCTTATGAAATTGACACGCTCGAGGAAATCCAGCGAGCTGCACTTTATGTCCGCCGCCTCCACATCGCTGGCGTTGATTATCCTGGCCACACGGCCGTCCTCGTCTCCCGAGGCGGAGGGCATCACGAACAATACGTCCACTCCATGATTGGCCAGTCCCCTGACCATACCGTAGCAGGCGGTACCGAGACCTCCGCTGATATGAGGGGGAAACTCCCAACCGAACATTAAGACTCTCATAGCTCCTCCTTTTTATATTTGTTGATAAGATATTCAGAACGCAGCAGAGAGGCCGTGGCCACAGCGCTGGAGATGGCTCCGTGCGGATTGTGCGGAGGGTCTCCGTCGTAAAGCTCGCATACGGCGCCGACTCCGTGCCTCTCTATGTCTTCTTCAAATGCTCCGACCAGTTCGACCGCCCTCCTGACGGACACGGTTCCGTAGAGCTTGAACATAGCCTCTATGTAGAACGTCAGCAGCCACACCCTGGTAGAGCCCTGGTGATAGGCGTGGTCGCGCTGATTCTGGTCTCCGTCATAGACTCCCTTGTAGAGCGGATTCTTCGGAGACAGAGTACGTATTCCGCGGGATGTAAGCAGCTCCTTCTTCACACACTCCATCACACTGGCCTTCTCCTCCTCAGTCAGGGGCGAGTACTCCAGCGCACAGGTGAACATCTGATTGGGCCGGACATCCGTATTCTGCCCGCAGGCGTCCACGTAGTCCGCCAGATGACGCCTGTCCTCTATCCAGAATACCTTCCGGAAGCTGACGTCCATCCTGTCCTTGAGTGTCTGCAGCCTGTATATAAGCCTCGTATCGTTTCCGTACCTCGACTCCTTGTCCAGAACGTATGACACCGCATTGTACCAGAAAGCATTGGTCTCCACCTGATATCCGGAGCGTTCCGTGACCGGATTGCCCTCGCTGTCGTAAGCGTTCATCCAGGACATGGCCACACCGTGCATGGCCACCCACAGCAGGCCGTTGTCATCCAGACGCACACCCATCCTGCCGCCGTCCATAAAGCTCTTGATTATCCTCGTCAGACGTTCCCTGTACTTAAGCCATATTCCCTGCTGGTCTCCGGTGTACTCCGCATATTGCTGAACGACCCAGAAAAGCCACAGAGCGGCATCGGCCTGCTTGGAACCGTGAACGAGCTGCTGGCCGTAGACCTTGAACGCGCTTTCGAGCACATCATCCAGGGTCGCCGTATCTCCGTCTGCGAAAAGCGTCAGACCGGGAAGAGCGATCAGTGTCTCCCGAAGACCTTTTCCAAGCCAAGTATAGCCGCAGTATATCTCTTTGAGGCCCTTGCCGCTGTTGACGATGAACTGTTTGGCGGCCCTCATAAGACAGTCGTCATAGCTCTGCAGCGATATCCTCCTGGCTTCCTCTCTGGTAAACTGGCCGGCAAGTCCCCTGGCTGACACCTCCGACGTGGACACCGAGACTATCACCGACTCGCCTTTCTTTATCGGCAGCTCGAAATAGCCCGGAGTATAGAGGTCCTCCTGATACAGGAATCCTCTGCGCTTCTCCTCGGAGTATTCGATGTTGTAATACCAGTCAGGGCTATGGAAATAATCGTTGCTCCGGTTGATCTGTATGTTCACCGACGGGAATCCGTCATACAGTCTGAATGCGGCGCCGCCGTCAACGGGAGCGAAATTCCTGTCAGCATCCTCATTGGCATGAGTAAGAGTATGAATCTCCCTGAACGCCAGGAACGGACGCAGTCTGAGAGTAGTCTCCGAATGTGCGTCGAGCAGCGTATACTTTATCAGCAGCTGCTCCTTGTTGTGCAGGAACAGAAGGGACTTACTGAACTTGATGCCGCCTACACGGTACACCGTGACAGGATACTTCTCAAACTCGAAGTCCACGATGTACTTGTGCCCGCGGGGCTCATAGTTGTTCTTTCCGTAGCAGTGGATACCGAGATTGAAATCCCGGCCGTGCTGGATAAGCGTCTCATCCAAGGATGACAGGAGCACATATCTCCTGCTCTCGAAATTCTTGACGGGAAGCACGAAAAGACCGTGGTATTTCCTCGTGTTGCAGCCTACAATCGTAGTGTTGAGATATCCTCCGGTCTTGTTGGTGGCAAGAACCTCCCTGGCCAAGGAATACTCCAGGTTCACCAACTCCGCCTTGTCAAATTTCAGGTATGACATATATCGTTTATTTAATGTCTTTTCAGTACCATGGCCGACCTGCTGGGCAAATATAGAGAAAGTAGGTCACGGTCGTTTTCCCTCACGGTGAAGTGAGGCATATTTCCGTCATTGCGTCCGAAGCCTCCGAAAGGAACGGCATCCGTGTCAAGCACCGGTCTGTACTCTCCTGCCGCCGCTCCGAAACGGAAATCCGCAACGGACAGCACCGGATGGAAATTAAATGCAAATATAAAACTTCCACGTCCGAATATCAAAACTTTTTGAGACTCGTCCACATGGATAAGATGCGGTCTGTCAAGGAGTATGTTGTTCTCCGAGAAAAGATGGACCATAGCTTTGTCAAAGTGCAGCAACTGCCCGTAGCGCAGGTCCGGGTTGTCAGCCAGAGACCACTGCCGGCGGGCATAAAAGTAAGACCAGCCGTTACCCTCCCTGGGGAAGTCTATCCACTCGGGATGGCCGAACTCATTGCCCATGAAATTGAGATAGCCGTCACCCGCAGTGGCTATAGTCACCAGACGTATCATCTTGTGCAGGGCTATGCCTCTGTCTACCGTCAGATTCCTGGAGTCTTTGTTCATGGCCGTATACATCTCCTTGTCCATCAGACGGAAGATTATCGTCTTGTCTCCCACCAGTGCCTGGTCATGGCACTCGGCGTAGCTGACTGTCCGCTCGTCTTTACGCTTATTGGTCAGTTCGTAGTATATCTCTCCCATACTCCAGTCCTCATCCCTGCGTTCCTTTATCCACTTAATCCAGTGGTCGGCAATGCCCATACTCAGCCGGAAATCAAAGCCGATGCCGCCGTCCTTAAGCGGAGCCGCCAGACCAGGCATACCGCTGACATCCTCGGCTATGGTCACGGCCTTGGGATTGATCTCCTTGACCAGGATATTGGCCAGTCCCAGATAAGTCAGGGCGTCCTCGTCCTGATTACCGTCGAAATAGCACGAATAATCCGTAAAGTCCTTGCCGAGACCGTGGTCAAGATATATCATGCTGGTCACTCCGTCGAAACGGAAGCCGTCGATATGATATTCCTCCATCCAGTATTTGATGTTGGAGAGAAGGAAACGCACAGTCGCCTGGTTTCCGTAATCGAAGCATCTGGAGCCCCAT
Source organism: Candidatus Coprenecus stercoravium (assembly GCA_019116865.1). Taxonomy (GTDB): domain Bacteria; phylum Bacteroidota; class Bacteroidia; order Bacteroidales; family UBA932; genus Coprenecus; species Coprenecus stercoravium. The sequence goes on along the minus strand of DXAW01000147.1, from coordinate 2,341 downwards.
GCCGGGTGCCTGCCGCGCTCTCCGCCATGGCAGTACAGGTAATCGGTGCCGTCAAGCATTCCTATGCCCTCCGCCTCATTGGCCGAGGCATGCGAGTGGACGATGTCCATCACCACAGCCATACCCATACCGTGCGCCTCGTCCACCAGTGCCTTAAACTCCTCAGGCGTCCCGAATCTGGAACTGAGAGCGAAAAAATTAGAGACCTGATAGCCGAAAGAGCCGTAGTAAGGATGCTCCTGCAGGGCCATCAGCTGCAATGTATCATACCCCAGCGCATGTATCCGGGGCAGAACGTTGATCCGGAACTCGTCGAATGAAGCCACTTTCTCCTCTTCGGAGCTCATTCCGACATGGGCCTCGTATATAAGCGGACAACGGCTGTGCGGAACAAAGCGGTGTTTCCAGCGGTACTTCTTGGGAGGCAGCCACACCTGTGCGGAAAATATTTTCGTCACCGGATCCTGCACACAGCGGAAGGCATAGGCCGGAAGCCTTTCCCCAGAGCCGCCGTTCCACTCCACATACCATTTATAGAGAGTACCGTGCGGCACTTCCGACGCCGGCAGACGCAACTCCCAGTTACCTCCACCCACATTGTTCATACGGTATGCTCCGTCCTTTCTCCAGCCGTTCATCTCCCCGATCAGATACACCGCAGTGGCATTCGGCGCCCACTCCCTGAATACTACAGAGTCCTTTTCCGCATGGACTCCGTAGTACAGATGGTTGACAGCGATATCCGCCAGCGGCTTTCCATAGCCGGCCAGTTCCTGACGGGCAGCAACTACCCGACGGCAGCGTCTTGTCACCGCTTCTCTATACGGCGACAGATATGGATCCGCATCGTATATCATGGTCCGCGACTGTGCTATTATTGTTCATTCAATATCTTTCCTATACTTTCCTCGCTCTCTTTCAACATCCTGCGGCAGTATGCAAGAAGCTCCGCCGCCTCTTTCACCTTCGCCGGGATATCCCCTACCGCCGTCTGCGGATTCTCTATCTCCGCCACTATTTTCTCCAGACGTCCCAGCGCCTCCTCGTATTTAAGATTTTCTATATTCATGTGTCTCGGTTTAAATCGTTGCAATTTACTTAAAATTCCGGTTCGGCGCACCTCTCCGAATCAAATTTAACCGCATTTTAACAAGTCGTCGACTCGACAAGGCATCTGGCCGTACCGTCCGGAAGCATCAGGTCTATCCTGTCACCGGCGGTCAAAGAGGAGACCGATTCCACAGGACGCCCGTCCCGCAGGACATATGCGCTGCCCGGACGGAGCATTGCCACCGGATCTCCCTTGCGGATGCGCAGCTCCAGCATGTCCAGTCTGCCCGACTCGGCTTTCATACGCAGAGCCGTACCGCTTCTGACCCTCATCCACAGGATATTCAATCCATTCTCCTCGCTGCCGGAGCGAAGGGCCGCAGCCTTCCTCATACGCTGGGTCAGCACCTCCATGCGGCTGCGCTCCAGACGGCAGCGCATGTCCGTGCCGGTACCCAGACGACGGGCCAGCTGGTCTGTACGGACACGAAGCCCGTCCAGTCTGAGCCCCACCGAAAACCTCAGTCTGTCGGAGAGAGCCGTCAGCGAAGCGTCCTCTGCCACAAATGCGTCCACTATATAGTCCGCCAGAGCCGTAGGTGTCTTGAGCGACCTTGCGGCCACCATGTCACATATATGCCTGTCCCTTTCATGACCGACAGCCACCAGCACCGGCAGCGGAAATCGGGCGATATTGACAGCCAGCTCATAATCATCGAAACAGACCAGGTCCGCCACGGCGCCTCCTCCGCGAAGGAGCAGCACGGCGTCATACTGCGCTCCCTCCGCCATATCATCCAGCACACGGTTCATGGCATCTATGATTCCGGCCGGAGCGGACGCCCCCTGCATGGGCGCGGAATAGAGCTTGGTGTAAAAACGGAATCCGTAACCGTTGTCGTAAAGATGATTCATGAAATCTCCGTATCCGGCGGCCGTCCCGGAAGTAATCAAAGCAAAACGACGGGGCAGGGCCGGCATGGGCAAGGCCCCGTTCATGTCCAGCACACCCTCCTTCCGCAGTCTTTCGAGAGTCATCTGACGGGCCAGCTCCACTTCCCCAAGCGTAAAAGCAGGGTCTATATCCTCGATACTCAGGCTCATACCGTAAAGCTCCGAATACTGGACACGCACAAGCACCAGAACTGTCATGCCGGCCTCCATCCGCCGTCCAGTGCCCTGATAGAAAGCCGACTCGACAAGAGTCCTCCGTGAACGCCATATCACAGCCGACACTTTCGCACTGAACACGTCACGTCCCGCACCCTTCTCCACCAGCTCCATATAGCGG
>DXAW01000146.1 GCA_019116865.1 Candidatus Coprenecus stercoravium | reverse complement strand
TAATTATTTACGCTTTTTGCAAAATATATTTTACGCAAATGGGCGACCCAGTCGGTAAAGACTTGTGCCACTGCGATAAGCAAAGGCAGGTGCCGGCGCAAAAGTTTTTATGTTTTTGGTAAACTGGGGACACTGACAGCATAATGGCCGACAATGACATGCCAATCAGGTCCGGCAACGGAATTCACGCGCACATATCATTAAGCATAACTAGCTGATTCGACGCTATTTAACCGTTACCACAGATGGATTTCGAGGGTATAAAAGGCTTCGAAATCCACCGTCAAAATCACTAGTGGTCAGAAAATCAGCACAATACATACAACACCAATGCCCGCACATACCGCACGGGCAAGAAGTGGCGGGAAGATGATGAGTAACAGCAGACTTCCGGGAGAAATGGAGCATGTGCCCGTCAGGAGGCAGAGGGAGGGAAAAACTAATGGGCTGCGAATAACCGGAATCAGTCGGTGGGGAGGAGGGAGCGGATGACGGTGTCGCTGATGAAGAGATTTGAGGGCGGGATGCGGATACGGCCGGCATCTTCGACAAGAGAGCCGGAGGAGACCAGACGGGCGACCGTCAGCGAATCGAGTTCAGGGACATCGGACAAAAGCAGGCCGGAAGTCCTGCGCAGACCCAGCATGACTTTCTCGACCAGCACATCCTCATCGGTCAGAATCTCGCTGCCGGAAGCCGCACCGTCCGTCCGGTAAGGCGCACCTCCGGAGCGAGCGGCACCCCCGGAACAAGCGGAAGTTCCGACCGGAATTTCAGGGCCGGGAGACACTTCAGGCAGCCAACGACGGATATACAGGTCCACATCGGGAGCATTCCAGCTTCGGCAGCGGTCTCCGTCAAACGAATGCGCTCCGGGGCCGAGACCGATGTACGGCAGACGTTCCCAATAGCCGCTGTTGTGTACGGCCCGGCGGCCCGGCAAGGCGAAATTGGACACCTCGTACTGCTCATAACCAGCCTCGGCAAGCATCTGCTGAAGCAATGCGTACTGTGCGGCGCATAACTCGTCGGACGGCCCACGGTACAGACCGGCCGAGGCTTTCTCCCCTAAGACGCTGCCTTCCTCGACACCCATCTGATAAGCCGATATGTGCTCCGGACGCAGAAGCAGCATCTGCTCCAAGTCCTCACGCCACTGCCGCATCAGCAAGTCATCGGGTGTGGCCGGAGCGTCCCACGGCACCGGGTCGTAACCGAAGATCAAATCCAGCGAAACATTGTCAAAGCCGGCCTTACGCAGCACCCGGAAAGCCTCACGGGCACCTGCGGCAGTATGTCTGCGGTTCATCCAACTGAGACTGACATCTGAGAACGACTGCACTCCCATGCTCACCCGGTTGACTCCCAGGCGGTGCAGTCCGAGCGCATATTCCGGAGTCACATCGTCAGGGTTGACCTCCACGGTCAGCTCCCTGAGCTCCCCAGCTTTTCCGCCAGCATTCCGCACCGCAGAGATTATCTCCGCCAGCCATTCCGCCGGGCACAGCGACGGTGTTCCTCCGCCGATGTAAAGTGTCGCAGGCTCCGCACACTGCATAAGAAAAGCCCTCCGCACATCTATCTCACGCAGAAGGGCTTTCAAGTACTGTTCCATTTTCCCTCTCTCCCTTATCGAATAGAAGTCGCAGTAAGTACAGAACGACTTGCAGAAAGGGAAATGGATATAAATCATTCAGCCAACGGATTATCGGAGAAGGACGTCACCGGTGCCGAGCAGTCCGGACGCAGTGTAGACCTCAACGGTATACACTCCCTTGACGAATTTCTGCTCCTGGGAGTAATAGATGCATACCTCCACTTCCTCACCCTGATAATCCACTTCACGGGACTCGGTATACACAAGCTGTTCTCCTCCGGTTTCGAAAATACGCTGCTGATCTGAGGTCAGAAGTATGCCGTCCGGTCCCTTAATCCTGACATACACAGTCATCGGGCCCTTGGGGGCAATTGAATTTTCTATAAGATACAGGCATGTACGCAGCTTCTTGATACGGCTGCTGCGGTCAGTATCCTTGTTGGAAGCATTGATACCTACGACATTGATGCCGCGTCCCTTTATCTCAGAACCCTGTTCCACAAGCCTTGCGTATTCATCGGTGGTCTTGCTAAGCTCCTGATAACGCTCATTGGATTTCTGAGCCTCAAGACGCGCCTGCTCGGCGTCTTTACGCAAAGCGATATTCAAAGTGTTGAGCGAGTCTATCTGGAATATATAGTGCTTCATGATAGAACGGAGAGTACCCAGCTCCTTTTCGTACTGACGGATCTTGCTGCGGTTTGCGGCATCCGTCCTCTGGATACGGTCCAGCAACTGGCTGACCTTCTCCCTCTCACGGTCGAGCTGGACATTGAGGCTGTCATTGTCACTGGAGAGCTGTGAGTACTCGCCCTGCAGCTCAATAAGCTCATTGGTAAGATTCTCTTTATCCACAGTCAGGTCATTGATCATCTGCTGACGGTCATACCATACATATGCGAACACCAGAGCCAGCACACCTGCGACCACTGCCAGCACTATCACTGTCGTCTTCAGTTTACGATTATCGTCCTGCTTGATCTGTCCCGCACCTCCTGCGGTCTCTTTCTTGTTGATCTCTTCCATTTTAAAAATAATCTAATTGTCGGGCAAAAATAATACGAATTGCTATATTTGCAGCAAATTTAATCAAAAACAGATATTGTCAATATGAATCCCAAAGCAAAAAGAATAGTCCGCTCAGTCAAATATTTCTTCATCTTCGTAATACTGCTCGCAGCTTTTACCGGAATTATCGTCCTGATGTTCCCGGAGCAGTATAGCGGAAGCCATATCTTCGCCACGTCTCCTGAGGACACCGACGCCATCTTCAACTACGGCTCATGGTGGAAGATGCTGCTTATCTTCGTAGTCATAGCCGCCATCTATCCCGGCCTGACTTTCGTAAAAAAGGAGGTGATGATTGAAGGCGACTTCGAGGACCACAGGGACACCATTATAAAAGAATTCGAGCAGGCCGGCTACGAGAAGACTGATGAGGATGCCGACAAACTGACATTCCGTGCCAAGAGCAAGCTGACACGCTTCATGAGAGCCTATGAGGACGCCGTGACCATCACCAAAGGCGAGGCACCTCTGATACTCAGCGGCAACCGCAAGGATATCCTCAGGCTCGGCGGCCGTATTGAATACGCCGTTCGTCAGAACTCCGGCAACACTCCGGACGATCCGTATGATTTCAGCTCCTCAGAGCAAAACAAATAAACAGCATTATGAAAGTAGTCAGGAAATTCGACAATTCCATCTCCGCCAACATCTGCAAAGGTGTCCTTGAAGAAAACGGAGTCCCGGCATTCGTTCTGGGAGAAAACCTTGTATGGTCAACCGGTGCAGTAAACACGGATCTCATCTCCATAGAGGTAGTGGTCGATGATGAGAATTATGACAAAGCCGTCGAAATACTCAAATCAGAGCCAATCGAATAATCTCTGATAAAATAATCAAAAAAAGTTGCAGCATTGCGATTATTTTATACCTTTGCAGTGTGCTAGATAACTAATACACTAAACAAGTAGTTTCGCAAACACTCAAAAGGTATAAATTATGGACACCAACCGCCCGGTCGTAAAGATTGACCATCTAAAGTTCAACTATCGGAAACACATCGTGTTCGAGGATTTGAGCCTCGAACTGGAGCCCGGCCGCATCTATGGCCTGCTCGGTGAAAACGGTGTGGGCAAGACCACTCTGCTGCGTATCATCTGCGGTCTGCTCCGCACCAAAGAAGGAGTCTGCACAGTAAACGGAACCGCAAGTCAAAAGCGTAATCCGGAAATGCTCAGTGACATCTATTACGTGCCCGAGATTTTCTTCGCTCCGGCCATCAGCGTCAATACTTTTGCGAGAAGCAACTCGCTGCTTTATCCCCGCTGGGACGCCGGACAGTTCCGGAAGATTTGCCAGACTTTCGATATAGACCCGTCACACCGCTTTGACAAACTCTCTCACGGCCAGCAGAAGAAAGCACTGATAGCATTCGCCGTCGCTTTGAACACCCGTATTCTGCTCATGGACGAGCCTTCCAACGGCCTGGACATCCCTTCGAAAACAACTCTCCGCCGGATCATCTCCGAATGCGCCGCCGAAGACAGGATCATCGTCATCTCCACTCATCAGGTACGCGACCTTGAGAATCTTATCGACCCGATTATCATCCTGGACCGCAGCGGCATGATCATGAACGCCACTATCGAGAGGATAAGCGGGAAGCTGTCCTTCATCACGAGCCGGGAACCCGACCCTGAGGCCTACTGGAGCGAAAGCAGCCTGAACGGATACTTCCAGGTCATCCCCAACCGTGAGAACATACAGTCCGGAGTCAACCTGGAAGCTTTGTTCAACGCTGCCCTCAAAAACAAGGAATCATTCAAGAACCTCTTTAAATAAACGACCATGAACGCAACTTTCAACATACGCAGATTCGGGCTAAATATCTACAAGGAGCTGCTCGAAAAATACAGAATCATCCTCGGCTTCTGGGCCGTCATAGCACTGGTGTACCTGCTGTTCTGGGGCATGACACTTCTCTTTGGAAGCAACGTGGGGGAATATTCCCGAGGCACCTTCGCAATCACTTTGCTGCAATTCTACTGCTGCCTCGTCCCATTCCTTTTATATAAGAACGAGAACCGTCACGTAGAAGGCATCTTCTACGGTATCGCCCCCGCATCCACTCTCGAAAAGACCCTGACCGTTTTCGTCATACTCACCCTCCTCTTCCCGGCCCTGACGACAGTACTGATGCTGTCTCTCGACTCCCTGCTGTCTGTCATGCCCACAGAGCACGGATTCACAGGCCACATCTGGAGCACCGTATTCTCATCTGACAGATTCATGAGCGGATGGATAAGCCACCAGCCCAGTGCAGAAGGTCAGATGCTGATTGACAGGATGTTCGAGGGGATTCCGGGCATTCTCCTCAATCCCTTCCTTGCCATGCTTCTCGGCCAGTCCACATTCGTCTTCTTCGCAATGTTCTTCCGCACGCACAAGATAGGCAAGACCCTTCTGGTAATCTGCGGCGCAGGATTCATCCTGACAATGGGCGCCACGATATCCATAGTCGCACTTGCGAACTCCCTTGAGTCAGAGATTCTCAACAACATTGATCAGGATATATTCATAACCTGGATGGAGAACTTCGTAAAGACTGTAATGGTCTTCACCTGCTACATCCTACCCATAATCTTCTGGGTACTCACCTACTTCCGCATACGCCGGATTCAGTACTAGCCACATAAAACTCAGACAGCCATGGAATTTGACCAGCACAAACCCATCTACCTACAGATTGCAGACGCAATATGCGAGCGGATTCTGACAGGTCTGTGGCCTGAGGGCGAGCGGATTCCGTCAGTAAGGGAATGCGGCGTCTCCCTTGAGGTCAACCCCAACACAGTCGCACGCTCCTACGAGGAACTGTCCCAGGCCGGAATCATCTACAACAAGCGCGGCATCGGATATTTTGTATGCCCGGGAGCAAAAGGCATCATCAGGGAAAAACAGCGCAGCAGATTCATTTCCGAAGAACTCCGGGAGGTATTCCGGAAAATGGAAATTCTGTCAATAACCCCCGAGGATGTCAACGACCTTTACCGCAAATACGTATCTTCCAAAAACGACAAATTATGAAACGGACTGCCATTCTGCTTGCAGCTGTAGCGTCCGCCATGCTACTCTCTTGCCTGACATTACAGGCGGGAGAGCAGCCAGAAGAAGGCCGGACGATATCAGGCAAAGTCATCGACTCAGGCACTTCACTGCCACTCGAGTTCGTCACAGTCGCACTTATTGTATCCGACAGCACATACATCAACGGCACGGTGACTGACTCCGAAGGGCATTTTTCAGTCAACTGCCCCGGAAACGGACAATACCGCATAGCCCTTTCCCTTATCGGATACAAGGACCTTATGATGGAAATTGACGGTACGTCCGGACACGATATCGGTACAGTAACTCTTGAGCCTGATGCGATGACTCTGGATGCAGCCGTAATAACCGCCCGCAGACCGGTCATAGAGCAGAAACTGGACAAGATAGTCATGAATGTGGCGGACGCCGTATCCACTGAAGGCAGCAACGGTTCCGGCCTGCTGCGGAAGGCTCCCGGCGTGACAATCGACTTCGACGGCAATGTCAAGCTCAACGGCTCGACTGTGGCAGTATGG
>DXAW01000017.1 GCA_019116865.1 Candidatus Coprenecus stercoravium | reverse complement strand
ATTCTCGCTCGCCCCGAAGAAATACAGTATCGGATCGAGGAATACCAGCGCCACAATCGTGAAAGCCAGACCTATCAGGAAATTCAGCACCACCACATTGCCCAATACCTTGCGGGCTATGTCGTAATTCTTCTGCCCGAGAAGCATCGACGCCATGGTCGACGCACCCACTCCGACCAGCGTGCCGAAAGCAGCGGCCAGGTTCATGAACGGGAAGGTCAGCGCCAGACCTGATATGGCATAAGGACCGACACCGTGACCGATGAAGATGGCGTCGACCATATTGTAAAGAGAAGAAGCGGTCATGGCGATAATCGCCGGAATAGCATACTGCTTCAACAGTTTGGGGATCCGCTCGGTCCCCAACTCGGTAGGAACTCTTGCATTCATGGGTGCAAAATTACAAAAAAAGTTCCGGCAGATAATCTTCCTGCCGGAACTTTTAAGAAATTATCCAAGACGGCGCAATCAGTACTTCTTGACTTCCTCACGGCCCTCCATGACGGCAAGAGCATTGCCTGCGAGAGCCGCCATCTCATCCTCACCGGGATACACCTTCACGGGAGCTATGAACGACACCATCGACTCGATGTCACGCATCATCTCCTTGCCGTAGGCAATACCGCCTGTAAGAAGGATAGCATCCACCTTGCCGGAGAGAGCGGCAGCCATACCGCCTATGGCCTTGGCCACATTGTAATTGAATGCGTCGGTAATCAGCTTCGCCTCCTTGTCTCCTGCTGCGACACGGTCCTCAACCTCCTTGAAGGAATTGGTGCCGAGGAATGCCACCACTCCGCCCTTGCCGGATATGATTTTCTTCATCTCGGCCAGAGTGTATTTGCCGCTGTAGCAGACATCGGCAAGCTGCATGGCAGGTATGCCGCCGGTACGCTCGGGGCTGAAAGGACCCTCTCCGTAAAGAGCGTTGTTCACATCCACCACTCTGCCCCTGCTGTGCGCGGCCACGGAGACACCTCCGCCCATGTGTACCACGATGAGATTGAGGTCGGAGTACTCACGGCCTATCTCCCTGGCATACATCTTGGCGATGGCCTTGTGATTGAGCGCGTGGAAAATGGAAATTCTGGGGAACATCGGATGTCCTCCGATACGGGCCACGTCGCTGAGCTCGTCCACCACCACAGGATCCGCAATATAGGCCTTGCAGCCGCTGATTCTTGATGCAAGCTCATTGGCGATGATACCTCCGAGGTTGCTGGCGTGCTCACCGTAGCATGCCGAGCGCAGGTCAGCCAGCATGGCTTCGTTGACCTCGTATACACCGGAGGGTATGGGTCTGAGCAGACCGCCGCGGCCTACTATCACCTTGATATCCTCCAGCCTTATACCGTTGTCCTCGAGGGCCTTCACGATGGTCTCCTCACGGAACTTGAACTGATCGATGACATTCTCATACTTGGAAATCTCCTCGGTAGAATGTCTGAGTGTCTTGGTAAATACTTCCTTGGCTCCGTCGAAAAGCGATATCTTTGTCGATGTCGAGCCGGGGTTTATTGCCAATATATACGCCATGCCTCCTGCTTATTTTGCTGTTAAGGCCGCAAGGGCGATGGAGTTCAACTTGGTCTCGATGCTGTCGGCGCGGCTTGAGAGCACACAGGGTGCCATGGCGCCGGCTACGATAGCAGCCTGCTTAACACCCTTGCAGAGCTGTGAGTTGACCTTGTAGAATGTATTGGCGGACTCGATGTTGGGGAAGAGGAGACAGTCAGCGTCGCCGGCCACGGGGCTTACGAGCTTCTTAATCTCCACGGCCTCCTGAGAGATAGCCACATCGAGGGCGAGAGGGCCGTCACCTACGCAGCCGGGAATCTGACCGCGGTCAATCATCTTGGATATTATGGCTGCATCGACGCAGGCCTGCATACCGGGAAGCATCTGCTCTGTAGCGGCGAGCAGGGCCACCTTGGGTTTCTCGATCTGAAGAGCCTTGGCTGTGTTGACCAGATATTTCACGATAGCCACTTTCTGATTGAGGTCAGGAAGAGGAATAACGGCCATGTCTCCGAGCACGATCAGCTTGCGGTAATTGGGGTTGGAGAGTACGCAGACATGGCTGAGGACAGCCTTGGGAGGAAGCAGACCCTTCTCCTTGTTCAGGATGCCTCTCATATACTTGTCGGTCGAGCAAAGACCTTTCATCAGGATATCGCCCTGACCTTCCCTTACCATGAGGACGGCCTGTGCGATGGACGCAAGCTCATTGTCGTTGTTGATGATGGTGAATACGGTAGGGTCGATCTTCTCGGCCTCGCATACTTTCTTGATCATGTTCACGTCACCTACGAGAGTGGCGTCGACTATACCGAGCTGCACTGCCTTGTAGGCGGCTGTGATAGTGTGGTCATCCACGGCCCAGGCCGCAACCAGACGTTTTCTTGTCTTCGAACGTAAGATTTCGTAAATCTGTTCAAAATTTGTAATCATGATTCTTTGTTTATAAGTTTAACACATTAAATACTATTTACGTGAGAGGTGCATGGTGTCACGTGCAATCACCAGCTCCTCGTTTGTGGACAATGTCAGTACCTTCACCTTGGAAGAAGCCGTGGAGATGAGCTTGTCCTCGCCGCGCACGCCCTTGTTGGCGGCCTCGTCGAACTCCACTCCCAGGAAGCCCAGGGTCGAGCATATCTCCTTGCGCGCGTCTCCGTCGTTCTCACCGATACCACCGGTAAACACTATCACGTCAAGTCCGCCCATCACTGCGCTGTACGCACCTATATACTTACGGACACTATGGTAGAACATATTCAGCGAGAGACCGGCCCTGTAGTTACCGTTCTCGTATGCGCTCACGATATCGCGGCAGTCGGAAGACACTCCGGACACTCCGAGAAAACCGCTCTTCTTGTTGAGCAGTTTGGTGATACCGTCCAGGTCGAGATTAAGCTTCTCCTGAAGATATGTCACCGCACCGGCATCGATACTGCCGCATCTGGTACCCATCACCACGCCCTCGACAGGAGTGAATCCCATGGAGGTGTCCACGGACTTGCCGTTGAGGATGGCGGTAACGGAGCCTCCGTTGCCGAGATGGCAGGTTACTATTTTGGAATTGTTGATGTCCATGCCGAGGAACTCGCAAGCCCTGCGGGCCACGAACTTATGGCTTGTACCGTGGAATCCGTAACGGCGCACGTGGAGTTTCTCATAGCACTCATACGGGATAGCGTACATATAAGCGTAGTCAGGCATGGTCTGATGGAACGAAGTATCGAAAACAGCCACCTGCGGAATATGAGGCATGAGTTTCTGCACAGCCCTTATTCCCAAAAGGTTGGCCGGATTGTGAAGCGGGGCCAGCTCGCACAGGCTCTCGATTCCCTCTATCACCTTGTCGTCCACGAGGCAGGATTCGGGGAAAAGCTCTCCGCCGTGCGCCACTCTGTGGCCTACAGCCTCTATCTGGTCAAGTGAGCTCAGTACACCGTGATCCGGATCCGTCAGAAGCCCGAGCACAGATTTTATGCCCTCAGTATGGTCAGGCACAGGCTTGGAGATTATGAATTTGTCCTTACCGGCGGGACGATGGGTGATCTCTCCCATCTCGAGACCGATTCTCTCCACAAGACCCTTGGCCAGCAGAGAATAGTCATTGTCACTCCTCATGTCGAGGACCTGATACTTCAGCGACGAGCTTCCGCAGTTGATTACCAATACAATCATAATATTTTTACTTCGTTTTAAGTTGTTCCAACAATCCTGCAAAGTTAATCATAAAATAGGAATTTCAGCAAAGAATTCTTACCTTGCAGTCAAATTGGGGAGAGATGAGGAGAGAGATGTATCTGTTCGTGGCCGCACTGCTGTTCGTAGCAGGCAATCTTACAGCCGCACGGCTTCCGGCAGCGGCCATATTTGCCGGCACAGTACTGACTGCTATCATGACACTTTCCGTCCCCGGATTACGGAAAGCTATTCCGCTGCTGTTCTTCTTCATGGGAGCCTGGGGCGCCGCCCTGGGACCGGCAATGAACTGCCGCAGGGAAAGACCGGCACCGGAAAACGGTGTATATGGAATCATCACCACAGGAGGCAGGTCGTCCTCAGGACGTCCTTTCATCGAGGTGGACATATCCGGCGCCAGTACCATTATATACAATATTCCGGACAGTCTCAGATGGATGCCGGGAGACACGGTGATTGCCGGCGTCCGGTGTGCGCGTGTGAAGAACTTTTCTGACGATTTCGACTATCAGGGCTATATGGCGGAGCGCGGAATATTCTTCACCTGCTTCTACGGACAAGACTCCGAACTGAGTGTCAGCCGCTGCCGCCGTCCTCCCCTCAGACTCCTTCCGGCATGGATGCGGCAGAAGTTCTCCGAGGCGGTGGACTCAGCTATGCCGGGAGACGGGAAGGCTCGCACAAGGGCTGTAGTCAAAGCCCTGGCATACGGATATCAGGACGAGATACCGGAGAATATCCAGGAGAGCTTCCGGCAAAGCGGAGCCGTCCACCTTCTTGCCCTGTCCGGAATGCATCTGAGCATGCTCTACGGTTTCATATCAGCATTGCTGTCATTATTGGGCAACAGCCCAGCCGTCAGACGCATACGGTCCGTGGCAACAATACTGCTGCTGTGGGCCTACACCATATTCACCGGCTGCGGAGCATCCATACTGAGGGCCGCCGTGATGCTGACCATCTACGAGACAGGCGCCCTGCTCGGAAGAAAGCGGTGCGGCATCAGCTCCCTGGCGCTCAGCGCCATAATCATCACCGTTGCCGATTACAGGGCGCCGTCCGGCATCAGCTTCCAGCTCTCATATGCGGCGATGTGCGCCATATTCCTGATATTCCCGCATCTGAGAAGCATCGTCAGGACCCGGAACCGGATTGCGGGCAACATAGCCGACGTCTGCGCCATGACCATCGCATGCCAGATAACCACAGCTCCGGTCATCTACCTGCACTTCGGGACGTTCGCATTTTTCTCCCTGCTCGCCAACCTGCTGTGTACTCCTCTGACCAGTGCGGCAATGGCTCTGATTCCGCTTTCTTTTTTCTCGGAAAGCAGGCTTCTGACATACGTAATAGAGTTGTTCATACGCATAAACGCCACTATCAGTCACTTATAAAACCGCCTGCAAAAAGTGTAAATTTTTTTATAAATTCTTTTAAAAACACAATTATCTTTGCCCCCAAAATCAACAACACATACTATGGGAGGAATATTTGGAGTCATCTCCACAAAAAAATGCAGAAACGACCTATTCTACGGTGTAGACTATCACTCTCATCTCGGCACCCGCAGGGGCGGAATGGCTGTCTACAACGGTGACGGAATCTTCGCAAGAGATATCCACTCTCTGGAAAACTCCTACTTCAGAGTCAAATTCGAGGACGACCTTTATAAGTACACCGGAAACATCGGCATCGGTGTGATCAGCGATACGGACGCACAGCCCATCGTGGTCAACTCACACCTCGGCAGATTCGCCATCGTCACTGTCGGCAAGATCTGCAATATCAACGAACTGGAGAAAGAAATGCTCTCCCAGAACAAGAACTTTACCGAACTTAGCTCCGGCAAGACCAACCCCACCGAGCTGATAGCGCAGATCATCACCTGCTCGGCTTCTTTCGCAGAGGGCATCGAGTCCGTCCAGAAGAAGATAAAAGGCTCCTGCTCGTTCCTGATTATGACAGAGAACAGCATCATCGCCTGCAGAGACCTCTACGGCAGGACTCCTCTCATAATCGGCAAAAAAGACGTAGTGGACGAGAACGGAGAGAGAGAACTGGCCCATGCCGTAGCCTCCGAGACATGTGCGTTCCCCAATCTGGGATATAAGGAAGAATACATCATCGGCCCCGGTGAGGCGGTCAAAATGACAGCCGACGGGACTGAGCAGATAGTAAAACCCAAGAAAAAGATGCAGATATGCTCTTTCCTGTGGATTTACTACGGTTATCCGGCAAGCTCCTACGAGGGCATCAACGTGGACGAGGTCCGCTACCGTCTGGGGTACAACCTGGCCAAGGATGACGACTCAGAGATGGACACGGTATGCTCCATACCTGACTCAGGCACATGCATGGCCATCGGATACTCTGACGGCAAGGGCGTGCCTTTCCGCAACGGATATGTCAAGTACACGCCCACATGGCCCCGCAGCTTCACCCCCACCAGTCAGGAAAGGAGAAATCTGGTGGCCAAGATGAAACTGATTCCCAACGGAGCCATACTGAAAAACCACAGGCCGGTATTCTGCGACGACTCCATCGTCCGCGGCACTCAGCTCCGCAACAATGTCCGCAACCTGTATGCCTACGGTGCCGAGGAAGTACACGTGCGCATAAGCTGCCCTCCGCTGGTATACCCCTGCGAGTTCATCAACTTCTCAGAGTCGAGGACTCCGCTGGAGCTCATCGCACGCCGCTTCATCCTCAAGAACGAGGGCGCGCATGACAAGAACCTCGGCAAATACGTACGCAACGACACTGCCGAATATGCCGCAATGGTGGAATATATCCGTCAGGAAGTCAACGTGGCGTCACTCAAGTTCAATTCCCTTGACAACCTGGTCGCTGCGATAGGGCTTCCCAAAGACATGATATGCACGCACTGTTTCGACGGAAGCAGCTACGGACATAAATAATGCGCCTGCATATTTTTTGCAACAACGTATTATTTTTAATAACTTTGCAGAGAATATTTAACCAAACTGCACACATGAATATCTTTGTATCCAACCTGAACTACAGAGTCAGGAGAGAAGATTTGACTTCACTGTTCACCCCTTTCGGGGAAATATCCTCTGCAAGAATCATCGTAAATAAGGAGACCAGAAGGTCCAGAGGCTATGGTTTTGTGGAAATGTCCGAAGAGGACGGCATGAAAGCCATAGAATCTCTCAACGGCACTGAATACATGGGCAGGACCATCAATGTGGCTGTCGGCAACGAAAGGCCCCAGCCTCAGGAGCAGCCCGAACAGTAGTCAGACTTACCTTTTAGAAAAGTTCCGGCGGATTTGGAATCTGCCGGAACTTTTCTATTTTTGTAGACTGTAAACACACCCTCATGGACAGACTGGCAAAATATCTGATTATTGCCGGAGTCACAGCCATCGTTCTATTCCTTGGCTGGTACTTCAGGACAGTACTGCTGTATATCGCCCTTGCCGTAGTAGTGGCCCTTATCGGCAAACCGGTGGTAAAGGCCCTTACACGCATACAGATCAAAGGACATCATTTCCCCAGATGGCTGGCGTCCGGACTTACGCTTCTCATTATTATCTGCGTATGTCTCTCGCTGTTCCTGCTTCTTGCCCCGATGATCGGCGAAGTGGTACACCTGATAAACAATCTGAACCTCAGCACTCTGGAGACTCAGATAGACGCTCCCTTGGAAAAGGTCAACGAATTCATCATCAAATCCATTCCTTCCGCAGGGCAAAATTTCAAAATAGAGGTGTACCTTTTCGACTACCTCAAGGATTTCATAAACCTCAACACATTCTCCAACATCATCGTCTCGCTGGCATCGTTCATAGCCAACTTCGGCATCGCCATATTCTCCGTAGTGTTCATCTCCTTCTTCCTGCTTATGGAGAACGGGATTATCACCGATACTCTCTCATCCATCGTTCCGGACAAATATGAGGAAAAGGTACGCAGAACGGTCAAATCAATCAACACTCTGCTGTCCCGTTACTTCGTAGGAATATCCCTCGAATCCCTGTTCGTAGCCGCACTGAACAGCATCGGACTGATATTCATAGCCAAGATAGATTTCCAACTGGCCATCGTGGTGGCTTTCGCATCCGGAATACTCAACATCATCCCCTACCTGGGGCCGCTGATCGGAGACGTGCTGGCCGTACTCATGGGCCTTATATACCACATCAACAACGGTGTCGGAATGCCGCTGCTTCTGTTCCTCATCATCATCCTAGGCATATTCATTGTCACTCAGTTTATAGACAATTACGTATTCCAGCCTCTCATCTACTCCAACAGCGTCAAGGCCCATCCTCTTGAGATTTTCATAATCATCCTGCTGGCCGGACAGATAAGCGGTATATTCGGAATCCTCATCGCAGTGCCGACATACACAGTTCTGCGTGTCATAGCCAGTGAGTTTCTGTCAGATTCCAAATTTGTCCAAAAACTCACGCACAACATCAAATAAGTGAAATTCTTTTTATATTTGCATCCTAAATTATTGTATAACTACAAATAGTTACTCTTATGAGAAAAATTCTTTTTTACACTGCCATGACTTTCGCAGCCATTTCAGTCATGACTTCCTGCGACCCCGTCGACAAGCCGGATGATCCGCAGGAAAATGGAGACAAGACCCAGCTCTTCACTCCCTCTCCCGCTCTTAAAAGCCAGACCAGAACTTCTTTCACAGTAGAATGGGCAGCTATTGAAAATGCCGTATCCTACACCTGCATGCTCAATGGAGAGCTCTACGGCAATGATACAGCCACCAATGAGACAGAACTCGTATTTTTCGGACTCGAACCCGGAACATACGTAGTATCCGTAAGGGCCAATGCTCAGCTCGGCTCACAGTACAGTAACTCAGAATGGGGTTCCTACACTCACACTCTCACCGGTTCCGGCACTGATACGACAGTCGTAATTCCAGATGAGTACCAGCCCTATATCGGAGAATGGACCATGACATCATCAAAGACTCTCAAATGCACATGGAACAATGATATGACTGACTACGACATGACGCTTAGCGAGTCATCTATGACATTTGATGTCACCATAGCCTATGATGCGGATGAAGAATGCGCCAAGATTACAGGCATGTCAAAAGTAATAGACGAATACGGCTTTGACGTAGAAGAGATCGAGGCATTCGCACAGGTATTGAGTAACGGTTCGTTCGGTCTTATCGGCGGATGGGAGATTCCTTCAAGATTGAACGCATACTTCATGCTCCCTGAGTTTACAGCCACATGGAGCGGCTACTACGACCTCGACGGAGAAATCATTCCCCTTTACAACGGAGGCGAGATATACTACGCATATACCCTTACAATGAATCAGGACAATACAGAGATGAGCGGAGAAGGTGTCACATACACGATCAACGAGACTCCCAGACAGATCTGCGCCTTTGACATTGCTGGTATATCCCTTGCTGAGAACGGAGGATACTATTACTATCCCTACGACCAGACAATGAACTACGGCTCTCCTGCAGGCACATTCACCTTTACTAAAAAGGCAACTGAAGAAGAAGAATAGCATTACGCTTCGGACATTATAACAGAACAGCCCGGTGGACTTCCACCGGGCTGTTGTTTTTATCCTGTACTCGGAATTATTATTCTACTCCTGCTTCCTTGAGGATAGCATCACATCTGTCATAACCCTCAGCATATTTGGGGTCCTTGTCACGGAAACGGAAGTAAACCTGTTTCAGCGCACTTGCGGATGCTACTTTCACGTCCTGATTGTCATCTCCTGCAAGTGAGATGGCTGTCTCAAAAGGTTCAATAGAAGCCGTCAGATATCCCTCGAACTCGGCCAGAAGCTTGTCATAGCCCTCTATATCGCTGAGATCCAGCTTGTCCATCTCATCCTGAACGTCAACTGCGTGCTCAAAGTAAGCATTTCCCACAGCGTAGATACCGTATACATAGGTGGGGTCCATCTCAAACGACTTGTAGTAGCACCTGATAGCGTTGTCATAGTCGTTCATATTGAAATAAACGTTACCCTCCGCATACACGAGAGAGGCATTGGTAGGCTCGTTTACCTGAGCGTGATGAATAAGGTCAAGTATCTTATTAGGATCATCGTTGGTCTCCATATAGAGATTGATGAGAGCCACCAGAACAGCCTGGCTTGAGGGATATTTCTGGAATGCCGAGTTGAGGCATGCTTTCGCAGCGTCAGTGTCTCCTTCCTTAATCAGGATGTCGGCCAGAGCCGATGAATTCTCGCCATTCTCGTCATAGCCGAGTTCCACGCACAGCTCGTAGTATTCCCTGGCTTTGGCATTATTGCCGGCCACGTTGTACGCAAGGGCTGTATTGGATACGATAACGGTATCCAGACTGTTGATGACATTGTTGTCACGGCACATGATGGAGGCCTCGAACAGCTCTGCGGCCTCCTCATACCGGCCGATGGCGAAGCAGCTTGACGCATTCTCCACCAGTCTCTCCTCCACTGTGAGCAGCTTGTCGGTAAGAGTTCTGGTCTTAGAGCCCTTGGCATCCAGCTCGGCCGCTTTCAGATACGCATCCCTGGCCTGAACCAGAAGGTTCTCATCTGAAATATGCTGTGTGATGATTATGGCAGCTACTATGGAGTTGGCGTCATAATACATATCATGGAACTCAAAATGCTGTACTATATACGGGGTTCCGTTTATAGCCACCTGCTCCTCGGAAAGCGGCTGCTTGCCGTTTGTCATCAGCATTACGGTAGTGGGGTCCCAACCCGTTCTGGCATCTCCGTACAGACTCAGATACGCCTTCGTAAGGGCGTCGCCGTACTTAATCCATGTTGCCGGATTGGCAGCCTTCTTCTCATTGAGAGTAGCCTCCTGAGCCTTCGCGATAGAAGCCTGTAATTGATCCTTGTTCTGTGCTCCGGCAGCTACAGCCACTGCCAGCAATGCAACGGTCAATAAAATCTTTTTCATGATTGTTAATAAATAATTGTGCTTTACTATTTTTAGTTGTTACAATTGTTCTTCCTCCTGCTCCTGCACCTTCTCCTCGCTCTTGTTGACCACGCACACGGCGGCGATGGTGTCTCCCTCGCGCAGGTTGATGAGCTTGACGCCCTGGGTCGCCCTGCCGGCCACACGTATGTCGGACACGGGAACGCGGATAGTGATACCGGATTTGTTTATAATCATCAGGTCATTGTCGTCAGAGACCATCTTTATGGCTATCAGGTCTCCTGTCTTATCTGTGATATTGA
Organism: Candidatus Coprenecus stercoravium; assembly: GCA_019116865.1. Lineage (GTDB taxonomy): Bacteria > Bacteroidota > Bacteroidia > Bacteroidales > UBA932 > Coprenecus > Coprenecus stercoravium. Next base: position 6,808 of record DXAW01000017.1, on the reverse strand, counting down.
TGGTCTTGACTCCCTTGGCTCCACGGCTTGTGGTCCTGTAGTCATCGAGTGCGGAACGCTTGCCGAAACCGTTCTCGCTGACCACCATGATATGATGCGACTCAAGATACTCCGGATCGGTTCTCGCACAGACCATACCGATAACCTCGTCATCCTCCTCTATGCTGATGCCGCGTACTCCTGCCGCAGTCCTGCCTATCGAGCGGGCCTGAGACTCGTGGAAACGCACGCACTTGCCCTTACGTGCCGCAAGCAGGATATCATTCTCTCCGTCAGTCAGCACCGCCTCAAGCAGACTGTCTCCGTCCTTGATGGTGATTGCGTTAACGCCTTTCTGGCGAGGACGGGAATAAGCCTCCAGCAGTGTCTTCTTGACCGTACCTCTCTTGGTGGCCAGCACGATATAATGACTGTTGATGTACTCCTCGTCACCGAGATTGCCCACGTTAAGGTAAGCGCATACATGGTCGTCAGGCTCGATGTTGATGACATTCTGGATAGCCCTGCCTTTGGATGTCTTGGAGCCTTCCGGTATCTCGTACACCTTGAGCCAGTAACATTTGCCCTTGTCGGTAAAGAAGAGCATGGTGCTGTGTGTATTGGCCACATAGATATGCTCTATGAAGTCCTCCTCCTTGGTCGTACTGCCCTTGGAGCCTACTCCGCCCCTGTTCTGAAGCCTGTATTCGGTCAGAGGAGTCCTCTTGATATAACCCGAGTGCGATATGGTTATCACCACATCCTCGTCGGCATAGAAGTCCTCCGGATTGAACTCGTCAGCGGCAGGCACTATCTCGGTACGGCGGGGATCCCCGTATTTTTCCTTGAGCTCCTGGGTCTCCTTCTTGATGAGAGCATATTGGAGAGACTCATCGGCAAGGAATTCAGTAAGTTCCTGTATCAGTCTGACAAGTGCGTCATAGTCAGCGCGGAGCTTCTCACGGTCCATGCCTGTAAGCTGTCCGAGCCTCATCTCGACGATGGCTCCGGCCTGTATCTCAGTGAATCCGAATTTCTCACACAGGCCGTCCCTGGCATCCTGACGGTTCTTCGACGCCCTTATCAGGTTTATCACCTCGTCTATGATGTCAATCGCCTTGAGCAGACCGGCCAGGATATGCTCCTTCTTGCGGGCCTCATTGAGGTTGAACTGCGCCCTACGCACCACCACGTTGTGACGGTGACGCACGAAATATTTGATGAGCTGCTTGAGATTGAGCAGTCTCGGGCGGCCGTCCACGAGGGCGATATTGTTTACCGAGAAGCTGGACTGGAGCGATGTCATCTTGAACAGGGTGTTGAGCACCACGCTCGAAACGGCTCCCATCTTCAGCTTGATAACCACTCGCATACCCTTGTGGTCGCTCTCGTCGTTGATATAGGCGATGCCGTCTATCTTCTTCTCCTCCACCAGCCTGGCTATGCTCTCGATCATCTCCCTCTTATTGACCATGTAAGGTATCTCGGAGACCACTATCACCTCCCTTCCGGAGGGCTGCACCTCAATCTCTGTCTTTGAGCGCACCACGATACGTCCGCGGCCCGTCTCAAAGGCATCACGGATACCGGAGATACCCTGGATAATGCCACCCGTGGGGAAATCGGGACCTTTTATATAATGCATCAGCTCGTCTACGGTGATGTCATTGTTGTCTATATATGCGCATATGGCGTCGGCCACCTCGCCGAGATTGTGAGGAGCCATATTGGTGGCCATACCCACAGCTATACCCGACGAGCCGTTGAGCAGAAGCAGAGGGGCCTTCGACGGCAGCACCACAGGCTCCTTCAATGTCTCATCGAAGTTGGGGGTGAAATCCACAGTATCCTTGTCCAGATCCTCAAGACATTCCTCGGCGAGCCTGCGGAAACGCGCCTCAGTATAACGCATGGCCGCAGCCGAGTCTCCGTCTATCGAGCCGAAGTTACCCTGGCCGTCCACCAGCATGTACCTCATGCTCCAGTCCTGAGCCATACGCACCATCGCGTCATAGACACTGGAGTCGCCATGAGGATGATACTTACCGAGGACCTCTCCGACTATACGGGCCGACTTCTTATGCTGGCCGCCGGAGGTGAGTCCAAGCTCGTTCATTCCGTAAAGCACCCTGCGGTGCACAGGCTTCAATCCGTCTCTTACATCAGGCAGCGCACGTGCCACAATCACTGACATCGAATAGTCGATGTAAGCGGTTTTCATCTCGGTCTCTATATCGACCTGCACTATTCTGCCCTGAGTTATTTCTTCATTTTCCATCTTATCACGTATTTCCAAAACAAAATGCTAAAATACGAAATATTTTTCAAATATTGATTATTTTAGGGGTCTGAAATCATAAGAAACATGCGAGAATCCGACAAGATAGAGAAAATCCTGAAATACGCCAGGGAAGAAGCCATACGGACGGGCTGGAATGTCATCACGGTAGAGCACTTCATGCTCGGAGTCATCCGTCAGGAGGACAACGAGGCCTGCCGTTTCCTGACCGGACACAATCTGTCGCTGAACAGAATAAAATCCGCAATACTTGACCACGTGGACAAAGGTTTCGCACTGCCCTACAATTCCACGGCGGAAATCCGCCCAAGCACTGAGCTGCAGCATGTCAACGCCGCAGCCGCATCCATACTCCAGGAACCAGGGACCGGGCACATACCGGACACCATGGTGTACATGAGCGTCATCCTAAAAGAGAACAGCACCATCACCGCCCGTATAATCAAAGACATGGGGCTGGATTTCAACCTCGTATACGACACCGGGAAAAAAGATACGGGCAACGGACGGTATACATCGGACGACATGGGACCGGAGACGGACTTTCCCGACACGGACCAGCCTCTCTCTCCGGCGGAGACCCTGGACAGATTCGGATACGACCTCACCAAAGCAGCCGAGGAAGGCCTGCTCGACCCTGTGATAGGAAGAGACAAGGAGATAGACCGGGCCATAAGCATACTCTGCCGCAGGAAGAAGAACAATCCCCTGATTGTCGGAGAACCGGGAGTCGGCAAGACATCTGTGGCCGAAGGAATCGCCAGGCGCATAGCCGAAAAGACTGTTCCGCTCGCCCTGCTGGACAGGCGCGTCATATCCCTGGACATGGGTTCAATAGTAGCAGGCACCAGATTCAGGGGCGACTTCGAGGAAAGGCTCAAGGACATACTCGATGCCGTAAGAAGCGAGCCCGACATCATACTGTTTATAGACGAGATACACAATATAGTGGGCACCGGCGGTTCCGGAGGAGCAATGGACGCCGCCGACATTCTCAAGCCGGCTTTGACCAAGGGAGAGTTCCAGTGCATCGGCGCCACCACATCCGACGAATACCGTAAAATCATAGAGAAGGACGGGGCGCTGGCCAGACGTTTCCAGAAAGTAGCAGTGGAGCAGCCGTCTGCGGAGACCACAAAAGCCATCCTCGAAGGTCTGGGCGACTACTACGGCCATTTTCACAACGTCGTCTACAGCCAGGAGGTCATCGACGCATGCGTGGCCCTTTCCACACGGTACATCACCGACCGGAATCTGCCGGACAAGGCCATAGACGTCATGGACGAGGCCGGTGCCGCCGTGCAGATAAGGCGCAGCATGCCGCCCTCCGGCTTCCACGAGATGCACAACAAACTTCAGGAGCTCAAGCGCTTCAAGCGGGCCTGCCTGGAGGACAGCAATTTCGAGATGAGCGCAAGGCTTCTTAAAATGGAACGGGCACAGGAAGAAGACATCAACACCGCCACGGACCGGATGATTCATAATGCCACGAAAAACGCGGCTCATGTCACCGTAAAAGACGTGATGACGGCCGTATCGGTAATGACCGGCATACCTGTGAGCAGGATGAGCCAGTCGGAAGCGGCCAGGATGAAATCCCTCAGGAGCACCCTGGACAAAAGAATCATAGGCCAGGACGAGGCCGTTGACAAAGTGGTCAGAGCCTTGCTCCGCAACACGGCCGGACTCAAGGATCCGGGAAGGCCCATCGGCTCGTTTCTTTTCCTAGGTCCCACAGGTGTCGGCAAGACCCATCTGGCCAAAACCCTCGCGGAGCAGCTGTTCGACAGCAAGGACGCCATCATACGCCTCGACATGAGCGAGTACATGGAAAAAATATCCGTCAGCCGTCTGATAGGAGCGCCTCCGGGCTATGTCGGATACGATGACGGCGGACAACTGAGCGAGAGAGTACGGCAGAAACCGTACTCCGTAGTGCTGCTCGACGAGATTGAGAAAGCCCACCCGGACATCTTCAATATACTCCTGCAGATACTCGACGAAGGCCGCCTCACCGACAGCAACGGACGCACGGTAGACTTCCGCAATACAGTCATCATAATCACGTCAAACATAGGCAGCAGGGATATCCGGGACTTCGGGCGCGGCCTCGGATACAGCACGGCGGAGACCGACCGCACGCAACTAAGAAAATCACTTATAGACAAGGCGCTGAGCCGTGAATTCACCCCTGAGTTTCTCAACCGGCTCGACGAGACCGTATATTTCAACAGCCTCACCCGTGACGACGTGGCGGCAATACTTGATCTGGAACTCGCAGAGCTGCACAGAAAAGTGAACGGAGCAGGATACAGCCTCATCCTCACCCGCAAAGCGAAGGACTTCCTGTGTGGGAAAGGTTACGACCCCGCCTACGGAGCCAGACCGCTCAAGAGAGCCATAAGACGGTATCTCGAAGACCCTTTGGCCGAGACCTTGCTGTCCGGACTTAAGAAAGAAGCCGTCATCAAAGTAGATGCGGCCAAAGACGGGGAGTCGCTTGCGTTCTCAACCTCAGCACCTGCCGCCGCCATCCCAGTATCCGGGAAATGCCGGAAGAAACAGGAAGCCATCACCATCGGCTGATATACTTCCGGCTGCCGAGATTGCATATTCTGACCGCATTCTCGTCCGAAAACACCGCACCGCCCGGGCATACCTGTCTTCCGCAAGACCCCGGGCGGCAGAGGAACCATACCGGCTCCCTGTCTCCGCACGGCTCGAAACCCAGCCGCCTGTACGAGCGGCCGTCGTACCACTCCAGATCGGCATATGTCATCACGTCCATCGGGCCGGAGGCTCTCATCTTCGATATGAACGCATCCAGCAACCGTCCCATTCCGCCGGTCACTCTGACACCCTGAGCCGAGGCATACCGCACCCACTCGTAGGACACCGTCCCGTCCTCCTTGCGTCTGCCGGCGGAGAATGTGGCGACAGCCACCAACGCCGGAGTCAGGTCCATACCGGCCTCTCCCCTGCCCGTAGCCCGGGTCCGGAACAGCCCGAGACGATAACGGGCCCTTGCCGGGCCGTAGATATGATGGCGTCTGAGAAAATTCGCAGCAGTCTCCGGCGCCAAATCACGGACCACACAGTTCCGCGCGAACACCGTCAATCCACGCCCCAGCCTCACACGCAGCATGGCCCTGACGGCCGTACCGTCATTGCGCCAGCGGTCCTCGTACAGGAAGACCCTGTCTGCCACCGCCATCCCGGAAGACCCCATACCGGCACACGGCCCTGCACCGGATGTCCGCATCTCAGAACATCCGGCCGCATCCGCCAGCCAGGCCTCCACAGCCCTCAGGCACTCCACCGTACCGCCATTACTGAAAAACCCCAGCGGGACAGTCACCACAGCCAGCTTCCACCCCACATCCACGCACACATCCACACCGTCCGCACCAGGCACGGACAGCCGCACAGGCTCATCTCCCGTACATTCCCGCAGGAACTCCATAACCTCAGACCGAAACTCCGTCATGCCGCAAAAATAGGAAAACCGTCTCTTAACCGCACAAATATTTTGCGCATTGAATCTTTTTACTTACTTTTGCCGTCCAAATCCGATCTGCTAGCTCAGTTGGTAGAGCACAACACTTTTAATGTTGGGGTCTTGGGTTCGAGCCCCAAGCAGATCACAAAAGGCCTCCGGCGCCACAAGGCACCAGGGGCCTTTCTCCTTTTCCCCGCCGCCTTCTTGCCGATCTTCTTCTGCCCAGCCTCCTTCGCTTCCTCTCCTCCAGAAACGTCAGGCTTCTTGTCCGTATCAGATGCCGGAAGAATTCTGTTTTCAATATTCATAAGGTTGTCTGGTAGTAAGTTTTGAAAATATCTGTAAAAATACTTAATTTTTGCAATAATCGGAGCCGTAGAGGTGCGTGTCATACGTGCTGCATGGATTTGAACGGTAAGTGCGCGCACCCTTCTTTTCAGCAGCCGGCTGACAATCAGTGTCTTATCTTCTCGGTGGATGGATTCCGCCGCCTTAGAACACTCCGAAATCCATCATGTAAAATCATAATATGCTAAATATCAAATATTTGCACAATTATCAGATGCGCATACTTCCCGTAACTTGCCTAGCCTAGAGGGAAATATTATGGATGCGTGGGCAACAGTTCGTAAAAAGTAGGGAGAAAGCCGCAAGTGGTAGGGAGAAATCATTGCGCCGCTTGCGGAATTAGGGCCGAAAAGGGCCGGGGAGGCTGTCAATAATATTCGCACATTCGCAGGCGGAACAATCCCCGCAAGGTGCTGTTTTCAAACTCAACACAGCACAATACTACTGGCACGCACTTGTACTGGCTCAAAAACTGGCATACATCTACGGATTTCCGACTCTTGACAAATTAAACGCATATGATATTTCAACAGTATTTTCAGGTGTTATGCTTGGCAACGAACTCGCCGATCAATCGATTAATAAAATTGCAGAATCGCTGGCAGGACAGCCTGAGGATATTTCACAGCAAATTGACAGAACGGCTTTTCCGGATATCGCACATATTGAAGAATGGATAGAGC
>DXAW01000016.1 GCA_019116865.1 Candidatus Coprenecus stercoravium | reverse complement strand
CTCCTCCCAAGTACAAGGGCATGATGATGGGTCTCTGGTTCGTGGCCACCGCCATCGGCAACTACATGGTGTCCATCATCGGTATGCTCTGGGGCGGTCTGCCTCTCTGGGTGCTGTGGTCTATCCTCATCGCCCTCTGCGTCATCTCCGCCGTCTTCATATTCTCCATCATGAAGAAGCTGGAGAACGCCACCAAGGACTAACTGCGCACAGCCGCATAGCATACAGGTCCCTGCAGGAAATTTCCTCCCTGCGGGGATTTTTTTGTGCCCTCAGAAGAGCTGGCCGTGGGTAAATGCAATGAGGTCAGCGGGGGCGATTTTGAGCTGAAGACCGCGCATGCCGGCACTGACGTAGACGTAGGGATGGTCGGTGATAGAGGCCTGATAATAAGTTGGGAAAGGTTTTTTCATACCGATGGGGGAACAGCCGCCACGGATGTAGCCTGTAAGGGGAAGAAGCTCATTGACGTGTATCAGCTCGGCTCTCTTGTTGCCGGAGACACGGGCCGCTTCTTTGAGGTCGATTTCGCTGTCGCCCCGTACCACGCAGACAAAGTAGCCGTTGCGGTCGCCGCGCAGGACGATGGTCTTGTAGACGCAGGCGATGTCCTCTCCGAGCTTTGCTGCTACGGCGTCAGCGGACAGGTGCTCCTCGTCAACTTCGTAAGGTATCAGTTCGTAGGATATCCCGGCGCGGTCTAGCAGTCTGGCCGCATTGGTCTTGTCTATGTGCTTTTTTGAAGGCATGGCTGTGGTTTATAAGTTCTTGATATAGCAGCGTCGGCGCTGGTAGAACTCGGTGTCGTAATAGTCGAAGAGCCTCTGGACAGCCAGATTGTTCTCCAGCTGGGGGTTGGAGACGAGGTCCTTGAAGCCCATCTTGATGTAGTTGCTTTGCAGATAATTGAATATAAGAGCATTGATGCCCTTGTGCTTGTATTCAGGAATGACACCGATGAGGTAGCATTCGACGGTATTGAATGTTCTCAGAGATTTGAGTATGTGGAAGAATCCGAAGGGGAAGAGTTTTCCGCCGGCCTTGCGGAATCCGTCCGACAGCGAGGGCATGGTGATGGCGAATCCTACCACACGGTCGCTCTGGTCTACCACTACGCAGATCATGTTCTTGTTGATAAAGGGCATGTACTGGGCTATGTACATCTTCACCTGCTTCTCAGTCAGACGGGTGAACTCATGCAGTACGGCGTATGAGTCGTTGAGGACTGCGAAGATTTCCTCGGCCCTGCGCTTTATGTCCTTGGCCTTGCGGGGAACTATGACTGAGACGCCGTATTTCTCCCGTATGATCTTGTCGTAGGCGACCAGCTTCTCGGGCACGGCGTCCGGTATCAGCAGCCTGCGTTGTATCCAGTCCACCTCCTTGCGGAATCCCAGTCGCTCAAGATGCTCGCCGTAGTAGGGGAAATTGTACAGAGTGGTTATCGAAGGTTCCTTGTCGAAGCCCTCCACGAGCAGGCCCTCCTTGTCCATGTCGGAGAAACCCCAAGGTCCGTTCATTGTCTTAAGACCCTTCTCCCGGCCCCAGTCGGCTACGGTATTCACCAGTGCCTCGGTGACCTCGATGTCATCTATCATGTCCAGCCATCCGAAACGGATATTCTTCTCGTTCCAGTCGTTGTTGGCATTGTGGTTGATGATGCCTGCGATACGTCCTGCAATCTCTCCGTCCTTGTATGCCAGCCAGTAGCGTCCCTCGCAATGTGCGAATGCCGGGTTGGTCTTGCGCAGTGAATTCATCTCGTCCGCATCAAGAGGCGGAACATACAGAGGGGTGTTCTTATATAGTGTGCGTGGAAATTTTACGAAGCGTTTCAGATCCTTTCTGTTAAGGACTTCCTTGATAATTACGGTCATTTCAGGTCTTGTAGTGGTTTTAGCAATGCAAAATTATCACAAATTTCTTAAAATTGAGTATATTTGAAGGATTAATGAGGATTGCTTTATGATATTGGACAAGGTGCTGCTGTTCCCTTATTATTGTATTCTGGCGTTGAGAAATATGATGTATGACAAGGGTATTCTTAAATCATATCCTTTGCCTTTGCCCTCTATATGCGTCGGTAACGTCACGGTCGGGGGAACGGGAAAGACCCCTATGGTGGAATTGTTGGTGAGGATGTACAAGGACTCGATGAGGGTGGCGGTGGTCTCAAGAGGATACGGAAGGAAAACGAAAGGATTCCGCTATGTCTCGGAGGAGGATACCTATAGGGACGTGGGAGACGAGCCGCTGCAGATTAAGAAGAAATTTCCCGACATAACAGTGGTGGTGGATGCTTCCCGCCGCAGGGCCGTGGATACTCTGGCGTCTTTGCCTCAGGAGCGCAGGCCGGAGCTGGTGATACTTGACGACGCCTTTCAGCACAGACGTATACGCCCCGGGTATTCTATCCTTCTGGTAAGCAGTACCAGACCTGTCAATAAGGACGCATTGCTGCCTATAGGACGGCTGAGAGATCTTCCGTCGCAGATAAAAAGGGCCGATATGGTCGTGGTGACCAAGGTGGAGGACGCAGTGTCCGGGACCATGAGATACAGATGGAGGGAGAACCTGCGGCTTCCCGGCAGGATACCTTTGATGTTTTCCCGGATCGCTTATCTTCCGCCGCTCCCTGTATTTCCGGAAGAGTGCGACCAAAGATATGTCTATGCCAAGAGTGCGGTTGTGTTCTCAGGGATTGCCGATGACAGGGCCGTGCGTCGTATGGCTGGTTGGAAATATGCTGTGAATGAAGTGCTTCGTTTCGGTGATCATCACGGATATACATTGTCGGACATGTCCAAGGTGGCGGCTTCTGTGCGAAGATACAGCACGTCACTGGTGCTTACTACGGAGAAAGACGCCCAGAGGATAGTGTCGCTGCAAGGTGTGCCTTCCCAGATTAAGGCCAGACTGTTCTACTTGCCGATAGAGTCGGAGATTATTCCGGAGGTGAGTCCTACAGACAGATATATCGAGGAGGAACTGCCGGGAGTGGGGCTTCGTCAGTTGAAAGAAAAAATAATAATAAGATAGCCGTATGTCATGTTTCGTTATAGAGGGCGGACACAGGCTCTCAGGCCGGATAACCCCCCAGGGGGCCAAGAATGAGGTATTGCAGATTCTGTGTGCCACGCTGCTGACAAAAGATAAAGTAACTGTCCGTAACGTCCCCGACATCCTTGATGTCAACAATCTCATAACCCTGCTTCAGGACATGGGAGTAAAGGTGGAGAAACTCGGGGAGGGAAGCTATTCTTTCTGCGCCGATGAGGTGGATATGGATTATCTTCATACTCCTGAGTTCCTCAAGCGCAATGCCTCCCTGCGGGGCTCCATCATGCTGACCGGCCCCATGCTTTCCCGTTTCGGTTATGCCCTGACAGCCAAGCCGGGAGGAGACAAGATAGGACGCCGTCGTCTTGATACGCATTTCGAGGGACTTAAAAAGCTGGGGGCAGAGTTTTCCTACAATAAGGACAATGCTACTTTTGAATTGCGCGCCTCACGTCTGCACGGTACCCGTATGCTTCTGGACGAAGCGTCGGTAACAGGAACTGCCAACATCATCATGGCCGCAGTTCTCGCCGAGGGCACGACCGTAATATATAATGCGGCCTGCGAGCCGTATCTGCAGCAGCTTTGCCGTCTGCTCAACCGTATGGGTGCCAGGATAAGCGGTATCGCTTCCAATCTGCTGACCATCGAGGGGGTGGAGGAGCTTCACGGAGCGGAGCATACCGTCCTTCCCGACATGATAGAGGTGGGCAGTTTTATCGGCATGGCGGCTATGACCAACAGTGAGATAACGATTAAGAACGTCTCATATGACAATCTCGGCATTATCCCCGAGAGTTTCCGTCGTCTGGGTATCGCCCTTGAGCAGAGAGGTGACGATATCTACGTCCCGGCTCAGGACGAATACGCTATCGAGACATTTCTAGACGGCTCTATCATGACCATTGCGGATGCTCCGTGGCCGGGTCTTACTCCCGACCTGCTGAGCGTCATGCTGGTAGTGGCCACTCAATGCAGGGGCAGCGTGCTGATACACCAGAAGATGTTCGAAAGCCGCCTGTTCTTTGTGGACAAGCTCATAGACATGGGTGCGCAGATTATCCTGTGTGACCCGCACAGGGCAGTGGTCGTAGGCCACAACCGCCGGATGAATCTGCGTGGCCGGGAGATGACCTCGCCCGATATCCGTGCGGGCATAGCAATGCTCATTGCCGCTATGGGGGCCGTCGGCACAAGCCGTATTCACAATATCGAGCAGATAGACCGCGGATATCAGGATATCGAAGGCCGTCTGAATGCCCTTGGAGCACGTATAACCAGGATAGAGGACTGACCATGCTTACGATAGAAAGAGATTATTCCCTTTTGGGGCACAATACGTTCGGGATAGATGTCCGGACCTTCGCATTCGTAGAATATCATTCGGAGGAGGAACTGTCGGAGGCTGCGGCCATGCTTCGGGACGGACGTCTGCCGTCTCCGTGGCTGCATATCGGAGGAGGCAGCAATCTGCTTTTTACAAAGGACTGGCCTGGGACTGTCCTGCATTCCAGGATAACTGGTCTGGAGGTCTTGCACTCTGATGCGGATACCGTCACGGTCCGTGTCGGCTCCGGCGTGGTGTGGGATGATTTTGTCGGGGAATGCGTGGACCGGGGCTGGTACGGAGCGGAGAATCTTTCAGGTATACCGGGGGAGGCAGGAGCTGCCGCTGTCCAGAATATCGGGGCGTATGGAGTGGAGGCAAGTGACCTGATAGCGGAAGTGGATACTATGGATATGGCCGACGGGACAGTGAGAGTCTTTCAGGCTGCGGACTGCGGCTACGGTTACCGCCGCAGCATATTCAAACAGCTTGAGAATAAGAGATATGTGGTGACGTCAGTGACCTTGCGTCTGGGATTAAAGGTGCGTTACAATCTCGAATACAAGGCTCTCTCGACATTTTTCAAAGGCAATATGCTGGAAGTCAGTCTGAGCCTTGTACGGGAGGCTGTATTGTCGATACGAGACTCCAAGCTGCCTGACCCGGCTGTGCAGGGGAGTGCCGGCAGTTTCTTCACCAATCCGGTGGTGCCGGTGGCAAAACTTCAGGAACTTCAGCGACAATGGCCTGATATACCGTACTATGCTCAGGTGGACGGGACTGGTGTGAAGCTTTCTGCCGGCTGGCTGATAGAGCAGTGCGGCTGGAAAGGCCGCAGTATAGGGCGTGCCGGAGTGTATCCGAAACAGGCGCTGGTGCTGGTCAATCTTGGCGGGGCTTCCGGACGTGAGATTTCGGCCTTGGCTACTGCGGTGCGGACGTCAGTCCGTGACAAATTCGGAGTGGAGCTTCATCCCGAAGTCAATATTTTTTAGCACTTGCAAAAGTATGTGCCGTCTCTGATGGTCTGGACGACATATTCCTTGGAAAAGTAGGCGTAACGGTAACTGTGCGGGCAGGACCTTTTTGTAATCGGTTAGTAATCAAAGCATTGCAGAAGTGTGGTGTTCTTTCCGTTCCCTAAAATATCAGCCAAAAGCTCATGTTGAAATCGCACCTATCACATATTCAGCATATTTCATTTACGTGGTGCTTCTCTACTTACCGTTCAGCACTCCGTCATATCACTTTTGGAAAATTCATTTAAGCCGTGCCGCAACGGCAGAGAAATACGTGAAACGCTGCCGTTGTGGAGAAGAGACGAAGTGACGATTCCGTCCAGAAGACCTGTAGAAGGGGCTCGATGAAAGAAGCCGTGCCACAACGGCAGAGAAATGCGGAAAACGCTGCCGTTGTGGAGAAGAAATAAACGGCAGCAGTGCTGCTGCACAAAAATAGGCCGAAGCCGGCCGTTAGTTGGAGCGAAGCGACGAGCCTCCCCTTGGGGGGAGGAGTGGAAGGGGGAATAAACGCAGCAATGCTGCTGCACAAAAATAGGCCGAAGCCGGCCTATTTTTGTGCTCGAGACGGGAATCGAACCCGTACGGACATTGCTGCCCACAGGATTTTAAGTCCTGCGTGTCTACCTATTCCACCACTCGAGCGGTCAAGGCTGCAAAGTTACAATTTTTCTGTATACCAGCAAATAAAAAGGGCGGTGACACCATTCAGGTACCACCGCCCTTGTATTTCGTTGTCTTTACCGGATATTACAGATGGACAGTTCCGTTGAAAGTCAGCACTCCGTTGGGAGTCGTGAAGCTCAGGCGGAATACAGCATTGCCGTCGGTGTTGGTGACACTCATGGTCGCACTGAGTACTTCCGAGGTGCTGGGATAGGCTTTAGGCAGATCATACTCTTGGAAAGTATGAACATCCTTGCTGTTGGAGTAAACATATTCTCCGGTGTCCGGACCATTTCCGGCAGAAGTACTTGCACATATTGAGAATGCGTAACGGTACTGGCATCCGTCCGTGAAGGTCGCTCCGAACTTGGTAGTAGTTACGGGCTTATCGGATACATACAAAGTATAGTCGCCTGTAAGTGTGCCTGCTCTCAGCGCACCGTATGCCAGTTCTGCATCGCCGACTACGGGATCATCGACCTCGCCACCGCCCTGTGAACCACCGTTGAAGATGTAGTCCTGCTCAGGGCAGTTGTATGTGATGGTGTACTCTTTGCCTGATTTGTCAGTCAGGTTGAAAGTGAATTTGAAGTAGGCCTTGTTGGCGTCGCCGGCTATTTCAAATTTCAGAGAACCTTCTGTGAATTCAATGCCGTCAGCATAGGCTGTGAAAGTACCTTCACTACCGCTGTTATTGAGGGTGTATCCTGTGCCGCTGCGCAGGTCAGGGAAAGTATAGGCATCCATTGTCTTGCCGAAGATGTTGAATCTGAATGAATTGCTGCCTGATGCGGGCTGGCCGTTGTTGATAGGCTGGTCAGAGAGCCAGGTGATGAACTCATATACGTCAGCAGTCTCGGTGTCGTCATACACGAGGTATGAGTAAGTCATCGTGTACTCAACTGTTTCGGGAGTCTCGGAATCATCGGGATTCTCTTCGTCGTCCGGATTTTCCTCATCGTCATCGGGGTTGACAGGTGTGTCGGGAATATCCTCTCCGGGAGCGACCTGTATCACGTTGAATTTCTTGGTCAGTGTCTGGCTGTCTCCGTATGTATAGGTAACGGTGACTTCGGCAGTTCTCTGCGCTTCGGTATCGTTTGCCTCTGCTGTGAATGTCACTGTAGAGTCAGTTGCTGTGGTGAATCCGCTGAGCCATGTTATATCCTCGGGGACGGATGCTGTCAGCAGTCCGTTTGATGCAGGGGAGGTGAGAGAATATCTGAATGAAGTGTCGGCACCGTCAGCGGGAACGTAGAAATCTCCGGTGAAACCTAATTCGAGAACCGGCTGTCCTTCGGAAGCAGGTTCTTTTTCGCAGCTGAACAGAAGTCCAGTCGCTGCAATCGCTAAAAGAACGAATAACTTTTTCATAATATTAAGGTGTTGTAAAATGCTTATTACGGCAAATATAGACAATGCGTAGACATTTTCCAAATTTTACCGTCCGCATGGGTGCCGGGCAGAGTCAACGAGCAAATGCAACACAAGACAAAATTACAACAAAAGTCTAAAGAACTCGTCTTTTGGCGTAGAAAAGTTTAGTTTTTCCCTCGGCCTTCTGTTTATCTTCAGCTGGACGGAATGTATGAACTCGTCAGTAAGCTCCCTGAAGTCAGTCCCCTTCGGAATGTATTGCCGTATCAGCTTGTTGGCGTTCTCGATGGCCCCTTTCTGCCAGGAGGCGTAGCTGTCGGCGAAATAAACCGTCGTATT
>DXAW01000145.1 GCA_019116865.1 Candidatus Coprenecus stercoravium | reverse complement strand
CCGTTCTGTGCGATAAGATAACATGCATAGCGCGTAAGCACGAAGTCATCTACCTCACGCTGAGCACTTTTCGGCAAGTCTATCATTTTGCTGACGTCAGCAAAATGATATGAGACATCCTGACCGGCATTCCGACATGCCGTCTTGGCCTTCTCAACAATGTTTTCAAAATTACGCCACTGTGTGTAACCCAGCAACTTAGACAATTCCCTGGCACTCCAGCACTCTACGCCCTCATAGTCATTGGCGATTGACTCGAACTGTCTGAACAGTTCCATAATCTCATCTGCTTTCATTGTATCACGTATCATTTAAGTTAAACGCATAACTACAGCAGGGACGGCTGTGGGACGAAAGATGATACAAATGTAAGTATTTAATGCCTGAAAGCAAACAGGGCGTGACATAAAAGCGCCGCGCCCTGAATGGAAGATATCTGCGGAAGGCTATTTGAATGCCTGCTCGCTGAGGCCTGTGCCGCTGAGGGCCAGGTCCTTGAAGTACGCGGGCACGGGACGGCCGAGAAGGGCATCCACGTAGAGCTTGCCGATGTACTGCGAGAGCATGAAGCCGTGGCCGCGCATGCCGATGAAGAGGCCGAGGGCCGGGTCGACGATATAGCGGGGCTCCACATAATAGCCTGCCCAGGTGGCCTGGATACCGACATCCTTGAGAGCGGGAATCCACTCAGAGAAGACTTCGGAGGCTATCTCGAGGAAGGCTTGAGTATTGATTCTGAGATCCTTGCCGGCCTCTGCGGGATCGGTGGCCGGAGAGGCGCAGCCGATGATCTGGCCGGTGTCGGCAAGCTGCTGTCCGTAGACAGCCGAGAAGCCCTTGTAATGACGGCGGTCGATGAGCATGTCCAGAGGAGCACCCTCCTTACCTAAAAGCGGCAGACGTTTGGTGATGAAGGCCTGATGCTTTACAGGATACAGGCCGGTCTCGATGCCGAGCATGCGGGCGAATTTCTCCGCGCCGTATCCGAGGGCATTGACGAATATCTCCGTGCGGAACTTAGTGTAGCGGCGGGCACTGTCACGTACCAGCACCTCGTATTCACCGCCGACCTTGCGTACATCCACCAGTTCGGTCTCCTCGAGAATCCGGCCTCCGTGGCTGCGTCCTATCAGACGGACGGCGTTGATGGTCTTGCCCGGCGTGGCCTGCCAGCAGTCCTCCGTCACCTGAGCAGCCACGTACATGTCCAGACCCGGACGCATGTATGGCGATATCTCCTTCTGGAAATCCTTGGGATCCACCATGTAGGCCTTGGACCAGGCGCGGGCGGCGTCGAGAGAGCGGTATGTCGCCTCATCGTGGGCGAAGTTAACGTAGCGGATCAGGCGGAAGTCTATATTCGCATGCTGCTGCAGATCCCGGAATATCTCGAGGTTGTGATTTGCGATGTCGGCCAGCGCAGGCAGGGAGAATGCAGGCCGTCCGCCGGCGATATTTCTCCACGAGCTGCCGCGGTCCTTATTGACCAGCACGGGAGCGAAACCGGCCTCGGCCAGATAGCGGAACACCGCCGAGCCCGCCATACCGCCTCCTGCTACGAGAGCCCCTACCTTGCCGCCGTATGCAACAGCCCCGGACGGCAGGACAATCTTCTCTGCCCCGGCCTTGTTGATGACATTGCCCAGCTCCACGAGACTGGCCATGGGCGCACGGGGAGTGAAGTCGCCGGTCACCTCTATGC
This sequence comes from Candidatus Coprenecus stercoravium, assembly GCA_019116865.1. Taxonomy (GTDB): domain Bacteria; phylum Bacteroidota; class Bacteroidia; order Bacteroidales; family UBA932; genus Coprenecus; species Coprenecus stercoravium. Next base: position 7,454 of record DXAW01000145.1, on the reverse strand, counting down.
CGTAGGGGCACAGGGCGGACTTGGCCCTCGGGAGACAGCGCTTGCCGCGGCAGGGTCCCATACCCAGACGGGAGATGTGCTTGAGCTCATCGGCCGAAATAGTCTTGCGGTCACCTATCAACTCCAGTATCCTCTCCAAGGTAAGGTCCTCACAATGGCAGATATAGGTCTTGCCGTCCACCGAAGGAGCCGGTTTCATCTCCACCGGAGCGGGATAGCGTTCCTTGACGATAAAGCCGCGGGCATCGGTCAGCACGCCGCCGTCATAAAGCTGAGCCACCTTGACGCGGGCCACATTGGTCTTATTGGGCTTGAGCATGATCTTCTCGATGACGCCCTCTCCGACCTTCCTGCCGTTGTCGTCCACCAGGAAGACCCCGGAGCCCTCCTGTGCCTCGTACTCGATAGGCAGGAAGAGCTTGCCGGCACGGGTGTCGTAGCCGAAAATAGCCAGGCCCGGACACTGGTACACGCACTGCATACAACCGATACACTTGTCGTAGTCTATCTTGGGAGTAGTAGATGTGGAACTCTTGGTAATGGCTCCGCTCTTGCAGGCAAATGAACACGGGTTGCAGGCAAATCCGTAGAGGCAGTCCATGATTACAAATGGAGCGGCAGCGGCTCTCTCTGCGGAGGGCATCGCGGGTTCCTGAAGAATCCTCACGGGATGCTGCTGGGAGTCAATGTATTCCTTCGATACCTGAAGATAGCTGTCATAATTGAAGCGGCGACCGAGGTTCTGGAGGATCTCATACGCGCACTGCCTTCCTCGGAGTACGGCTGAGGTGCCCTCGCCGATACGGACGGAATCGCCGACTCCGTGGCAGCTGCGGTCGAAGACGGCATTACCCTTGACAAAGAGCTGGTTGTCAGGCATCAGACCGGTACAGATGTTGATGCAGTCGATACCGTCGATGAGCCTTTCGGTGCCGGGAATGGGCTTGAAGTTCTCGCACTCGGCGATGATGGCTCCTGTGATGCCGGTATGGTCGGCGTTGGGCACAGCCTCCACCAGCACGTGGGAGGTCAGAATCGGGATGCCGAGACGGCGCACCCTATTGGCCTGCACGGGGAAGCCTCCCTCGCGGGGCATACCTTCGATGATCATCCTGACGTTGGCCCCGGCCTGCATGGCCTGATAGGATGTCAGGTAGCCGATGTTGCCGGCTCCGACCGTAAGAATGTTCTTGCCCAAGAGCGTAAACTGGGTGTTCATCATCCTCTGGACCACGGCGGCGGTGTAGACTCCGGGCACATCGTCGTTCTTGAAGGCCGGCATGAAGGGCACGGCACCGGTGGCGATGACCAGCTCGTCGGTATCCACATAGAAGACCTTGTCGGTAGCGATATTCTTGACCGCCAGCCTTTTGCCCTCGAGGATATCCCAGACCACAGAGTCCAGCATGATGCCCTCGTGAGAGTCCCCGGCTAAGGTCTTAGCTATATCGAATCCCCTCATCCCTCCGAAACGTTTCTCCTTCTCGAAGAAGAAAAACTGGTGGGTCTGCATCAGGAACTGACCGCCGATCTCGCTGTTGCTGTCGATTACCAGGCAGTCCACTCCCTCTTTCAACAGTTCCTCGCGGACTGCCAGACCGGCAGGACCGGCACCGATAATGGCTACAGTTGTCTTGTAGACTTCCTTCTCCTCCACTCCGTCCTTCTCAGTGACCAGAACGCCCTTGAAGCCGCTGCCGGCGCTGAGCCTGGCGACCTCCCGGACACCGTCCACCTTGGTTATGCAGATACGGCGGATCTTGCCGTCCACAAGCATCTCGCAGGCTCCACACTTGCCGATACCGCACTCCATGGTCCTCTTGCGGTGGTCGAGACTGAGACTGTGTACAGGACAGCCGGCCTGGTGCAGGGCGGCGGCTATGGTCTGCCCCTTCTGCCCTGTTATTGTTTTACCCTCAAACTTAAATGATACAGGATCTTCCACCGGTACGGGAAGAATCGGATGAGAAGTTATGCGATACATTATTCAATAGGTTAGTGTTGTCGTCTACAAATTTAATTTTTTTCTAAAAACAAAAATATTCTCCTATGTTTTTTTATTGCCAAAAAATCGCTTACGAATAACCCTACCTTTGCAGCAAGTTTCAATCAATAAAAGGAATCATATGACACACAGATTGTTGAAGGGGATCGTCCTCCTCGCAGCAGCGGCTACGGCACTCGCCTGCAAGGACGAAATGAAGGGAGACGCATATATTTCTTTTAAGCTGTCTCCGGACTACAGCAGACAGAACCTGAGCCTGATGACGGAAAAGATTCTGACTGAAAACGAAAAAATAAACCTGCCTGATACGGGGGACTTCATATTAAGCATTACCGGGCCAGGCGGGGAACCGGTGTATAAAGGTTCTTATAACCGCAGGCCGGAGCCACTGAAAGTCAAGGCCGGCAGCTACGATCTGTCCCTCTACTCGACAGAGTTCGACAAACCCGGCTTCTCACTGCCTCAATTCGGAGACAACAGGACCGTCGTAGCAAGAGAGGGTGAAAGCATCGCCGTGGCATTTGAATGCACCCAACAGAACTGCGGCATACGGCTTGACTTCGATGAATCTTTCATAAACAGATTCAAAAACTCTGAAATATCCATATCATCAGAGGAGCACTCCCTTTCCTACCCGTATTCGGAAAACAGAACCGCTTTTTTCCTTCCAGGTCTCATCAGAGTCACATGTACCGAAAATGAAGTGTCAACTCCCATTCTGTCACGACAGCTGGCGGCGGCAGACATGCTGACTATAAAACTGTCATCATCAGACGATAGTCAGGATTCCTTCTCCGTAATCATCGACACTTCCCGCAACTGGATTTCGGAGGACTTCAAATTCGGCAGCGGCAATGACGGCTCGTCGATTGAGAAAGCCATCAGCATAGGTGACCTCGTTCTCAATTACGGAGCAGAGGAAGTATGGGTAACAGGCTACATTGTAGGAGGAGACGTATCGTCGGCCAATGTCAAGCTGGAACCTCCTTTCACAAAAAACACTCATGTGGCCATAGCTGACAGTCCGGGAGCCTCAACCAGAGAGGAATGTGCGGCCGTGGAACTGCCGTCCGGCAGCATCAGAGATGCCGTCAACCTGATTGACAACCCGGAACTCATCGGCAAGAGAATCTACATTAAAGGAGATATAGAAAATTACTTCAGTCACCCCGGAGTGAAAAGTACTAAAGAATTTCTCCTTGACTGACCCGCGCACCCATAACTTTTTCTAATACCTCGACCCCGCATAATAATAATAATAATAATAATAATAATAATAATAATAATAGGAAACGTTGTTTTCAGTCAAATAGAAAGGGTGCATTTATAACAATACCGCAGACTTTCAGAGACAGGTTTGCAAAGGGAAAGACCGCCCCGGGGTTTTCTCTCCCGAAGACAATAAGAGAAAGGATTTCAGTATGCGGAGATTATTGATACAATCATACTACAACAACCGTCACAGCGCATATGAACAGAATAAAGACGACTCCGATTACTGTCATCAAACTACCTTTCCGGGCCATGCCGGAATATTCTGCAAACCGTCTCATAAGTTTTGAGTTTTGCAATTAATGCGCAACGCTCAATTATGTGACAGGGATAAAATTCACGAGGCCACATGCTTCAGATCGCATGCGGCCTCGCTACTTAACCTAAACTTAAACTATGAAAAACTTCGTAAAATTTTATAACAATTCCTGTGCCAAAACCGCTAGAATTATTAAAAAATCTTATATTTTTTGCAATCTGGCGAATTTTAGCAACAATGTCTTCTCCCCAGCACGGTCAAAACGGACAACGGCCTTCATATCTCCGCCTGTTCCGGCTACGGAAACCACTTCTCCGGTGCCGAATCTGTCATGACTGACTTTGTCTCCGACAGAAACTGTAGATACGACAGGCCCAGGCACTGACGTCAGTGTTTTCTCCACCGGCTTGAAACGGGAGGTGTCAGGCCGGGTGCTGACAGTCACTGTCTGCGTCCTCTGCACCTGACCGGAACGCCACCCGCTCCAGCCAACGTGCTCATCCTCATAGTCGTTTCCGCCCACTGATGAGAAATCCTCGACTTCCCCGTCCAGATACCTCGAATCTATTTCTTTAAGAAAACGGCTGGGACGGCAGGCCGATGTCTTGCCGTTCAGAAAGCGGCTGCCGGCATATGACAATGTGACTGCCTTTTCAGCCCGTGTCAGCGCCACATAAAACAGACGGCGTTCCTCCTCCACATTCTCGGCCGTAGACGACATAGAAGAAGGGAAAAGATTCTCCTCCAGACCGGTGATATAAACATAGGGGAACTCCAGGCCCTTGGACGCATGTACCGTCATAAGCTTGACCCGGTTGTTCTCATCCTCATCCTCGGCCTTGTCAGCATCGGTAAGCAATGCCACATTTTCCATATATGCCTCCAGAGTCGGTATCCCCGCAGATTCTCCCGTCTGCTCCGCATTCTCGACTTCAGTGGCAACAAATTCCTGCACACCGTTCAGCAGCTCGGTCACATTGCCCAGAGCCGACATACCCTCCACTGACAAATCGGCTTTCAGAGACGGCAGGAGCCCTGACCCTTCGGCGATTGTGACAGCCAGTGTATAGGCGTCATCAGTCCATATCCTCGCCTTGAAACTGTCTATCATATCGGCGAACATACGCAGTTTGGCGGCCGCTGACTCCTTGATGTCCCAACGGCCCAGTTCCGTACTCCGGCACATTTCCCATAACGACGTCCCCGAAGCTGCCGCCGCCTCAGAGAGCCTTGTCAGCGACGTCTGTCCGATGCCTCTGGCCGGCAGATTGACCACCCTGCGGAAAGCCTCGTTGTCATTGTGGTTAAGCACCAGCCGGAAATACGCCAGCATGTCCTTTACCTCCTTGCGCTCATAAAACGAATGGCCGGCATAAATTATATAAGGTATATTCTTCTTCCGCAAAGCCTCCTCCAGAACCCTGGACTGGGAATTGACCCTATATAATATGGAAAAAGAGTCATATGAAGCTTTGGTCGAATATATTCTCCGCATTATGGACGACACCACCGACGCGGCCTCGTCCCTATCGTCATATGCTCTTATCAGCTCTATCTTCTCTCCTTTGTCGCCTTCGGAGAAACACTCTTTTTTCAAGCGGTTATGATTATGTTCTATGACCGAATTGGCCGCATTGACTATTACCTGAGTCGAACGGTAGTTCTGTTCCAGACGGAACTCGGACGCCTCCGGATAGTCCCGCTTGAAATTAAGTATATTCTGTATCCTGGCTCCGCGGAACGCATATATACTCTGGGAGTCATCGCCTACCACGGTTATATTGCGCCTCTGTCTGGCCAGCAGATTGACTATCCGGTACTGTGCCATGTTGGTGTCCTGGTACTCGTCCACCAGTATGTGCGACACTACCGAGCGCAGATGCTCCGCCACCTCCGGATGCTTGACCAGCAGAATATTGGTGTACAGCAGTATATCATCGAAGTCCATAACTCCCTCAGCCTTGCACTTCTCCGCATAGAGCTTGTACACATCGCATATCCTCCCTTTGTGCATCTGAGTGTCCTTCCGGATCGCCTCATGATTGCCCATATAGTCGGCAGCCGTCACCAGATAGTTCTTGGCAGTGGATATGCGCGATAGCACCTCCCCGGGCTTATAGACCTTGTCATCCAGTCCCAGCTCCCGTATGCACACCTTCACGGCATTCTTGGCATCAGATGCGTCGTATATGGTGAATGCTTTCGGAAAACCTATCAACTCGGCATACTCCCTGAGTATTCTGGCAAATATGGAGTGGAAAGTACCCATCCACAGACGGCGGGCCTTGTCCTTACCTACTATGGCCGCCACGCGCTCCTTCATCTCCTTGGCTGCCTTATTGGTAAAAGTCAGAGCCATTATGGATGACGGCTCGACTCCGCTCTCGATTATCGCCGCAATCTTCCACGTAAGCACACGTGTCTTCCCCGAACCGGCTCCGGCTATAATCATAGACGCCCCGTTTACGCACCTAACTGCCTCTTGCTGAACACTATTCAATCCCGACAAATTCATTTGACATTCTTTTTAAATTTGAGGCACAAATCTACAAAAGTTTTATCTATATTTGCAGCCAAATTTTTGTTATTATATAATAAGGATATGGTTGACTATATAAAATTGAAACAAGGGCTTGACATTCCCGTTGAAGGAGTTCCCGAGCCCAGAATCCTTAAAAGTATAATTTCAGAGACAGTGGCTGTAAAGCCGACAGATTTCAAGGGGCTTGTACCCAAACTCGCAGTAAAGGAAGGTGACGCCGTAAAGGCCGGATCCGTCCTTTTCTTCGATAAGAAGAGACCTGAGGTCAGATTCACGTCACCCGTGAGCGGCACTGTCTGTGGAATTATCCGAGGTGAGAAGAGAAAACTTCTCGAAGTCAGAGTAAAGGCGGATCAGGAAACGGAATACGCCGCATTCGATCTTCCTAAGCCCGAGGCCATCTCTGCGGAGCAGGTCATCAGTTCACTCCTTGAGAGCGGACTCTGGCCCTGTATCAAGCAGCGTCCCTACGGCATCATCCCCAATCCTGATGTACGTCCAAAGGCGCTCTACATCTCCGGATTCGACTCAGCCCCCCTGGCTGCGGACTACGATTACATCCTCAAGGACGAGGTGGAGAACATTCAGACAGCTATCAACGCTCTTTCCAAAGTAGTCTCAAAGATTCACTTCGGTCTGAATGCGAAGACTCACGCCAGCACGCCGTTCCACAAACTGAGCGGAGTGGAGTTCCACATTTTTGACGGGCCTCATCCCGCAGGCAACGTGGGCGTGCAGATTAATCATGTCTGCCCTGTCAACAAGGGAGACATTGTCTGGACAGTCAATCTCCAGATGCTGGCCATCATCGGCCGCTTCTTCGCCACCGGCAAGGTGGACATGCGCAAGACTGTCGCAGTAGGAGGTCCCCGCGTAAGCACTCCCGGCTACGTGAAATGCATCAGCGGCATGTGCATGAGCGGCATCGCCGACATGACCAACGACAATGTCGAGAAACTCCAGAAAGGCTGCGAAGTGCGCTTCATCAGCGGCAACATCCTCACCGGCACCAATGTCGGCAAGGAAGGCTATCTGGGATTCTACGACGACTGCGTGTCCCTGATTACCGAGGGCAACTACTACGAGACATTCGGTTGGGCCAAGATATTCAGGCCCAAGAAGTTCAGTTTCGCATCCACCTATTTCTCATGGCTTACTCCCAGGAAAAAGTATAAGGTGGACTCCAACCTCAACGGCGGTGTTAGGGCTTTCGTGATGACCAGCAAATACGCCAAGGTGTTCCCCATGAACATCTATCCCGTGTATCTGCTCAAGGCCATCCTCGCCGAGGACATCGACAAGATGGAGCAGCTCGGCATCTACGAGGTGGTCGAGGAGGACTTCGCACTCTGCGAGTACATAGACCCTTCCAAGAT
>DXAW01000144.1 GCA_019116865.1 Candidatus Coprenecus stercoravium | reverse complement strand
CATCCGGCATTTCCGTCCCCGTCCGGCAGCGCCGTCGGCAGATGTTTACGGAAGTGGTAACGCCGTCCGCAAATCAGATTACCGCTGATTGTAGATGAAGTCGAGGCCTTGGGGGCGGTAGTAGCCGAAGCGGGTGTCGCTGGAAATCAGCGGCAGGTGCTCGGTGATGGCGTGGGAGATGATGACATGATCTGACGGGTCCTTGTGGTCCTGCTGGGTGTTGAGCCTTAGTCCGGCGTATGTGTAGATGTGCTCGCGGTTGAGAGGTCGGATGTGGATATTGTACTCGTTCTCAATTGAGCGCAACATGTCATTAGCAGATTTCCAGCGTTTGGCAAAAAGTCTTTTATTCCTGAATGCAAGCACAAGTTCTTTGGCTGACTCGGCACTGGTGTAGAGAATAGCGTCATGTTCAGATAATAAGGCTTTGACATTTTCATCCAGCATGTCAGGATCGCCTATCATGAACACGACGATATTAGTGTCAATCAAGTACCTCATTGCTCGTACAGAGTTGGATCAAGAATAACAACGCTGCCTTTTAGCCGCATAGCGGCCTCCCATGCCTTACTGACTTTTCTTTCTCCGGTGCCGGTGCTGTTCGTTGAACCCTGCCTGAGCTGCTGCTCCTGAGTCTGTTCGCTCTTTTGTTCATTCACATTTTCCATAACTCACGTATTAAAAGATTAAACATAAGACAAAATTACAAAAAATAAAGGCAGCCGAAGCCGCCTTGTATCAAGTTTTTACGAAAATGGTCAAAACTTTTTTACGCTTTTGGCAAAATCTAGTCGTTGTTGCGGAATCCCAGATAATAGATGAGGGAGGCCAGGGCACTGAGGGCGGCGACGAGATAGGTGCGCGCAGCCCAGCGGAGGGTGGTGCGGGCCTGGTCCAGCTCAACGGTCGAGAGAGTGTTGGAGCGTTCCAGCCATGCCAGGGCGCGGGCCGAGGCATTGTATTCCACCGGCAGGGTGATGGCACTGAAGAGGAATATCATGAAGAACATCGCGATGCCTATCCAGTAGAGGGCAGGGAAAGCCGTCATCATGATCAGCCCCAGGATAATCACTATCTGGGCGAACATCGAGGAGAATTGCACGATGGGCACGAGAGCCGAGCGCATCTTCAGGAAGGCGTAGCCCTCCGCATGCTGTACGGCATGACCGCACTCGTGGGCTGCCACTGCCGCAGCCGCCACGCTGTTGCTGTTGTATACCGAGTCGGAGAGGTTCAGGGTCTTGTTGGCGGGATTGTAATGGTCGGTGAGATGGCCGCTGACATTGGTCACCCGTACATCACGGATACCGTGGTCACGCAGCATCTTTTCTGCAACCTCACGGCCGGTAAGGCCGCCGTGGAACATTACTTTTGAATATTTAGAGAAGACTCTCTGCAGTCTGCTCTGGACTATCATGCCGGCTACGGCGATGACCAGGATAAGTAAAATTTCTAAACCCATTATTGTCTGTTTAATGCTGATGAAGGAGGATACAGAAAAAATCGTGCCGAAAAGAAGAAGAGCCTCTCATGGGACTCGAACCCACGACCTGCTCATTACGAATGAGCTGCTCTACCAGCTGAGCTAAAGAGGCTTTGTGTTTTGAGGGTGCAAATATAGAAAATAATTCTAATTTTGCGAAATATTGCAAAGGAGACTGTATGATAGAGTCAGGAGCGGAATACGATATAGTGATTGTAGGAGGCGGAGCCGCCGGTCTTATGGCAGCTGTCATTGCCTCGGGAGAGAAGTGCAGAGTGGCCGTATTTGAGAAGAATTCACGCTGTGGCAGGAAACTTCTTCTTACCGGAAAGGGCAGATGCAACATCACGAATACCAGACAGTGGAGAGATTTCAAGGAACATATTCATCCTGACAGCGGATTTTTCAGGCCATCGTTCATGGCTTTTTCCAACGAGGACACTGTATCCATGTTTAATAAATTGGGACTCAGTACGGTGGAGGAACGGGGACAGAGAGTCTTCCCGGCTTCGGGGAAAAGCTCCGATGTGAGAGACGCTATGGAGTCGTACGTGACTGCCTCCTCCAATGTGGAGATATTCTGCGACATGGAAGTCCTGTCTGTAAAGCGTGTGGACGGCTGCGGCTTTATAATAAATGCCCTGTCACTGTCAAACAGGATGGATGTCAGCTGCGTGAAAGCCCGGGCGGTAATAATCGCCACAGGGGGACTGTCGTATCCGGCCACCGGATCGACCGGAGACGGTTATCGTTTTGCGGAGAGCATGGGACACAGTATTGTAAGGACCCGGCCGTCACTTACGGCCCTGATGCCTCAGGGGTATAATTTCGCCTTATCCGGTCTTACTCTACGCAATGTGGCTCTTTCTCTTATCGTGGACGGAGGAGTGGTGCGGGAGGAGTTCGGAGAACTGACTTTTACAAATGACGGACTGGAAGGCGCGCTTGGATTCAGAGTCAGCCGAAAAGCAGTGGCGGCGTTGGACAGCGGAAAGAGAGTGGCGGTCAGGATAGACCTGAAGCCTGCTGTTTCTGAGGCTGAGTTGAAGAGCCGCATAGAAAGGGAGTACCGCAAAGGCCTGCGTCTGGCCCGTTTTGTGGGGAATTTTCTGCCGGTGCAGGCGGTAGCTCCGTTTATGGACGCCAATCCGTCCCTTAATGTCAGCAATCTCCCTGTCAAATTGAAAAATTGGGAGATGCCGCTGAAAGGGTATAAGGATTACAGTAGGGCCGTAGTGACATCCGGAGGAGTGAGTCTGGATGAGATATCACGTAAGACGATGGAATCCAAGTTGATGCCTGGACTTTATTTCGCAGGGGAAGTGATGGACCTGGATGCAGATACGGGCGGATACAATCTTCAGATAGCGTTTTCCACAGCCGCCTCCGCTGTACGTGCGGCTGTCGCTAATGTATCAGAACGCTGATATGTCCCTCGACGCCGAATGTGGCAGTGAGATGCGAGTCCTTGCTGACAGGTATGGGGTCGGACAACTCAAAAGCGATAAAATCCCCGGTTCTTACCGAACAGTATCTGCTGACGGCCTCGAATCTGGCAGAGAGCATCTGTATGTCCGGCAGTGATGATATTGCCGCTTTTGTCAGACCGTTTATCTTTAAAGTATACGGACGCTCTGCGGTCAGGTATCCGCTTAGTCTGTCGACCGGAATCAGGTCATAGGGTATTATGGTGGAGTAATCCAGCGCATTTTCTATGAATGTGCGGTCTGTCTCATGGGTAAGGGCTGCATTGACGGATGCTTTGAGCAGCAGTCCGCAGGAGAAGTCGCCCAGGTATCTCGGTGCGAATCGTGCGGATACGGACTTGCCTGATCTCCCGGACCTCATGCACAGCATCGGTATGGCGGATATGCTGTCTACATAATCGGGAAAATAGAAATCAGAAAGCATCCTGATCAGTGTGGAGTCGGAGCGGAAGTAAAAGTCTCCGCCCCGGTATGGGGAGACAAGGATGTTCACTTTGCCGACATCTTTAGCTTTATCTCAGTAAGGACTTTCTTGGTGTCGAGCGTGAAGTCTCCGTTCATCATCCATGAGTAATAGCTAGGCTCTGTCCTGAGCACTTCTTCCACCGGTTTGCCCTTGTGCTTTCCGAAATTGAAAACAGGGACCTGATGGTCATTGTAGATGATACGCCCTGCGTAATCAGCGAATTTGGTTTTCGACGAGAAGTCGGCCAGGAATCCTATGTCATTCTGCAGGGTGTCCTGATATTTGTCAAGCTGTGCCTGAAGTATCTCGTAAGTGGCCATCGTGTCGGCCTCTGCTGAGTGGGCATTGTCGAGATCCTTGTGACAGTAGAATTTATATGCTGCGGAAAGGGTCCTCTGCTCCATCTTGTGAAAGATGTTCTGGACGTCCACCAGTTTTCTGCGGCGGAAGTCAAAGTCCACTCCTGCCCGGAGAAATTCCTCGTACAGCACGGGGATGTCGAATTTGTTGGAATTGTATCCGGCTATGTCACAGCCTTCCATCCAGCTTGCGAGCGAGCGTGCTATCTGCTTGAAAGTAGGGCTGTCCTTTACGTCCTCGTCATGAATACCGTGAATCCTGGTGGACTCCTCGGATATGTGGATGGTAGGGTTGATTCTTCGTGTCTTCACCTCAGTGGTGCCGTCAGGCATGACCTTTACCATGGATATCTCCACAATCCTGTCTGTGGCCACATTGAGGCCGGTGCTTTCGATGTCGAAAAAGATAATGGGGTTCTTGAGTGCCAGTTTCATCTCGGTAATGCTTAGTTGGGAATGCGTATAGGCATGAGGAGGGAGCATATCTCCTCGTCCGGATTGTGGTCCTCTGCGGCGACGATAAGGGCGGCTCTCGCAGGGTCGGCCAGCTCGAAGCAGATGTCATCGTAGGGGAGATTGGACAGTATCTCGATCAGGAAGGTGGATTTGAATCCTATGTCCATGGGGTCTCCGTCATACTGGCATGGAAGAGTCTCGTGGGCGGAGATGGAGAATCCTGTGTCCTGTGCGGATATGGTCAGGCTGTTGAATGACAGCGAGAATTTCATGCTCGATGTCGCCTGGTTGGAGCATACGGATACCCTCTTGGCCGCATTGAGGAGGGATGTCCTGCTGATAATCATCTTGTTCTGATTGTTCTTGGGGATTACTGTCCGGTATGCGGGGTAAGTCCCGTCCACCAGGCGTCCTATCATGATGAATCCGTCGAAATCAAAGTGGGCGTTGCGTCCGTCGAATGTTACAGTTACGTCGCTGTCGGACTTGGTCAGCAGGCCGCGTAGTATGGCTGCGGGCTTTTTGGGCAGTATGAAACTGGATTTGTGCGCGGCCTTGATATCGGTCCTGGTGTAGCAGACGAGCTTGTGGGAGTCTGACGCCACCAGTGATGTGGACTCTGGTGACAGGTCGAAAAATACTCCGTTCATGACGGGTCTGAGCACTTCGTCGGCTGTGGCATAAAGAGTGTAGCCGAGTCCGGCGGAAAGAGTCTCGGCCGGAATCCTGACAGATACGGCGGTCTCGTCCATGACCGGCAGGCTGGGATAATATTCGGCCTGGAAGAAAGGAATCTTCTGTGCGCCGGTGGCCCAGCTTATCTGTAGTGTGGTGTTGTCCTCCAGTGTCTTAAGCTCCACGGGCATATCGGGAAACTCCTTGAGGGAGTCGGTGAGAATCTTGGCCGGTACGGCTGCCGACCCTTCTTCCCTTACTTCGTCGACAGGAATGACTGTCTTGAGTGTCGTTTCTGAATCAGAGGCCGTGACCTCCAGGGATGTTCCTTTGAGGACAAACAGAAAATTGTCCAGTATAGGGGTGGTCGTTTTGGTGGAAATGACTCTCAGACCGGAGAGCAGCCCGCGCAGGAGCTCAGTGCTGGATATAGTGAAATTCATTTTGTGGAAATTTATCTTTTTCGGGTGTTTTAAGATCACAAAAGTATAAAAAAATTGGCATAT
>DXAW01000143.1 GCA_019116865.1 Candidatus Coprenecus stercoravium | reverse complement strand
AGGAAGATGGTGCGTGCCGGACTTCTGGGCCGCAAGACAGGAGAAGGATTTTACAAATACTAAAACTTTAAACATTACAGAATATGAATTTCAAACTCACACCTACGCAGTCGCTTTTCAGGCAGATGATAAGAGAATTTGCCGAGAAGGAAGTAAAGCCTCTGGCTGCCGAGATAGACGAGCAGGAGAGATTCCCTATTGAGACAGTCAAAAAGATGGCGCCTCTTGGGCTGTTCGGCATACCCCTTCCCGTTGAATACGGCGGAGCGGGTGGTGACAACATAATGTATACCATCGCAGTAGAGGAACTTTCAAGGGTATGCGCAACTACCGGAGTAGTGCTTTCAGCCCATACCTCCCTCTGCCTTGCCCCCATCTTCGAGCACGGAACAGAGGAACAGAAGCGCAAGTACCTGCCCAAGCTCGCTTCAGGAGAATGGCTGGGTGCGTTCGGACTTACTGAACCCAACGCCGGTACAGATGCCTCGGCTCAGCAGACCACAGCCGTCCTCGACGGAGACGAATGGGTGCTCAACGGTAACAAGATATTCATCACCAATGCCGGTCATGCCCATGTCTATGTGATCTTCGCTATGACAGACAAGTCTCTCAAGAACAAGGGCATCTCGGCGTTCATCGTAGAAGCCGGAACTCCAGGTTTCGAGGTGGGCAAGAAAGAGCTGAAACTCGGTATCAGAGGCTCCGCCACAGCTGAGCTTATCTTCTCTGACTGCCGTATACCGAAAGAAAATCTGCTGGGTAAAGTAGGCGGCGGATTCGCCATCGCCATGAAGACCCTCGACGGAGGCCGTATCGGTATCGCCTCGCAGGCTCTCGGCATAGCCCAGGGTGCTCTGGACGAGACCGTGAAGTACACCATGGAGCGCAAGCAGTTCGGCAAGTCTATCTCTCAGTTCCAGAATACCCAGTTCCAGATGGCTGACCTGAAGACCAAGGTAGAGGCATCCCGTCTTTTAGTGCGCTCGGCAGCTTTCAAGAAGGACTGCAAGGAGCCGTATTCGGCAGATGCCGCTATGGCCAAGCTCTTTGCGGCTGAGACCGCCATGGAAGTGACTACAAAGGCCGTACAGTTCCACGGAGGATATGGATATACCCGTGAATATCCTGTAGAGAGAATGATGAGGGATGCGAAGATTACCGAGATATACGAAGGAACATCGGAAGTTCAGAGAATGGTAATCGCAGCCAGTATGTTTAAAAAGTAAAACCAGTAGAGTATGAATATAGTAGTTTGTATCAAGCAGGTTCCGGATACTACCGAGATAAAGATCAACCCTGTTACAGGTACTCTGATAAGGGACGGTGTGCCCAGTATTATGAACCCCGATGACAAGGGCGGACTGGAGATGGCTCTCCGTCTCAAAGATCAGTATGGTGCCCATGTCACTGTCATCACCATGGGTCCTCCTCAGGCCGACCTTATCCTGAGAGAGGCTTTCGCAATGGGAGTGGATAGGGCTATTCTGCTTACCGACAGGAAATTCGCAGGAGCGGACACTCTAGCCACATCGAATGCCTTAGCGGGTGCGCTCAGGACTCTCGAGTGGGATGTCATCATCACGGGCCGTCAGGCTATCGACGGCGATACCGCCCAGGTAGGCCCTCAGACAGCCGAGCATCTGGGTATTCCCCAGGTGTCATATGTATGCGGCCTGGAGGTGGAGAAAAGCGGCAAGGCTCTCAGAGTTACCAAGGAGACCGAAGAGGGAATCCAGATACTTGAGGCTCAGATGCCATGTCTGCTGACTGTACTCTCAACGGCTGTGAAACCCAGATATATGAGCGCTCCCGGCATCGTGGATGCCTACAATAAGAACGTGGAGATCTGGAGTGCCGACAAGATTGACGTGGACGAGAGCAAGCTCGGTCTGAAAGGTTCGCCTACCAAGGTGCTCAAGGCCTTCACCAAAGGTCTCAAGGCTCCCGGCGAGGTATTTGAGGTGGATCCTGAGGAGGCAGTAGGCATTATCGTTTCCCGTCTTAAAGAGAAATTCATTATCTAACACCGTAAATTTGAGCAATATGAATAATAAAAGTGATTATAAGAACGTATATGTGTTCGCAGAGCAGAGAGGCGGTGTTATCCAGTCTGTAGCTCTCGAGCTCATAGGCAAGGCACGTGACCTGGCTGACAGTCTCGGAGAGAAGGTAGTGGCTATTCTCGCCGGATATAATGTCGAGCATCTTATCCAGCCTCTTTTCGAGTACGGAGCTGACGAGGTGGTGGTTACAGACCATCCGGAACTGAAGGACTATCTGACGGAGGAATATGCGCAGGCTGTATCCCAGATTATCGATGCGGTACGCCCCAATATAGTGCTTTTCGGAGCCACTACCATAGGCCGTGACCTCGCACCCAGGCTCTCGGCCCGTCTGTCCACCGGTCTTACCGCTGACTGCACCAAGCTGGAGATTTCCGAGGACAAGCAGCTGATGATGACCCGTCCCGCTTTCGGCGGCAACCTGATGGCCACGATTATGTGTACCGAGCACCGTCCCCAGATGTCCACAGTCCGTCCCGGTGTGATGCCTAAGCGTGACCCCGAACCGGGCCGTACAGGCTCTATCGTGCGTTTCGAGACTAAGTTCGATCATTCGAAGATTAAAGTAAGACTTCTCGAGGAGGTTAAGGAAGAGAAGAATAGGATTGATATCTCTGAGGCCAAGATACTTGTGTCCGGAGGCCGTGGCGTGGGATGCAAGGAAGGCTTTGAGAGGCTTGAGGAGCTTGCAGGTGTGCTCGGAGCTCAGGTGTCTGCTTCAAGGGCCATGGTCGATGCCGGCATCATGCCTCATGACCGTCAGGTGGGCCAGACCGGAAAGACCGTCCGCCCCGACCTCTACCTTGCCCTCGGTATCTCCGGTGCCATCCAGCACCTTGCGGGTATGGAGGAGTCCGACTTCATCATTGCCGTGAACAAGGACAAGTTCGCTCCCATTTTCAGTGTATCCGATGTGGGAATCGTAGGAGATGTCAGCAAGATAGTGCCTTTGCTGACTGAAAGACTCAGAAAAGAAATGCAGAAATAATGA
>DXAW01000142.1 GCA_019116865.1 Candidatus Coprenecus stercoravium | reverse complement strand
CCGGTGCTGACCGTCACTCTCGGCTGGCCGGACGAGGCTCCGGAGCAGACTGACCGCCTGCCGGTGGAGGCTATCCTGCACGCCGGTCATTATCACGACTATGCGGCGGAGGATATTGACCGCATCTACGCTGAGAAGGAGGCTCTTCCCGAGAGCCGTTATTTCGTGGATCTCAACGGCACGGATAATCTCGCCCAGGTCTTCACCCGCTTCCGTTTCACCAGGCAGGAATGCCTGGAGATGTCCGCCAAGATGCGGGAAGTCCTGCGGCACCAGGGTTTCAATGAATAGACAAACGGTAAGCAGTGCGTCACCTCAAAAATGTAAAAGTTTGGTGTATAAGGCATTATGATGATGACGTGTTCTTGTCACCAGTTCGGAACATGCCGAAAAGCGCACATGCTTTTCGTAAGTCCATGAGTATTGGGCAATTACAAAGCCGCCCTGCGTCAGTACTTACCGTAAGTTTTGCTCAGATTGCCAAATATGTTACATTTGTGCACTGAAAGTTCAGACTGACGCACAATATGGAAATTTTCATCGACATAGTAGCCGTGATACTCGGCATCGTAGGCCTTCTCGGCTGTATTCTGCCCGTGCTGCCCGGTCCTCCGTGCAGTCTTGCGGGAATGTTTCTGCTCTTTCTATGGGGCTCGCCCTGCGCTCAGGACGACATTACATGGCATCTGCTGATCATCATGCTGATAGTTACGGTGGTGGTCACCGTTCTGGACTATGTGGTGCCGGGCTGGCTGACCCGGGTGACCGGCGGTACGAAGTATGCCTCGCGCGGAGCGACGGCCGGCATGATAGTGGGCATTCTGTTCTTCCCGCCCTGGGGCATGATTGCCGGAGCCTTTATCGGTGCCCTCGCCGCCGAACTCTACTGGGGAGAGAAGAAGATGGGGCAGGGTCTCAAGGCCGCCGCCGGCTCATTCCTCGGTTTCCTGCTCGGCACCGGTGCCAAACTTGCCGCCTCCGGAGTGATGCTCTACTACATCGTCATTGCCCTTATCCCATAAATTATGCGATTCTCATTATGAGAAATTCATTATGAAATTTGCATAATGAAAAATTCATAATTACATTTGTGCCTGTAAACTATAGTAATTACAGGCGCGATATGAATCCTTTTATCATTGTCGGAGACGTTCCGAAAGAATACTTCTGTGACCGGGTAGCAGAATCAGACCACATAATTCGAAGTGTTACCGGAGGTGCAAATATGTGCCTTATCTCTGAGAGGCGGTTGGGCAAATCCAAACTCATCCGTTTCTGCTATGACAGGGAGGAAATATCTGACAGATACTATACATTCTATGTGGATATTCTGCATACTGCATGTTTTCAGGAATTTACATACGAATTCGGTCAGGCTGTCTTCAACCGTCTGCGCTCCAGGAGCCGTAAGATGCTGCAGAACTTTGTCCATGGTCTTAAATCCATCAATGCGGAATTCGGCTTCGACCCGGTCAGCGGCCTTCCGACATTCAGCTTAGGGCTTGGAGACATATCCCGTCCTGAATATACGCTGACGGAGATATTCCAGTGTCTTGAGCAGGCTGACCGTCCGTGCATCGTGACTTTTGACGAGTTTCAGCAGATAGGCAAGTATCCTGAGAAAAATATCGAGGCCCTTCTCCGTTCGCATATACAGCATCTTGGCAATGTGCATTTTATATTCTCCGGCAGTGAGACCCACATGCTGTCGCAGATGTTCATGTCATCGGCCAGGCCGTTTTATCACAGTGCCTCGATGCTGGAGCTGAAACCGATTGATCCCGAGAAATATTCAGAATTCGTCATAAGACATTTTGAGAAAGGAAAGAAAAAAATTGCCCCGGAGGCAGTCAGCAAGGTGTACGGGCTTTTCGAAGGAAATACGTACTGTATGCAGAAGACTTTTCACGAGGCATATGCGACCGTGCCCGAGGGTGGGGAATGTACAGTGGCGATATTGAGGGAGACTGTGGACTCCATCATAGAGGAGGCTTCTGTGGGTTATCGTATGATGCTCTCGGATATTCCGTTAAGGCAGAAGGAACTGTTGTATGCCGTAGCCGGGGATGTCCGTGCCCAAAAGATAATGGGGGTGGATTTCCTCCGCCGTCACTCTCTCGCCTCCAGCAGTGCAGTGCAGACTGCGGCGGCCAAGCTGACTAGTATGGAACTGCTGGCGGTCAAGGATGGAGTGTATTATGTCCCGGATATTCTTCTGAGAATGTTCCTGCAGCGGCTGATGAATCCTCAGAAGGAGTTTTTCCCGGAAGAATAATCAGACGGTGGTGTAGTTGCCGTGGGAGAGGACGATGATGCGGCAGGCCATCTCGAAGAAGACGGCGCGGCGGAAGGTGTCGGGGAAGTCGGTGCCGCAGGCTACCTGTCCGTGGTTGGACATCAGGACAATGTCGTGGGCGGTGAGGACCTCCACTACCGCGGCGGCAAGCTCAGGACTGCCAGGCGGAAGGAACGGTACCACCGGCACTTCACGGCCGATGTAGAGCGGTCCTTCGAGGGTGACGTTGAAGTCTGCCGGCTTGTCCTTCACGCAGGCTACGACCGTGGCGTATGGGGACTGGAAGTGCAGGACGCAGCCGACTTCCGGCCTTTTCAGCATTGTCCCGAGGTGGAATCCGGCCTCCATCGTGGGACGCACTCCGTTCAGGGGGGTGCCGTCGCTGATGCGGCAGAGAGCGACCTGGTCCTCCCGCAG
>DXAW01000141.1 GCA_019116865.1 Candidatus Coprenecus stercoravium | reverse complement strand
CCTTCACCACCACCCATAGGGTGATCGACAGGGTTCATCACAACGCCACGGTTGCGGGGTCTGCGGCCGAGCCAGCGGCTGCGTCCTGCTTTACCGGACGATTCGAGGTTGTGATCGGAATTGGAAACAGTACCCACAGTGGCACGGCAGGTAACGAGCACCATTCTGGTCTCACCGGAAGGGAGACGGAGGATGGCGTGCTTGCCCTCACGTGCTGTAAGCTGAGCATATGTTCCGGCGCTACGGGCCATAGCGGCACCCTGACCGGGACGGAGCTCGATGTTGTGGATAATGGTTCCGAGAGGAATTTCTGAGAGAGGAAGAGCATTGCCGAGCTCGGGAGCCACGCCGGGGCCGGACATGACAGTCTGACCTACGCGGATTCCGGCAGGAGCGATGATATACCTTTTCTCACCATCGGCATATACTACCAGCGCAATGCGGGCACTGCGGTTGGGATCGTACTCGATGGTCTTAACGGTTGCGGGGCAGTTGTCCTTGTCACGACGGAAGTCGATGATACGGTACATTCTCTTGTGTCCGCCACCGATGTAGCGCATGGTCATCTTACCGGTATTGTTACGGCCGCCTGATTTCCTGATAGGCTCAAGAAGGGATTTCTCGGGCTTGCTGCAGGTAATCTCGTCAAATGCGCTTATCGCTTTATTTCTCTGACCAGGTGTGGTCGGTTTGAATTTACGTATTGCCATAGGATTAAATGTTGCTATAGAAATCAATCTTGTCCTCACCGGCCAGTGTCACATAAGCTTTCTTATAGTGATTGGCACGGCCTTTAAGTAATCCCGCCTTGGTGTAGCGGTTCTTACGCTTGCCATGGTAGTTGACAGTATTGACATCCTTTACTGTCACTCCGTAGTGCTCCTCGACAGCCTTTCTGATCTCTATCTTGTTGGCTGAGCGGTCTACGATGAAACCGTAACGGTTCAATTTATCGCCCTGAACCGTCATCTTTTCTGTTACGATAGGCTTAATGATAATTCCCATGTCTCCTATGGTTTATTTGCGTCTTTCTGCAATGATGTCCTGTACACCGTCCACCATCACGAGCTGATATGCGTTCATGATGCTGTAGGTATTGATCTCATCTACTGAAATCACCTTGACATTCTGAAGATTGCGCGAAGATTTGTAAATATTCTCACTGTTTTCAGGAAGTACGAACAGTGTCCTTCTTCCGTTGGCTTTAAGATTGTCCAGTATCTGGATGAACTCCTTGGTCTTGGGAGCGTCCATGCTGAAGGGCTCCACCATGATGATGGCGTTGTCCTGAGCCTTGTAGGACAGTGCTGAGTAACGGGCCAGCTGTTTGAGCTTCTTATTGAGCTTAAAGCCATAGTCATGAGGCTTGGGACCGAAAGCACGGCCACCGCCAACATAGATGTTGGATTTGATGCTGCCGTGACGGGCTCCGCCGCCGCCTTTCTGACGGCCCATTTTCTTGGTGCTGTAGCTGACTTCGGATCTGTCCTTGGTCTTGTGAGTACCCTGACGCTGGTTGGCCAGATACTGCTTAACGTCGAGATAGATCGCATGGTCGTTCGGCTCGATGCCGAAGATAGTCGAATCCAGGGTCACTTTCTTTCCCGATTCGGTTCCGTCGATTTTGTAAACTGACAATTCCATAACGTTAGTCCTCCACAATTACGTATGAACCCTTTGCTCCGGGAATAGAACCCTTCACGAGAACGAGATTGTTCTCAGGGATAACCTTGATAACTTTGAGGTTGAGAATCTTTACGCGGTCACCGCCCATGCGGCCTGCCATTCTCATACCCTTGAACACTCTTGAAGGCCAAGAGGATGCACCCATAGAACCAGGGTGACGGAGTCTGTCGGCCTGACCGTGGGTAGCTCCGCCCACGCCGGCAAATCCGTGACGTTTAACGACGCCCTGAAATCCCTTACCTTTAGAGATACCGGTAACGTCTACCCACTGCACACCCTCGCTCAGGTCTGCAACGGTCACTGTGTCTCCAAGCTTAAGCTCCTTGGGGAAGTCCGCCTTGAACTCCACCAGTTTGCGCTTGGGTGTGGTTCCTGCCTTGTCGAAGTGGCCTTTAAGGGCCTTGCTGGTGTGTTTTTCTTTCATCTCGTCATAGGCAAGTTGTACAGCGGCATAACCATCTTTCTCTACTGTACGAATCTGCGTGACAACACAGGGACCAGCCTCAATAACGGTGCATGGGATATTCTTCCCATCAGCATCGAAAACGGAAGTCATTCCGATTTTTTTTCCAATTAATCCAGGCATTGGTTTAATTAATTTGTTGTTAATCAATGAACTAAATGTTCCCGCGCACTTTTCGCGGGGCTGCAAATATACCACTAATATTTTAATCTACAAGGATTTTCGTGAATTTTTCAAATCACTCATCCTTAACTCAAGGTCATCGACCGCCGCGACCAGATGCTGGACGCATGGAGCTGTTCAGAGCGACCACGAAAACCCGAAAGGCCCTGCATCACACCATGGTCACCACTTACGGTCTCAAACCGAACGCATGGTCCGGCATGATACAGAACGAAATCGTGCCGGATTACACGCTCTCCGCAAAGATGCGCCCATTCGCAGTGCGGCTGGCCGGACATTTTGGTATGACCTGCTGTGCCCGATTGTCACTATGCATTTTAGTCAGATTGTATGCATTTGACAATAAGCACATTATCAACTCAGCATTATGTTAAGTAGGACGGATTCTGGCCAAAACAGGCGTTTTTGCCGCCACCTAACATTTTTTGCAAAATGCAATACCCGGCCAATCAAGAAGTTGCAATATAACGAAAATGCATAGTGGCAGTATTAACGGGATGTATTTGGTATGATGTATATGGGATAAGCGGCAGGCATGAAAGCGCTGCGGGATACTGGCAATGTAGCCCGCCGACTATAAAGCACCGGTGCAGCTTTTAACCTGCTGTCAATCAGCAATTACCGAATATACCAGTTGCGGTATGGTCTGTTTTTTCAGGCCATAGAGCCGCCGCATCAGAGATACCGATCTGGTAATCAATACATTAATAGGCCGCATGGTGCTTTATGGGTAACACTGACTGCGGCATGACTTCGGACTTAATTCTAATCTTGATTTTGGAAATACCGTAACTGTTTATTAACTTTACCACACATATAAACCACGTACACCTTATGAAAAGATTTACCGCATATCTGACTGTACTGCTGCCGGCTATTATCAGTCTCTGCCTGTCGGGCTGTAATGTGACTTACCACACCTCTATGCCGTCAATGCCATGGAAGATGGCAGCAGACAGCATCAAGCCGGACATACCCCCCAAGTTCAATGGAGGAGACCCGAAGGTAGAATTTCCGCAATGGGTGTATCAGAACCTCAATTTCCCTGAAGAAGCCCGTAAGGCAAATGCCTCGGGCACTGCTTTAGTAGTGTTCACAGTCAATCAGGACGGAACCATATCCGACATAAATGTCCAGGAGAGTCCGCATGAGTCTATAAGCGAAGAGATTATAAGAGTTTTTTCCAAGTCTCCGCTTTGGACACCAGCATACCTTGACGAAAAGCCTATCAAAGTAGTCTACATCATGCCGCTGACTTTCAGGTTTCGAGACTCCGCACCCAGAATCCCGAACCGTCCCCGGTTTTAACATCATATCTGCGCGTACCATACTGCCCGGCGGTGGATCTCCTCAAAAGAATCCGAACCGTCGGGCAGTAAGCATACACCGCTACAGCAATGGTCATTTGTCAGAGTCTCCGCCCCGGAGCTGGAAGAGCACCGGGAAGGCGTATGTCACATTTACCGGCTTGCCGTCAACATAGCCGGGAGTCCAGTCCGGTGACTCGGACACCACTCTTATGACTTCATTGTCTATAGACTCACACACTCCTTCAAGAAGATTAATATCGGACACACTGCCGTCCTTGTTGATCTGAAACTGCACTATGACCCTGCCCTGCATACCTGCATTACGGGCATCGTCAGGATAGGTCAGCTGCGCATAGAACCATTTTGGAAATTCCTGCCTTGCATCACCACCGTTGAACTTAGGCGGAACACCCAGTGCAGAAAATTCGTACACCTTGGCTGTGTCGGCGGACTCAGGCCCGGCGGCAAC
>DXAW01000140.1 GCA_019116865.1 Candidatus Coprenecus stercoravium | reverse complement strand
ACCATATTGGATATCTTCTTCATTGCCATGGTACGCTCATTACGAGGCGGATGAGGATATATCGTATCGTTGTGCAGCAAGGCTCCCTGGGCATCCAGACAGACCACCTTGCAGCCTGTACGAAAACCGGGGTCAATGGCCAGCACCCGTTTCTGTCCGAGGGGCGGGGCCATAAGAAGCTCGCGCAGATTCTCCCCGAACACCTTTATCGACTCTATGTCCGCCCTTTCCTTAGCCGCACGAAGGGTCTCGTTCTCAATAGACGGATGCAGCAGACGCTTGAACGCATCCTCCACCGCATAGTCTATCTCCAAGGCAGCAGCCTCCGAAGGCGACGGCTTTCCGCGCAATACTGACGAATATATCCTGTCTAAAGTCCGGTCTCTGTCAACATCAACTTTCACGCTCAGCACTCCCTCACGGGCTCCGCGCAGCACGGCCAGTACCCTGTGGGACGGTGCCCTGGAGATATCTTCCGAGAATTTGAAATAATTCCGGTATTTCGATGCCTCCTCGCTCTCCTGGTCCACACCCTGGGCCAACTTAGCGGTCAATCTGCCGTACTTGCCGTATGAGCGGCGCATCATCTCCCTGACCGGCACGGACTCTGATATCCACTCGGCCATAATGTCCCGGGCGCCTGAGAGCGCACTTTCCGCATCGGGAACCTGCTCCGACACATATGCCGCAGCATCTTTCTCCGGGTTCCTTGATTTGCAGGAAAATATAGCTTCGGCCAACGGCTCCAGACCTTTCTCCCGGGCGACAGAGGCCTTGGTCCTCCGCTTGGGACGGAAAGGCAGATACAGGTCCTCCAGCACCACCGGGTCCAGACACTCACTGATCTGTTTCTCCAGCTCCGGGGTCAGCTTCTCCTGCGAGGCAATACTTTCCAGCACCGAAGCCTTACGCTTGGCAAGTTCATCGAATTTCTGGCAGTAATGCTTTATCTCCGCCACCTGCGCCTCGTCCAAGCCGCCTGTACGCTCCTTGCGGTAGCGTGAGATGAACGGCACGGTCGCCCCCTCGGCTATCAGTTCCACACAATGCTCCACCCTCCAGGGAGCAACGGACATAAGTTCAGCAATATAATTGATATACAAACTTTCCATACAGTCAATATTTTTACGAAAATACGAAAATTTCCCTACGCCGCAGCAGTTTGCCCGTTATAACGCATATTTAGTCGCAGGAGACATCCTGAAGACGCTGCCTGTACGACGAGAATATCTTGGACTTGGAGACATAGCCGACATAGCAGCCGTCCTCGTCAACCACCGGCAGGTTCCACGCACCGGTCTTGTCAAACTTTTCCATCACGCTGTCCATGCGGTCGGTGGACAGAACGGTAGCCGGAGCGTTTTTCATAAGTGAATAGACTTTGGTCGTCTCGTACTGGTCCTTGTCGAACATAATGTTGCGGATGTCATCCAGACCGATGTAGCCGCGATATACCCCGGCATCGTCCAGGACGGGATAGAGATTGCGGGTGGAACGGGCCACAGCCCTGACCAGGTCGCCCAGAGTATCGTCCAGCCGGACAGAAGTGAAGTCCGTCTCCACCAGATCTGATGTCTGAAGAAGAGTCAGGACAGCCCTGTCACTATTGTGTGTGATGAGGTCGCCGCTCTTGGCCAGACGCTTGGAATATATAGAAAACGGCTCAAACACCCTCATCGTCGCAAAAGAGATGGTGGACACTATAATGAGCGGCAACAGAAGAGAATATCCGCCTGTTATCTCCGCTATGAGAAATATCGCCGTCATGGGGGCCTGCATCACTCCGGCCATGAGACCGGCCATGCCGACCAAAGCGAAATTGGCCTCCGGCAAAAGATGAAAACCCATCAGGTTAATAGTACGGGCGAGTATGAAGCCGGCTATTCCTCCGACAATCAGAGTCGGGCCGAAAGTACCGCCGACGCCTCCTCCCGCATTGGTGAAAGACATAGCGAACACCTTCAACACCAGCACCAAAGCAAAATATATGGGAATCACCCACTTGTACTGGAATATAGCTGCAAAATAAGAATTTTCAAGCACTGAGTCCGGATGTCCCTGAAGCATGTGTCCGAGAGAGTCGTAACCCTCGCCGAACAACGGCGGAAACAGAAATATAAGCAGGCCAAGCATCGATGCGCAGACGGCCCATCTCTTAAAGGGATTGCTTATCTTCTTTATCCTGTCTTCAAGAGAAAGTGTTGTCCTGAGGAAATACAGCGAAACGAAACCGCACAGCAGCCCGAGAAGGATGTAATACGGGATGTTCCCCATGGCGAACACCTCAACCGTGCTGGTAAAAGGAACCTCCCTGCCCAGAAAAAGATATGACACGGTGGTCGCCGTCACGGATGAGAGCAGCAGCGGCAGGATGGATGACATGGAGATGTTGAAAAGCAGAATCTCCAATGTAAAAAGGATGCCGGCCATAGGAGCCTTGAATATTCCGGCCACAGCTCCGGCCGCACCGCAGCACAGCAGCGTCGTCATATGGCGGTACGAGAGTCCTAGGGAGCGGGCCACATTGGAGCCGATAGCCGCTCCTGTATACACTATAGGGGCCTCCGCTCCGACAGAGCCGCCGAATCCTATGGTAACAGAGCTGGACAGAAGAGAGGACCACATGTTGTGGCTTCTGATTCTAGAGTCATTCCTGGAGATGGAGAACAGGACCTTAGTGACTCCATGACCTATGTCGTCCTTGATTACATACCTGACAAAAAGCAGAGAAAGCAACATGCCCACTCCGGGATATACCAGAAGCAGCATATTGTTCCATGAGACATTGAACCACCCTGTAAGAAGGTGTCCTATAAGTTCTATGAGTTTTTTGAGAATTACAGCAGCCGCTCCGCTGCCGAGTCCTACCACTACGGCAAGTATCATGAGCATTGTCTGCTCAGGCTGCCGCTTAAGCCAGACGAGGGGCTTAGTCGTCCATCTGGTCATCGTCACCCTGGATATCTTCAGCCTCCCCGGGGAAAACGTCTCCTTCTATCTCAGGAACCTCATCATCCACTTCTTCGTCGAAGAGTTCGTTCTCGGCTTTCTCATAGTCATCTATATCCACATCTATTTTAACCAGATAGATGGCATCGGGAATCTCAATGGAGACAGCATAGAAAAATGTACCGTCGGGCTTGTCCACCTTGAAGATATCGCCCATATAGTCAGAATATCCCCTCGGGTATTTTTCCTTGAACGCCGCCTGAAGCTCAGGTGACATATTGTCATAGCTTATTACTGCTCTTTTCTTTGGATGCTTTGTTTCCATATTGATTATTCCTTCTTTCTTTTAAAAACGGTGCAATTATAGTGCATTTTTTCTAAAAAAAAGAGATTTTTGAATTTTCTTTCCTGCTATATCCCTTTCCACGAAAACTGGACGCTTGGACAGGTCTTTCCCAGTATAGAACATCACTGAGGAGGCGGTCATGGGTGTTGGGGTGAAATCCTGAACCTGTTCCAAGCGTATTCCTCTGAGTTCCTTATTCTTAGACAATGCTTTCATATCCTGTAGCGTACAGCCGGGATGGGAGGATATGAAATACGGGACTATACGGTACGGAAGCCTCTCCTGTGCGGCAATCCTGTCAAACTCCCTTCGAAGTACGGCGAACAACTCAAAGGAAGGTTTCGACATGAGCTTCAGAACATGGTCCTCAGTGTGCTCCGGCGCGACCTTGAACCATCCTGAGGTATGGTTGACGACCACCTCCCGGAGGTATTTCCGGGAATACTCGTCCAAAAAACCGTCCCTGTCGAGGAAAAGGTCGTATCTGATACCGCTTCCGATAAAGGCCTTTCTCACTCCGGGAACATCCATTATCCTCCTGTAGAGCTGGAGCAGCCTGCGGTGCGAGTGCTCCATATTGGGACATCTGGACGGAAACAGGCACGACTTGCGGGAGCACACCGAGCACCTGTGCCCGTCCCTGCCGTGAAGCCCGTACATATTGGCGGTCGGAGCACCCACATCCGAAACAACTCCCTTGAAATGCGGCATATGGGTCAGCCTTTCTATCTCACGCACTATAGACTCCTCGCTCCTGCTGCGTATAAATTTGCCCTGATGTGCGGCAATAGTACAGAAACTGCAACCTCCGAAGCAACCCCGGTGAATAGTGACGGAGTTCTTTATCATCTCCCATGCCGGTATGTCCTTGCCCCTGTATCTCGGATGCGGCTGTTTGGTAAACGGCAGCCCGTAGTAGGAATCTATCTCTTCCGTAGTTTCCGGCGGGAACGGCGGATTGACCTGCACATAACCGTCGGAATAAGGTTCGATGAGAGTAGCGGCATGAAGACGGTTGGCCTCCCTTTCCTCGACATTGAAATTATCTATGAACGCATCCTTGTCGGCAAGCATACGGTCAAATGAGTTAAGGACTATTCTGCCTTCCCCCGGCTCCGGAGCTCCCTTGCTGAAAAACGCTGTCTGCGGAATATCCCTGAGACTCCGCCCCGCCTCTATGGCTCTGGCCACCGCTGTAACGGGACGCTCGCCCATGCCGTAAATAAGGCAGTCGGCACCGCTGTCCAGCAGGACTGAAGGGAAAAGCCGGTCCTGCCAGTAGTCATAATGGGCCAGACGCCGCAGGGAAGCCTCTATACCTCCGATAACTACCGGGACGTCAGGATAAAGACGCTTCAGTATGCGGGTATAGACGGTCACGGCATAGTCGGGACGGTGTCCGGCCTTACCTCCGGGAGTATAGGCATCGTCACTGCGCAGACGCTTGGCGGCGGTGTAATGGTTGACCATCGAGTCCATGGCTCCGGAGTTGACTCCGAAAAAAAGACGCGGTCTCCCCAGTTTTCTGAAATCCCGCAGGTCGTCCTGCCAGTTGGGCTGAGGGACGACAGCCACACGGTAGCCCTCCTTCTGCAGGACACGGGCAATCATCGCCGTACCCGAAGAAGGGTGGTCAATAAAGGCGTCTCCTGAAAAAATAATGATGTCGATGTAGTCCCACCCGAGTCTCTCCGCCTCCTTGACAGAGGTGGGAAACATATAGGCGGCCTGTATCTGCTCAGTCATTGCCTACATCCTCTCAGGCAGACGGATTCCGAGAATATCCATGGCCTTTACCAGAACCGATGCAATAGTGCTGATGAGTGACAGCCTGGCGTCCCTCAGGAGCGCATCTTCCTCTTTAAGTATGGACACATCGTGATAATACTGGTTGAACTCTTTTGCCAGGTCGTAGGCATAATTGGCTATCAGGGCCGGAGACAAAGCCGTACCGGCCTCAGCCACCTTCTGAGGATACTGGTTGAGCAGTTTGATGATGCTTATTTCCTTATCGTTGAATACAACAGACTCATGTACGGCTGCCTTGTAACCGGCCTCAGCGGCCTTACGGAGAATCGAACGTATACGGGCATGGGTATACTGTATGAACGGGCCTGTATTACCGTTGAAGTCGATGGACTCCTTCGGATCGAACAGCATGGTCTTCTTGGGATCGACCTTGATAATGAAATATTTCAAGGCTCCCAGGCTGAGCGTGCGGAAGAGCTCGTCCTGCTCCTGCGCGCTCATGTCCGCCAGCTTACCCAGTTCCAAAGATGTCTCCCTGGCCGTATTGTACATCTTCTCCAGCAAGTCATCGGCATCCACGACAGTCCCCTCACGGGACTTCATCTTGCCTTCAGGCAGCTCCACCATTCCGTATGAGAGATGATAGATACTGTCCGCCCATGCGAAACCCAGCTTCTTCAGGATCAGCTTGAGTACCTGGAAATGATAGTTCTGCTCGTTGCCGACCACATACACATGCTCGTCCAGATTGTACTCAGTGAACCGCTCTACAGCCGTTCCCAGATCCTGGGTGATATACACAGATGTACCGTCTTTGCGCAGCAGCAGCTTGCGGTCCAGGCCGTCCGATGTCAGATCGCACCACACCGAACCGTCTTCTGCCCTCTCGAACACTCCCTTGCGCAGTCCTTCCTCCACCAGAGACTTGCCGTGCAGATAGGTCTGCGACTCGTAATACACACGGTCAAAACCGACTCCGAGAGCCTTGTATGTCTCATCGAAACCGGCATAGACCCACGAGTTCATCATCTTCCACAGCTCCACGGTCTCCTTGTCACCCTGCTCCCACTTCACCAGCATCTGACGGGCCTCCTGCAGAATAGGCGCATTCTCCTCTGCCTCCTCCTTGCTCATACCCTTCGCCTCCAGCTCAGCCACCTCGGCCTTGTAAAGGTCGTTGAACTTCACATAGAAGTCACCCACAAGATGGTCGCCTTTCTTGCCGGAGGACTCCGGAGTCACGCCGTTGCCTGCCTTCTTCCAGGCTATCATGGACTTGCATATATGGATGCCGCGGTCATTGACGATATTGGTCTTGATTACCTTATGGCCGTTCTCTTCCAGCAGCCTTGACACCGACCAGCCTAAAAGAATATTGCGGATGTGTCCCAGATGCAGGGGCTTGTTGGTATTGGGCGAGGAGTATTCGACCATTACTGTCTTTCCGGAAGCCGGCAGATGTCCGAAATCTCTGTCCGACACAATACCGTCATAGACCTCCTTCCAGAACGACGCAGCCATCCTGATATTGAGAAATCCCTTCACCACATTGAAGGATTCCACTTCCTGAACGTTGGCATTCAGCCACTCCCCTATCTCCTGAGCCGTGGCCTCGGGAGACTTGCGGCTGGTCTTGAGCAGCGGAAACACAACAAGCGTCACATCGCCCTCGAACTCTTTTCTGGTCGCCTGGACCTGCAAGGGCAAATTAACGCCGGAAGCCCCGTAAAGGGCTTCCAGCGCTGTTCTCACTTTATCTTGGATAAATTGTTCCTGATTCATAGACTTCATTTATTATTTCAGTCCCCTGTTCTCCAGAAGCGGGTCAATAGAAGGCTCCTTGCCTCTGAAATTGAGATAGAGAGTCATGGCGTCATCCTCTCCTCCCTTCTCAAGTATCTCCTTACGGAACCTGCGGGCGACATCCTGGTTGAATATGTCCCCTGTCTCCTTGAATGCCTGATATGCGTCGGCATCAAGAAGCTCGGCCCAGATATAGCTGTAATAGCCTACGGTGTAGCCTCCGCCGAACACATGAGTGAAATAGGTGGAGCGGTAACGGGGCGGTATCTGGGGCAGCAGGCCTCTCTCTCCGAGAGTACTGGCCTCGAACTCATTGACGTCAAGATTCTCGGGAACATCGTTCATGATGAAATAGTCCATGTCGAGAAGAGACGCGGCCAGATACTCGGTGGTAGCGAAGCCCTGACCGTACTTGCCGGAGCGGTCCAGCTTGTCGACCAGTTCCTGAGGTATCACCTCCCCTGTCTGATAATGCTTGGCATACACTTTAAGAACTTCAGGCTCGAATGCCCAGTGCTCGTTGATCTGCGAGGGCAGCTCCACGAAATCCCTGGTCATGGGAGCGTTTCCGACATATCTCACCTGCTGGAGCAGGGACTGAAGAGCATGACCGAACTCATGGAAGAATGTCTCTGTCTCGTCGGGACTCAGCAGAGCAGGTGTATCGCCGTGTCCACGGGTGAAGTTTCCGGCTATGGACACTATGGGCAGAACCCTCTCTCCGTCCTTGTAGTGCTGCTCACGATAACCTGTACACCATGCGCCGCCTCTCTTAAGACCGGGACGGGCGAACATGTCCATGAAGATTACGCCTAGCTGGCTGCCGTCAGCGTCCTTGCAAAGGAAGGCCTGGGCCTCCGGAACAGGGACAGGCACATTGTTCAGCGGCTCGAATGTTATGCCGTAAAGACGGTTGGCCACATAGAAAATACCCTCACGCACATTGTCATACTGGAAATAAGGACGGAGGTCATCCTCGGAGAAGTTGAATTTTTCGGCTTTAGCCTTTTCGAAATAATATCTCCAGTCAGCGGCTGTAAGCTCCTTAACGCCCTGCGCTTCGGCAAGGGGCGCCATATCGGCAAGCTCGACCTTGGCAGAATTGAGGGCCGGAGTCCACAGGCGGTTCAGAAGATCATATACAGCCTCGGGAGTCTTGGCCATCCTGTCCTCAAGCACGTACTGAGCGTAATTGTCATAACCAAGGATTTTTGCCTTACGGTTGTTCAGTCTCACAAGCTCGGCTACTATAGCCTTGTTGTCGTTCTCATTGTCATTGTTACCCCTGCTCAGATATCCGTCCAACAGTTTTGTCCTCAAATCCCTGTTGTCGTCAAACTGCAGGAAAGGCATCAGACTGGCATTGTCCAGGCCGAACACCCACCAGCCGCCCATTCCTTTCTCCTCGGCACGACGGGCCGCTGCGTCGACAGCCGACTTGGGAAGTCCTGACAGACCGTTTTCATTATCTACAACGAGATTGAAATCAGCCGTCTCCTTCAACACGTTCTGCTCAAAGCGCAGCTGAAGTTCCGAAATACGGGAATTGACCTTCCTGAGCTCCTCTTTCTTTTCTTCGGAAAGAGTGGCGCCGGACCTCTCATAGCTCTTGTATGTCTCGGTGAGCAGACGCATCTGATCAGGCTCCAGACCGAGGCTGTCCCTGTTGTCGTACAATGTCCTGATACGTGCGAACAGTCCCTCGTTCATGGATATGCTGTTGAAATGGTCGCTGACGACCGGAGCCAGCTCTGTCTCCAGAGCCATTATCTCAGGCGTGGCGTTGATGGACGATCCGTTGGAGAACACAGCGTAGATACGCTCGAAAAGCTCGCCGGAATTGTCAAGGGCCACGATTGTGTTCTCGAATGTAGGCGCCTCTGGATTATTGACTATGGCTTCGATTTCCTTATTGTGTTCCTCTATGGACTTTAAAATCGCCGGCTTATAATGTTCCGTCCTGATTTCCTGGAACGGAGCTATGCCGAACGGGGTGTTCCACTCCTCGAGAAGCGGATTATGGTTGTCGCATGATGTCATCATAAGTGCTGTCACGGCTGCGGCCGCTATTGTTGTTTTCCTCATTATATGATAGATTTTAGAAGGTTACGTTTTATCCGAGATAGCTCTTGAGGAGCTTGCTGCGGTTACTGTGCCTGAGGCGGCGGATTGCCTTCTCCTTGATCTGGCGTACCCTTTCACGTGTCAGGCCGAATTTCTCGCCTATCTCCTCCAGGGTCATCTCCTGTGTACCGATACCGAAGAAATCCTTGACAATATCCCTCTCCCTTTCGGTCAGAGTGGACAGAGCACGCTCTATCTCCTTGTTGAGCGATTCATTGACCAGCCCTTTGTCCGCATTGGGGGAGTCGTTGTTGACCAGCACGTCGAGGAGACTGTTGTCCTCTCCGTCCACAAAAGGAGCGTCCACCGAGACATGACGTCCCGATACTCTGAGGGTGTCGGCAATCTTATCCCTGGGGATGTCCAGTATCTCCGCCAGCTCGTCAGGTGACGGCATTCTTTCATTGTCCTGCTCGAATTTCTGAAGAGCCTTGTTGATCTTGTTCAGAGACCCTACCTGGTTCAGCGGCAGACGCACGATTCTGGACTGCTCGGCCAGTGCCTGAAGTATGGACTGGCGGATCCACCATACCGCATAGGATATGAACTTGAAACCACGGGTCTCGTCGAATTTCTCGGCAGCCTTGATAAGGCCGAGATTACCCTCGTTGATAAGGTCAGGCAAGCTAAGGCCCTGATTCTGGTACTGTTTCGCAACCGAAACGACGAAGCGGAGATTGGCTTTCGTCAGTTTCTCAAGGGCTTTCTGGTCCCCCTTGCGGATACGCTGCGCCAATTCCACTTCCTCATCCACCCCGATGAGTTCCTCTCTGCCTATCTCCTGAAGATACTTGTCCAGAGAGGCACTCTCTCGGTTGGTAATCGATTTTGTAATTTTTAGTTGTCTCATTATATTTTATAAACCTATTCCGTAATAACAGAGGTTGCCGTCCGGATAGAAGCCCTCGATAAGCAGGGACCTCTTGGCCTTCCTGACCTCGGCCGCTACGTCCTGAGGCGAGACAACAGGTGAGTTATTGATATAAGTGATTATGAATCCCTCTCTTATACCCGCATCACGTATCTTGCCTTTCTCCACTGACTCCACCTTCACACCGGCCTTAATCCCGATCTTCTCCAGTTCGTCCTTAGGCGCCGGGACAAGCTGCGCTCCGAAGAGATTGACATTGCCCTGCCTGTTGTAGGCGTTCATCTCCTGAGTTTCCTTGCCTATCAGCGTCACCTCCTTCTCCAGAGTCTTGCCATCCCTGAGAATTTCAAGCGTCACCTTGTCCCCAGGACGATGACTATTGATAATCTCCTGAACTGCCGCACCTTTGGAGATCCGGACACTGTCTATCGAAAGAAGTATGTCTCCTTTCCTGACCCCGGCCGCCTCAGCGGCGCCTCCTTTGACTACCTCAGCTATATATACGCCCTCCGTCGTGGAAAGTTTCATTTCTTCTTTCAAAGACTCGCTGTTATTTATCATCGATATTCCGAGCATGGCCCTCTGTACCGAACCATACTCCTTGAAATCAGAGACTATTTTCTTTACTATATTCACCGGCACGGCAAACGAATACCCGGTATATGAGCCTGTCTGGGAAACAATGGCCGTATTGATACCCACCAGCTCTCCCTTTATATTCACCAGGGCGCCGCCACTGTTTCCGGGATTGACCGCGGCATCGGTCTGTATGAAAGACTCTATCTTGAACTCGCCGGAGTAATTGGGCATGGAGCGGCCCTTGGCGCTGACAATTCCGGCTGTGATTGTGGATGTAAGGCCGTAGGGACTGCCTATCGCCAGCACCCATTCTCCCAGACGCAGCTTGTCGGAGTCACCCATCGGAATCGTAGGAAGCCCCTTGGCGTCAATTTTCAAAAGAGCCACATCCGTAGCCGGATCCGTTCCGACTATCTCAGCCTTGAATGTCTTTTTGTCACCCACTGTCACCTCTATCTCCGTGGCTCCGGAGACCACATGATTGTTGGTGACGATGAATCCGTCCTCCGAGATAATAACGCCCGAGCCGGTACCGACCTGCTCCCTCGGCATCGAGTCACCGAAACCGAAAAAGTATTCGAAAAGGGAAGAAGGTCCCTGAGGCTGCTCACTCCTCTTTACCACCTTTACATAAACGACAGCATTGACCGAAGATTCCGCCGCATAAGTGAAATCAGGGTATTCCCCGGAAATACTGACGTTTCTCACCACCGCTCCGGTGTCTCCGGCATAAAAATAGGTGTCCTCATTGTCGCTGCCACCGGACATTCCGGCAGCCAGATAACCTGCGAGTCCGCCGGCTATGACGGCCGCAAGCAATATCAGCCAATAATTCTTTCTCATATTCTGTCAAAAATTAATTTGCGAAATAAAATAACTCAA
>DXAW01000139.1 GCA_019116865.1 Candidatus Coprenecus stercoravium | reverse complement strand
AAGACGGACGTGCAGCTCTCGACTCTCTTCAAGATATTCCAGGGGCTGGGCAAGCGGGTCAGCATCACCATCCTGTGAGCCGTTTTCCTGCAATGACCTGCGTCCGGGTATTTTCCACAGGGGTGTAAATGAAAACGGTCCCGCGGCGAATGATATCGTCGGGGACCGGGATGAAGGTCTTGCAGTGCACCATCCTGTCTTATAGCAGAGCCCGCATTTGGGCGGCGAGGTCCGCTGCTGCTGCTCCGGCGGCTGCGGCGAAGTCCTCACCCGAGGAGGCGTAGATGATGCCTCTGGAGGAGTTGACCAATAGGCCGCAATGAGAGTTGAGTCCGCAGCGGGCCACTTCTTCGAGCGAACCTCCTTGTGCGCCTACTCCGGGCACTAGGAAGAAGTGGTCGGGGCAGTACCGGCGTATCTCTGCCAGTTTCTTAGGTCTGGTGGCTCCGACGACGAACATCAGACGTTCGCGGGAGTCCCCGAATTCGGTATCCACATTTCTGACGGTATCACGTATCACGCGCTCATACATAGGCATGCCGTCGGACAGTGGCAGGGTCTCGAACTCCTCGGCGGATTTGTTGGAGGTCATGGCGAGGACTATGCCCCAGCGTCCGGAATGCTTCAGGAAGGGCCGGATGGAGTCGGAACCCATGTACGGTGCGAGAGTGACCGCATCGAAGTCCATGGTATCGAAGAAGGCCTTGGCGTAGCGGTCGGCGGTGTTGCCTATGTCTCCGCGCTTGGCGTCGGCGATGATCAGGATGTCGGGATACTGCGTCCTGATGTAGCGGACGGTCTCGGCAAGCTGTTGCCAGCCGGCGACACCCTCAGCCTCGTAGAAGGCGATGTTTGGCTTGTAGGCGACGGCGTATTCAGCTGTGGCGTCGATAATGGCTTTGTTGAAAGCCAACATGGAGGCGTCTCCGTGATGCTCCCGGACGCAGGCGGGAATCTTTTCCGGGTCAGTGTCCAGACCAACGCAGAGGAACGAGCCTTTGCGCTGTATATTCTCGTAAAGTTCAGTGTAGTTCATCTTGGTATTGCATTTAAGTCAAGGTGCCGGAAAATCAGCGTCTTCCGGCACCCGTTGATGATTGTCAGCTGTTAGAAATATTTGTAGAAGAGAGCAATGGACTCCATGCCTTTCTCGAACTGGGAGAGCAGGTAGCTCTCGTTGGGCGAGTGGATGGTATCTCTTTCAAGTCCGAAGCCTATCAGCAGCGGGTCTGCCTTGAGTATCTGCTGCATCTCGGCCAGGATAGGGATGGATCCGCCGCCGCGGCTGGGTACCGGTTCGGTGCCGTAGACCTCGTAAATGGCCTTGGATGCGGCCTGATAGGCAGGGGAGGAAATAGGAATCAGGAATCCGTTACCACCGTGATGGGTGGTCACCTTCACGCGCACGCCCTTGGGTACGTGGCTCTCGATGTGTCTGGCGAAAAGCTCTGCGATGCGTCTCCAGTCCTGATTGGGCACCAGACGCATGGATATCTTGGCATGGGCCGTGGTGGGTATTACGGTCTTGGCTCCCTCGCCGGTGAAGCCGCCCCAGATACCGTTCACATCCAGGCAGGGCCTGATGCCTGTGCGTTCCGGAGTGGTGTAGCCCTTCTCGCCGTCCACTTCTGGAATGTCCAGGAACCTCTTGTACTCGTCCAGGTCGAAAGGTGCGCGTCCCAGCAGCTCGCGGTCGGCCTTGGGGAGCTCAACCACATCATCGTAGAAGCCCTTGATGGTGATATGTCCGTCATCGTCGATGAGGCCGTCCACTATCTTGCAGAGGGCGTTGAGGGGATTGACCACAGCACCGCCGTAGTGGCCGGAGTGCAGGTCCTTGTTCGGGCCGGTCACCTCTATCTCCATGTAGGTCAGGCCTCGCATACCGCAGTTGATGGAAGGCACGTCCTCACCGATCATAGTGGTGTCGGATACGAGTATGATATCGCAGGCAAGCAGGTCCTTGTGTTCCTCGGCCCATGAAGCCAGGGAAGGAGAGCCGATCTCTTCCTCGCCCTCGAGGATGAACTTGATGTTGTGCCTCTGGAGTCCGTTACGCACTAAGTACTCGAAGGCCTTGATGTGCATGAAGGACTGGCCCTTGTCATCGTTGGCACCGCGGGCGTAGATGGCCCCGTCCCGGATCTCCGGCTCGAAGGGCTGGGATTTCCACAGCTCAATCGGGTCTACGGGCTGCACGTCGTAATGACCGTAGACAAGGATGGTCCTGAGCGACGGTTCGATAATCTTCTCCGCATATACGACCGGATGCCCGGTGGTCTCATACACCTCGGCTCTTTCCGCACCGGCTTCCTTGAGCAGGTCGGTGAGCTTGCGGGCGCAGCGGTACATGTCCTCCTTATGCTCCGGGTCCGAGCTGACGGACGGTATCCTGAGCAGGTCGAATAATTCGTTCAGGAATCTTTGCTTGTTGGCCTGATAATAATTTCTCATGACAGTATAGTGTTAAATGTTTGTATTCTTTTCCAGTTCGGCGATGACTGTCTCAGAGCCGGTCACCTTGTCCCCGACATTGACATTGACCTTTGTCCCAAGGGGCAGGAAGACGTCAGCCCTGGAACCGAACTTGATGAAGCCTATCTGCTGTCCTGCCTTGAAAGGCTTGTCGTACTCGGCGTAGCATACGACCCTGCGAGCGAAGAGTCCGGCAATCTGCCGGCACAGTACTTCCGTTCCGTCCTCGTTCTTGAAGACGATGGTAGTCCTCTCGTTCTTGGTGGAGGACTTTGGATGCCAGGCGGCCAGGTAGTTGCCTCTGTGGTAGCGGAAAAACGAGACTATTCCGGATATAGGCGCCCAATTGATGTGGACATTGAAGAAGGACATGAATACCGATATCTGGAGGCGGCGGTCATTGAAGTACTCCGGCTCCTCGACTTCCTGGATGATGACTATCTTTCCGTCAGCAGGGGCGGTCACCTTATGGGAATCTCCTG
This sequence comes from Candidatus Coprenecus stercoravium, assembly GCA_019116865.1. Lineage (GTDB taxonomy): Bacteria > Bacteroidota > Bacteroidia > Bacteroidales > UBA932 > Coprenecus > Coprenecus stercoravium. The sequence goes on along the minus strand of DXAW01000139.1, from coordinate 14,880 downwards.
TAGGAGTGCGTTTCGGGTCCCGGAAGAAACACATAAAGAATACCGCAAAGCCCACGGGTATGAGTGTAAGAATCCAGCTCAACGCAGGATGTGCTCCGAGATAGAAACACGGACCTCCCAGTATCAGGGCAAATACGAGCGACAAGATGATGATGGGAGCTCCTTCTCTGTGAATCTTCATAGCTTCTGTTTATAGTCCGAATGCGGTTATGTAGAGGACGGATACGGGAAATGCAAGCAGCGCTCCGTCGAAGCGGTCCAGCAGTCCTCCGTGTCCCGGCATGATACGGCCGGCGTCCTTGACTCCAAAGTTACGTTTTAATTGCGACTCCGCCAAATCCCCGATGGTGGAACTGATATTGACCAGCAGTGCCAGAATCAGGCAGTGGTACCAGGGAAAGTCTATCAAATGAAAATATCCTGTACACCATCCTGCGGCCAGCGACATGGCCAGTCCCCCGAAGTAGCCTTCCCAGCTTTTCTTGGGGGATATGGAAGGGAAGAGTTTGTGGCCGTGCTTCTGCCCGAAAGCCATGCCGAAGAGGTATGCGCCCACATCGGAGCTCCAGATGATGATCATCACGGCCAGCAGTATCCTGCCGTCGAAATCTCCTTCGGGGCCGAACACTATCAGGTTGGTCAGTGAGAAAGGCAGGGCTATGTACAGCAGGGATGTAAGGATGAAAGGGGTGCTGCGGTAGGCATCTCCCTCCCTGGTGAAGAGTATCGAGGTGAATATCAGCGCAGTCATGACAGGCAGCACCAGCAGCCATTTCCCTTCAAGACCGAAGCCGGCGTGGAAGAAGAAAAGCATGAATGTGAGCAGGGCCGTTATGACTGTCAGAATCCTGGCTGTCTCTTCTTTGGGACCTACAGTGATGTTGAGGTATTCGGTCATCATGATGAATACCGCAATCATGAACAGGACTCCGTATGCGGCGGGATGCCACAGCAGGGCCGTAAGGAAAAGGGCCAGGAATACTATTCCGCTAAGCGTTCTGGTCAGCAGGTTCCTCATGGCTCTCAGATTTGTCTGTTTCAGTCTCCTGAGCGGCTTTCTGTGTGCCTGGACGCTCGCCGAATATCCTGACGAGATCCTCGTTGAAGATCACCTCGCGCTCAAGCAGCATCTCAGCCAGTTTGGTGAATCCGTCCATATGCTCGCGGAGTACCTTCAGGGCCGTCTCATGGGCCTGGTCTATGAAGCCCTTGGCCTCGGCGTCAATGAGCTCGGCCGTCTTCTCGCTGTAGGGCTTGCTGAGGTTGTATCCGGAGTTGCCCGAGGAGTCGTAGAAAGAGATGTTGCCGACTTTATCGCTCATACCGAAGTATGTGACCATGGCATAGGCCTGTTTGGTGACTTTCTCCAGGTCGTTCATGGCTCCGGTGGATATCCTGCCGTTGATGATTTCCTCGGCGGCTCGGCCTCCGAGTGTGGCGGCCATTTCGTCCATCATCTGCTCGGTAGTGGTAATCTGCCTTTCCTCGGGCAGATACCATGCCGCACCGAGGGCATTGCCGCGCGGAATGATGGTTACTTTCAGCAGGGGGTTGGCGTTGGGCAGCCACCAGCTTACTGTGGCGTGTCCGGCCTCGTGGTATGCTATGGTCCGTTTCTCGGCCGGCGATATGATCTTGCTGCGTCTTTCAAGGCCGCCTACGATGCGGTCGATGGCATCGAGGAAGTCCTGTCGGTCCACGGCCTTCTTGTTCTTGCGGGCGGCTATCAGCGCTGCCTCGTTGCAGACGTTGGCTATGTCGGCTCCGGAGAATCCCGGAGTCTGCTTGGCCAGGAACTCCATGTCGAAGTCAGGCACGAGCTTGACCTTGCGCAGGTGTACCTTGAATATCTCCAGACGCTCGTTCTGCTCGGGCAGATCCACGTGTATCTGACGGTCGAAACGGCCTGCGCGCATGAGGGCCTTGTCAAGGATGTCGGCTCTGTTGGTTGCGGCGAGGATGATGACTCCGGAGTTGGTGCCGAAGCCGTCCATCTCGGTGAGCAGCTGGTTGAGGGTGTTCTCCCGCTCGTCGTTGGAGGAGAAGCCCACGTTCTTGCTTCTGGCCCGGCCCACTGCGTCTATCTCGTCTATGAACACGATGCAGGGGGCCTTTTCCTTGGCCTGCCGGAAGAGGTCGCGCACTCGGGAAGCTCCCACACCGACGAACATCTCCACGAAGTCCGAGCCGCTGATGGAAAAGAACGGCACATTTGCCTCGCCTGCCACGGCCTTGGCCAGCAGGGTCTTGCCGGTGCCCGGAGGGCCTACGAGCAATGCCCCCTTGGGTATCTTGCCACCTAATGCCGTGTATTTCTGAGGATTTTTAAGGAAATCCACTATCTCCATTACCTCTACCTTGGCCTCTTCCAGTCCGGCCACGTCTTTAAAAGTGACCTTCACGTTATTCTCCTTCTCATATAGTCTGGCCTGGGACTTGCCTACGTTGAAGATACCTCCGCCTCCGGGTCCGCCCATGTTTTTCTGCATCGGCCTGAACATGATGAACCACAGCAGTCCGAAGAGCAGAAGAGGGAAGATGACCCAGTCGAATATCTGTCCGAAGTAGTTGTTGCGTTCCTCCGTGGTGATGTCGAACCGCTGCTCTGCCGGCAGTTGCAGTCTGGCTTCCTCAAAGCTCTCCTCCGCATTGAAGTTAGGGGATACGATGAAGTAGAAATGAGGGCCGGCGACGGGAGTCCTTCCTCCGAAAAACTTGTTGACGTATTTGGACAGGGAGTCCTTCTTGATGTAGACTTCGGCCCTGTGCTCGTTGGTGACGTATGTGATGCGGTCTATGTCTCCGCCTGGTATCATGTCCTCCTTGACGGTAAGCCATTCGGTCTTCACGGGGTCGGAGCCGGAGTACATCCTCACTATGTATATCATGGCGATGCCGAAGATGACGTAGAGGACCCACATCAGGCTTCTCATCGGTTTCCCGGCGCCGCCGTTACGGCCCGGCTGGTTGCCGGTATTGTTCTTCCTGTTTTCGCTATTGCTCATCATTGTAGTCTTTTCGTGTGGCGTCGGCCCAGAGATCTTCCAGGCGGTAGAAATTCCTGTATTCAGTCTGGAAGATGTGGACCACGACGTTGAGGTAATCCATAATCACCCAGAATCCGTTTTCTTTTCCCTGCATACGGACGACCTTGCGTCCGCATTTTTCCATCATTCTCTCCTCTATGTTGTCGGCTATTGCGTCCACCTGTGTCGTGGAGTCCGCATTGCAGATGACGAACCAGTCTGTGATGGCCGTACCTATCTTCTCTAAATCCAGGGCACAGACATTCTTGCCCTTTTTCTCTAGCATAGCCTCTGCTATGGTGTCTACTTCTATCATTATAATATTTAAATTTGCGCGGCAAATATACGCATTTATGTCTTATAAAAATTGTGCCATGAATATTCGTTGGCTGAAGATTACCGATTCCACCAACCTGGAAGCATGGAGGAACAAGGATTCCTGTGATGACATGACAGTCTGGGCGGCGGAGTATCAGACTGAGGGCAGGGGGCAGCGCGGCAGCAGGTGGGAAAGCGAGGCCGGAAACAATCTGATGTTTTCGATACTTTTCAGACCGAAGGGGCTGAGGGCCGGGAGCCAGTTCACCATGTCGCGGATATGTGCGGTGGGGACAGCGTTGTATCTCAGGGACAAAGGCTTGGAGGCCAGGGTCAAGTGGCCCAATGATGTTTATGTGGGGGACCGCAAGATATGCGGGATGCTGCTTGAGAACACCTTGAAAGGTGACATGCTGGCAGACTGCATCGCCGGTATAGGACTCAATGTCAATCAGCGCATATTCTCTCCGGAGCTGCCCAATCCGACGTCGGTGCTGCTGGAGACGGAGCGGCTATGCGGAAAGGCGGCCGGAAGTCTGGACATACATCAGGAACTGGAACTGCTGCTGGACAGGATAGGGACATTGTATTCTGCAATGGGCCCGGACGGCCGGGTTCCCGGTATTGATAGCGGGTATGAGGAGATGCTTTACCGCCTTGGCGTGAGTGCAGAATATGAGGAGACGGAATATTTTACCGGTGGTGAGGCCGTACGGTTCACGGGGAGGATAGTCGGAGTGGAAAGAGAAACCGCCCGTCTGGTGGTTGAACACGAAGACGGACGGCGGGTCAAGTATTATTTTAAGGAAATAAGGTACGTGCTATAGCGACTTGAACAGTTCCACTGTGGCGATGGGGTCCTCTGATGCGAAGACGGCATTGCCTGTCACCACGACATCGGCTCCGGCGTCGCGCAGGGCGCCTGCGTTGGTCAGGTTGACTCCTCCGTCCACCTCTATCAGCGCATGTGAGCCTGTACGGAGTATGAGTTCCTTGGTCTCAGATACTTTCCTGTAGGTGCTTTCAATGAATGACTGGCCTCCGAAGCCGGGATTGACAGACATCAGCACTATCATGTCGCAGTACTGGGCCGTATATTCAAGGGAGGATACCGGCGTGTGCGGATTGAGCACCACTCCGGCCTTCATGCCGTTGGCCTTGATGTTCTGGAGGCTGCGGTGAAGGTGTGTGCAGGCCTCGTAATGTACGGTTACATATTCAGGCTCCGCATCCCGCAGCACGCTGATGTAGCGGTCCGGGTCCACAATCATCAGATGGACGTCGAGCGGTTTGGCCGCTCTCTTGGCGATATTGCGTATTACCGGGAATCCGAATGAGATATTAGGGACGAATACTCCGTCCATTACGTCCAGGTGGATGTAGTCGCACTGGGACGAGTTCAGCATGTCTATGGTCTCGCCGAGACGGGTGAAGTCGGAGGTGAGGATGGACGGGGATATCTGCAAGTGACGGTTGGCTGTCATGGCTGTTTATTTACATTGTTTGATGACATCTTCGAGAAGCAGTACGAATTTGTCGAGGCTGGCCAGATCCAGTCTTTCGCCTGGAGCATGCACGCCTCTGAGGGTGGGACCGAACGATATCATGTCCAGATGAGGATATTTGTCCAGGAACAGACCGCACTCCAGACCGGCGTGGATGGCCCTTACGACAGGGTCCTTGCCGAAGAGCCTGCGGTAGGAGCTTTTGCATACTTCCAATATGTGGGACTTCAGGCTCGGCTTCCATCCGGGATACTCGGACTCATGCGTCACTTCCGCTCCTGCTACCGAGAATGCGGCTTCTATACGGTCAGCGGCATTGCGTCTGGCCGAGTTGGTGGAGCTGCGCTGGCTGGTGCCGATACGTATTATGTTGCCCTCCAGCATCTTTACAGATGCCAGGTTGGAGGATGTCTCCACCAGTCCTTTGACTTCGGCGCTCATGGCCATGACTCCGTGAGGTACGGAGTGCAGCGCGCGTATGAAATTAAACGCAGTCCTGTCGTCAACGGCATTCTCAGGAACGGCCATACCTTCTTCCCATATAGGGGCGATGTCGGGATCGGTGACGGAGTACTCGTCCTTGAGTTCGGTGAGTATCTCAAGGTGCAGCTCCTTTATGGCGGTGATGTCTTCAGGCCTTGCGGCGATTACGGCATAAGCCTCTCTCGCAATGGCATTGCGCTTGTTGCCTCCGTCAATGGAGCAAAGAGTGAATCCGAATTTCTTATAGGCCCTGTACAGAAATCTTGCCAGGGACTGTACTGCGTTGGAGCGTCCTTTGTCAATGTCGTCTCCGCTGTGTCCGCCGATACCGCCGCAGAAACCTGCCTTGACGCATACGGCTCCGTCCGGAACGGGTACCGGAGAATATTTGAATTTGGCAGTAGTGTCGATGCCTCCTGCGCAGCCTATGAAAAGCTCTCCTTCGTCCTCCGAGTCGAGGTTGAGCAGGATGCTGCCTGTGAGGAAGTCGCTTTTGAGGGCGAAAGCTCCGTCAAGTCCTGTCTCTTCTGAAGTGGTGAACAGGCATTCTATCTTACCGTGCGGAAGATTCTTGTCTTCAAGTACGGCCAGCTCGGCGGCTATGCCGATGCCGCAGTCGGCGCCCAGAGTGGTGTCCTTGGCGATGAGCCATCCGTTTTCAACCACTGCCTTGATGGGATCCTTTGAGAAATCGTGTTCCACTCCGCTGTTTTTCTCGCATACCATATCGGAATGGCTCTGGAGAATGATGGTAGGGGAGTCTTCCCTTCCGGGTGTGGCGGGAATGGTGATGAGTACGTTTCCGGCCTCATCGGTCTTGCAGTCCATATTACGGTCTGCCGCAAACTTCTGAAGCCAGGCTATGATGTGCTCCTCATGGCCTGATTCTCTGGGAATGGTAAGTATCTGGCGGAAATGTGCCAGAACCTGTTCTGATGTCATGACGTCGTATTGTTAAAGGTTGGATTTCAGCTTTTTCTCGATATCGGTGATATACTGCTTGAAAGAGCGGTCGGTGGTCATCAGGTCGCTGACTGTCTCGCAGGCATGAAGTACCGTCGCATGGTTCTTGCCGCCGAGCTCGTTCCCGATGGTGTTGAGAGATTTTCCGGTAAGGTTGCGGCACAGATACATGGCTATCTGGCGGGCCTGTACGATCTCCCTCTTGCGTGAGCTGGACAGCATGGTCTCGTTTGAGATGCCGAAGTATTCGCTGACCGTGTTCCGGATTTTGGCAATGGACATGCCGTCCCGGTTGACCGTCACGATTTTCTCGATTACCTCCTGTGCCAGCTGAAGGGTTATCTTCTTTTTAGTCAGTGTCGCATGGGCCATAAGTGAGGCCAGAGTCCCCTCCAGCTCCCTTACGTTGTCAGTCACTTTTGAAGCTATGTACCGTATTATGTCGTCGTCAAGCTGTATGCCTTCCTTGAAGCTCTTGGCTTTCAGAATGGTGATACGGGTCTCCATGTCAGGTGGAAGCAGCTCGGTTGTCAGACCCCATTTAAACCTGGAGAGAAGGCGCTGCTCCAGTCCCTGCAAGTCGACGGGTGCTCTGTCTGATGTGAATATCAACTGCTTGCCAAGCTGATGCAGATAGTTGAATATCTGGAAGAAGGCATTCTGAGTACCGGGCTTGTCGGCAAATTCGTGAACGTCGTCTATGATGAGTACGTCCATCGACTGATAGAAATGGAGAAAGTCGGTGAGGGCGTTCTTCTGCACGGATTCCATGTAATGTGTCTGAAACCTGTTGGCAGTTACGTAAAGAACGACTTTCTCAGGATATTTCTCCTTTATCTCTATGCCTATGGCCTGTGCCAGGTGTGTCTTGCCGAGTCCGGGACCTCCGTATACAAAAAAAGGATTGTAGGCGGTGGTGCCTGGCTTCTCGGCGATGGCCTGGCCGGCCGCTTTGCCGAGACGGTTGCAGTCTCCCTCGATAAGATTGTCAAACGAATAGTTGTAATTGAGATTGGGATTGACGGATATTCCTCTCAGGCCCGGAATGACATACGGGTCGTCGATTTTCGCCACTTTGTCTTTGGGCAGCGCTATGTCAGGATTGACTATTTTGCTGTCTGTGCGTACAGCCGGAAACCGTACTGTGGAGTCCTTGACTACCGGCACTTCGTATACCAGCTTGGCGTCCGGACCGATGATTCTTTTAAGGGTCTTGCTGAGGATGTCCAGGAAGTGGGCTTCTATGTATTCCGGAAAGTATCCGGAAGGCACCTGTATCGTAAGGGTGCTTCCTTCCTGCCTGACCGGTCTGATAGGCTCAAACCATGTCCTGAAACTGCTCTCCGGAAGGTTATCCCTTATGATTTGCAGACAGTTATCCCATGCTTCACGATAATTCATTCCTCAAATAAGTCGATTTTAAGTTTATGTAAGTACAAGCCCCTTTTTTCAAATCGGGAGAACAAAGTTGAGGAAAAAAAATCTAATAAAAAAATAAAAATTCAGCTTGAAAATTGAACGTATTGTTTATCAAGTTGATTTAATTTTAAAAAATTTTTTATTGAAAAAATGTGAAAATTTAATTTTAAAAAATAGAAATTTTTATATACTTTTTGGGGTCTTCCTTTATCCCTTTTATGAGTGAGTCCAGGTCGTTGGCCAGGCTTGTGAGAGTATTGTAAAGGGTGTCGTCATTGATAAGTTTCCCGATGCTTCCATCTGTATTCTGAAGCTTGATTACAAGGCTGCGCAGTGAGTCTGCCGTCTCTCCTATACCGGCTTCCATGAGCGAGGCGGTGATGGCCTCGGTGTTCCTCAGTGTCCCTGAGAGAGGTTTCGCCGCAGAGTCCAGACTTTCGGAAATGGAACTGAGATTGTCTATGATGCCGCTGATATCGGGACTTTTGCTCCTGAGCATTCCGGTAACGGCGCACAGCTCTCCTGCGCTGCGGTTGATTCTTTCCACTGCCTGGCTTATATCCTGTCTGCCTCCGTTGTCCAGAATTGAGTTGACGGATGTGATGGTTCTGTTCAGTCCGCCCAGAAGTGTGTCAAGTCTGTTGAGGGCCGGTTTTAATGCGGAAATAACGGATGCGGTCATGTCGTCCACGGTATTTCCTCTGAGTGTGTCACCGGAGGAAGCCATGACAGCCGCCCCGCCTTTTACTACCCTTATCTTTTTTGTTCCCAGGATGTCCGAACTGTAAATCTCCATGTACGAATCCCGCGGAATATCGAAGTCCCTGGATATACTTGTCTCGACTGTATAGTCCATGGTGCTCCGGTTGTATTTCAAGTCCGTTACCGTGCCTGCCTGAAAGCCGCCTACGGTCACGACTGTGGATACGCTTATTCCGTCCACGGACGGATATATTATATAATAGGTATTGTTTTTATGAAACAGATCCTTGCCTTTCAGAAACTCTATCATGAACAGTGCGGCAGCGATGATGATGACGGCGAAAATACCTATTTTGACTTCCTTTCTCATCTTTTGTTATTTTTCCAAATTGATTATGAATGCGTCGGGAAAGCTGTTCCTTATGGCCGGAAGGGCTTTCGACGCCTCTGCTCTCGAACTGTACGGGCCGATATAATATTTATAGGTGCGGCCTGACTTGACGGATTTACAGCTCCATCCCTTGAATTCTTTCGAACCGCCCGGAAGCAGCCTGTTGGATGCCATTATCTGTACTCCGAAGCGTCCGTCAGCTGCGGATACGGACTCCGGTGCCTTGTTATCAGGCGCGGACGAAATTATGATTTCCGTGTCGTATTCCTTTTTGTATGCCTGGAATGCCTTGAAAATATTGCCTGCAATCCTCTGCTGACTGTTTTTGTCCGTGAGTGCCTTGATGTCGTTCGGATTGGATATGAATCCCAGCTCTATCAGCACGGCCGGCATGGTGCATTTCCAAAGAACGATGAAATTGGCCTGCTTCACACCCCTGTTGTTTGCGATAGGCCCGGAATCGGAGCACTGCTGTATGAGCGTTGCGAAATCGGTGCTTTGCTCCAGATGGGAGTTCTGGAGGAGGGAAAAGATTATGTAAGATTCCGGATTGCCGGGGTCAAATCCCTGATAATTGGATGAATAATCTTCCTCAAGCACAATCACGCTGTTCTCTGTCCGGCATATTTCGAAGTTTTCGCTGTTTTTGTCCTGCCCCATGACGAATGTCTCGTGTCCTCTGGCCGAGCGGTCGCCTGCGGAGTTGACATGGATGGATATGAAGAGGTCGGCATTGTTCTTATTGGCGATGTCCGCCCTTTTATAAAGCTCTACGAAAGTGTCGTCGTCCCTGGTGTAGATTACTTTGACGGAAGGATAGTTCTTCCTGATAAGTTCCCCCAGGCGTTTCGCTATGGACAGTGTGATATTTTTCTCGTAGATCTTTCCGTTTATCGCACCCGGGTCGTGTCCTCCGTGCCCTGCGTCGATAACAACGGTTTTCAGCTCTACAACTTGCTTGTTCTGAGCATTTACCAAGGCCGGCCAGATAGCGGCCGCCAGTATCAGTATCGTGACAAGTCTCTTCATTTCAACAAGCAAAGTTAATAAAACTTTGGTATGAGTTCAAAAAAGACTATATTTGTCGGCAATTACTCTAAGACTAATCTGTATCCTGATTAATTTTAATGCGGTTCCGTAAAAGATTACTGATGATCCTGTCGTTTATGACTGTCGTCGCATCCGTATGGCAGGCTGGTGCGGCGTATGCGGACCGTCACGACCGTTTACGGCGGCTTAATCGTGAAAGCCGTCTGCGTCAGGACTCTCTCGTACAGAATGTTCCGCCTGTGGTGGTCTCGGAGATCGAAGCACCCGCCGTGACTGCTCTGCAGCCAGCGGACTCTTCGGTGTCCGTTGAGGATTCCCTGATGCATCAGGATTCTTTACTTACTGTGGATTCCCTGCAGGCAGCGGATTCCATTCCGCAGGCGGATTCGGCTTTCGTGCCCGATACGGTGGAGAGGGAAGGTATGCTGGAACGGCCTGCGTTCTCGACAGCTGTGGACTCGGTCATCGAGGATTTCTCGTCAGGACGCAAGATGATATATTACTACGGGGACGCAAGCGTCACGTACGGTGACATGAAACTGACAGCGGAATATATGGAATATGACGTGGACCGGCAGGTTGTATATGCCGCCGGTGTGGCTGACACTGCTGGTGTGGTGGAGGGAAAGCCGGAGATGACCCAGGGCAATAAGGTCTATTCCATGGACAATGTATTCTATAATTTCAAGACCGGCAAGGCCAGGATCAAGAATATGGTGACGCAGGAGGAGGACGGAGTGCTGAGAGGTGACAATCTGAATATGCTTCCGGACCACTCGATCAATATCTCGGGAGGAAAGTATACTGTGTGCGATCTGGAGCATCCGCATTTCTACCTGAGAATGACCAAGGCTAAGGTCGAGACTGAGCCTAAGCAGAAGACGGTGTTCGGTCCTGCGTATCTGGTGCTGGGCGATGTTCCGTTGTACCCGCTGATGCTTCCTTTCGGATTTGTCCCTAAACGTCCGGACAGGGCTAGCGGTATACTTTTCCCCAATTTCGGAGAGGAGGCTGCCAGAGGTCTGTTTATCAAGGACGGAGGTTTCTACTTTGTTCTGGGAGATTATTTTGATGTGGCTCTTACGGGAAGTATCTATACCAAAGGCTCATGGAGTGTTAACATGTCGTCCAGGTATAAATTGAGATACAAGTTCAACGGTACTTTCGACCTGACATATTCCAATGACCAGACCGGAGAGAAAGGAGGAGCGGATTTCTTCCAGACCAAGAACTTCAGCGTGAAATGGAGTCATACCCAGGATCCAAAGGCGCATCCCGGAACGTCGTTCAGGGCGTCCGTCAATTTCTCCAGCCCGTCCAACAACCAGTACAACTATACCAATGTCAACGAGGCGTTGAACAATCAGGTTTCGTCCTCCATCTCATATTCCAGGACGTGGAGTGCCCTGAGCGTGTCCGTCAACGGTCTGCACAGCCAGAACTCAAGGGACAGCTCCTATGCCATAACACTGCCTAACATCACGCTTAATGTGAACCGTTTCTATCCGTTCAAACGGAAAAACAGGGTGGGAGGAGAGAAATGGTATGAGCAGTTCGCCCTCAGCTACAGCACTACCTTGCAGAACAAAATAAACTTCAAGGCCAGTGAGGTAAGGGACCCTGACTTCTGGAACAAGATGCAGACAGGTATGACGCACAATTTTTCCATAGGTCTGCCGACATTTACCTTGTTCAAGTACATCACCCTCGCTCCGTCGGTGACTTACGGCATGAACTGGTATTTCAGTTCCCAGAGCCAGTATTATAATCCGGAGACCGACAAGGTGGAGACCATCCGCACAGGACTGTTCGAGGATTTCGGTATATCCCAGAATTTTTCGGCAAGTGCGTCGTTGAGCACCCGTCTGTACGGAATGTTTAATTTCAGAAGGGGCAAGCTGAAGGCGATACGTCATATGATATCGCCATCATTGTCTGTTAATTACGCCCCTGAGATGGGAACTGCTATTAACGGATACAGGGTGTACAATTATACAGACGTCCACGGAATCCCTCACACGGTCGAGTACAACAAGTGGTCCGGCGGACTATATTCTCCTCCGTCTCCTGGACAGACAGCCTCAATAGGATTCCAGCTCGGTAACAACGTGGAGGCCAAGGTAGAGGACCGCAGGGACACCACGGGTACCGGTATGAAGAAGATAAAGATTATTGACAACCTCAATCTTTCCGGTAATTATAACTTCCTGGCGGATTCGATGAAGCTGTCCAATTTCAACGTCAATCTGACTACCAATGTGCTGGAAAAGGTAAGCGTGTCGGCGGGCATGACTCTCGACCCTTATGCCGTGGATTACAGAGGTCAGCGTTACAATCAGTTCAATGTCGTCAACACAGGCCGTCTCGTGCGTCTGACCAATGCCAATGTTTCATTGGGCTTCAGCCTTTCTGGAGAGGGGGCAGGCAAGGGCAATGACGGCTCTTCAGGTTCGGGAAGCGGTGGAGGCGGAGGAAGGACCGGCGGCCGCGGCGGTGTCACCATGACCGGAGAGTCTCCGGCGTATACCAGGGTATATTACCATCCCGTCACCGGAGAGTTCATACCCGGTGGGTGGATTTATTATCTCAATCCCAATGTGCCGTGGTCGGTGTCGTTCAACTACACCTATAATTACTCCCGCACTTATCAGTACAGCAATGACCAGCTTATAGTGAGGAACAATCATACTCAGACATTGAATATCACCGGTCAGGTGAAGGTCACAAAGGCCCTTAATCTCAATCTTACTACCGGTTTTGATATAACGAAACTGAAACTTACCACTACCCAGATAAGCGCGACATATGACCTGCACTGTTTCGAGATATCCTTCTCATGGGTGCCTATGGGACAGTGGAAACAGTGGAGTTTCAGAATCAATGCTAAAGCAGCTGCCTTGGCGGATCTTCTCTCATACAGGAAGCAGTCATCGCAGTGGGATAACAGATAATAATGGATAACAAATAGTAATTATTAACTAAATTTTACAAAAATGAAAAAAGTAGTATCATCACCCCTCGCTCCGGCGGCAGTGGGTCCTTACAGCCAGGCAATTGAAGTTAACGGAACCTTGTATGTGTCGGGACAGCTTCCTATAGACGCCGCTACAGGTAAATTCCCTGAAGGCGGTGTGAAGGAGCAGCTCCATCAGGTGTTCAAGAACATAGGACACGTTCTCAGTGAGGCAGGATATAGCTACGGGGATGTGGTGAAGACAACTGTCTATCTTCAGGATATGGCTGATTTCGGAACTCTCAACGAGGTGTATTCGCAGTATTTCACAGAGCCTTATCCCGCCCGTGTCGCCTTTCAGGTGGCTGCCCTTCCCAAAGGCGCCCTTGCTGAAGCGGAAGTGATAGCAGTTAAATAAGTTTAACAGATGTACGGAATATTAGAATTACATTCGAAAAGTCTGGAAGAGCTCAATGCGATAGCTAAGGAATTGGGTATCAGAAAGGCTGAGTCTCTGTCCAAGGACGATCTGGTATATAAAATCCTGGATGAGCAGGCGGTTCAGAGCAAGGAAGTGCCCCGTCTGCGCAAGCGCAGGCGCATAGCCAGGCCGGAGGAACAGGAGGCCGCTCCTCAGTCAGAGGAAGTGAAGGCGGTGAAAGTCGAGCAGCCCGCTCCTGAGAAAAATGAGCAGGCGGCTCAGCAGCCGGAAAGTGCGCAGCCTAAGCGTAAGCGTGGCCGCCCTAAGAAAAATGCGTCACCGCAGGCACCTGCCGCACAGCCGGAAGGGCAGGCGGTGCAGGAACCTGCACAGGCCCAGGCCCAGCCCCAGAACCAGCCTCAACCCCAGAACCAAAATCAGAATCAGGCGCAGCCCAGGAAACGTCAGCGCAATCAGGTCCGCACCCAGGCGTCCGGACAGGATGCCCGTCCGGCAGCCGCTTCTCCGGAAGAGAAGCCGGAGAGTTCTGTGCAGGCTCCCGAGACTCAGGCTCAGGGACAGGCTCAGCCTCAGGCTCAGGCAAAAGAAAACAAGGAGAAGGAGTCAAAACCCAAATTTGAGTATGAGGGTATAGTGGAGGCTCAGGGAGTCCTTGAGATTATGCCTGACGGTTATGGTTTCCTCCGCTCTTCCGATTACAATTATCTCAATTCTCCGGACGATATTTATGTGTCGCAGAGTCAGATTAAGTCCTATGCGCTCAAGACAGGCGACACCATCATCGGAGAGATACGTCCGCCAAGGGAAGGAGATAAGTATTTCCCTTTGGTTAAGATACATACCATCAACGGCAGGACGCCCGAGTATATCCGGGACAGGGTGCCGTTCGATTTTCTGACCCCTCTCTTCCCCGATGAGAAGTTCACTCTTACGGGTAACGGTCACAATGACCTTTCCTGCAGGGTGGTGGACCTGTTCACACCGATAGGCAAAGGACAGCGCGGACTTATAGTCGCTCAGCCGAAGACGGGTAAGACCATATTGCTGAAGAACATTGCCAATGCCATAGCGGACAATCATCCGGAGGTCTACATGATAGTGCTTCTGATAGACGAGCGTCCTGAGGAGGTGACCGATATGGCCCGCAGCGTCAAGGCAGAGGTAGTGGCTTCCACTTTTGACGAGCCTGCTGAAAGGCATGTGAAGGTGGCCAGCATCGTCCTTGAGAAAGCCAAGCGACTGGTGGAGTGCGGTCATGACGTAGTGATATTCCTTGACTCGATAACACGTCTGGCCAGGGCGTTCAATACCGTGCAGCCGGCTTCCGGCAAGGTGCTGTCCGGAGGCGTGGACGCCAATGCCCTGCACAAGCCCAAGCGTTTCTTCGGAGCAGCCCGCAACATAGAGAACGGTGGCTCGCTGACCATATTGGCGACGGCTCTGACGGATACGGGCTCCAAGATGGACGAGGTGATATTCGAGGAGTTCAAGGGTACCGGCAACATGGAGCTTCAGCTTGACCGCAAGCTGGCCAACAAGCGCATATTTCCGGCTGTGGACGTTACTCTCAGCAGTACCCGCCGCGATGATCTGCTTCTGGATAAGGACACTATCAACCGTATGTGGAT
>DXAW01000138.1 GCA_019116865.1 Candidatus Coprenecus stercoravium | reverse complement strand
GGTGAGGACAGAGCAGAGATACGCATCGATGTCTATGGTCAGAATCCGCCCGTGATTTCCCTGCCCGGAGCCATCGGAGGCTTCTCCGTCCTGCAGGACTCCATCTTAGTGCTTGCGCCTGAGGTTTCTTCCGTCCTGCCCGTCACCTATTCCTGGACTGTGGACGGAAAAGAGGTCTCCACTGATTCCGTCTACACATTCCCAACAGAGGAGACCGGCATGTTCGACGCAGGACTCCGGGTCGTGAACCGGGACGGAGCTGACGAGATAGAATTTACCGTGGAGGTGCTGAGTCCGGGGGAGGCATTTTCCTGGACATTTGACCGGACGGAATACGGGATATGCGCCGGACGGAGCCTGATGCTGCGGCCGCTGGATATCAAGTATCCTTTCGATGCCGTGTACATCTGGAGCGTGGACGGGAACGAAGTGCAGAGCGGCCAGACACCGGAGTATGTATTTGACCTCACCGCCGAGGGCAGCCATACCGTGAATGTGACCATGCGGAACTCCTATACCACTGCCTCGCAGGACCTGACGGTGGCTGTACTGCCTGCCGAGGGCACCTATTTCCGCCCGGCTGACGGCTCCAGCAATGCATTTATCTCACGGGTCTTTGAATACACCCCTGCTCCGGGCCAGTTCATCAACGAAGGCTATACAGCAGCCACGCCGGCCGAGGCATGTGACTATGCCTTCCAGCGTCTGTCGGAAAGTCAGTTCGTGTCGCTCGGGGCATTCGGCGGCTACATCGTCGTCGGCTTCGACCACAGTGTGGAAAGCGGCGGTGAGGGTGCCTTAGATTTGCAGATTACCGGCAACGCCCACAGTTCGTCCTCAGAGCCGGGCATTATCTGGGTAAGCCAGGACGAGAACGGCAACGGTCTGCCCGACGACACATGGTACGAACTGCGCGGCTCTGAATACGGCAAGCCGGAGACCTGGCATGACTATGCCGTCACCTACTACCGTCCGTCGGGTCCCGGCATGAGTGTAGAGTGGACCGACAACCGTGGAAACTCAGGCACCGTCGACTACCTCAAGGCATTCCACCGGCAGGACTCCTACTATCCGGCATGGATTACAGCCGACAGCTACACTCTGCGCGGCACCCGCCTTCAGGACCGCCTCGTGGATGAGAGCGGTAACGGTTCGCTGTGGGTAGGCCATCCGTTTGACTGGGGCTATGCCGACAACTGGAGTGCGACCGACCCCGACATCGACAAATTCAGCATCTCCGATGCCGTGCGCTGGGACGGTGAGCCGGCCGGCCTTAAATACATCGACTTTGTCAAGATCCAGTGCGGCGTGCAGGCCAAGGGCGGCAGCACCGGCGAGCAATCCACCGAACTCACCCTCATCCGCGACCTGCACCTGTAGCATAAAAGCAAAGTGCAAAAATTGCACATTGTTTTTGAAATCTAAACAGCAGACAGTTCAGCAATCTCGTCAGATGTCATGCCTACTATCTGTGCTATCGATTCTGTTGGGATGCCGGCCAGTTTCATGTTCTCCACTATCTTCAGGCGCTCTTGCTGTATGCCCTGCTGCAGACCCTGCTGTAAACCTTGCTGGATGCCTTGTTGGAGACCCTGTTGGAGACCTTGTTGAAGACCTTTTCTCGTAGCCTCTCTGACGGCACCGTTGATCAATGTCCTTGAGGTGCTGACCATATCCCAGAACCTGTCATAGAGAAGCAGCTGCTGGTCCGTGAAAGCGCCCTCCTCCAGCTGCTTCACGGCCTTGCGTATCACAGGAACGGCCATCAGTTCTTTAGGAGCCTCGCGCGTCTTGGCATTGATTTCGGTCAGGAAGCGCAGCCACAGTACCTGCATCTTCTTATCACTGTAAGTCTGAGGATTGAACTTAGGGAGTTCTATGAAGATAAACCGTAGGCCGTCTATGACCTCATCGGTCTCCTCTATTGCAACTATACGGTAGTCATGGTAATAACTCTTACTGTCGCAGTAGACATCGTTCACTATATTCAGCGAATACACCGGCTGAAGAAGTTCATACTCCTCGCCCGTCTCCAGCTGGCTCACATATGCCTTGGAGGCGTTGAACAGCACCCGCTGCTTGAACGCCGAGGTCCACATCATCTGCATCTCCACCACGAACTGCCGACCCCTTGCGTCCCTGCAGCGAAGGTCCACCACGCTATACTTCTTCAGTGGGTTACGTGGCATCAGCTCAGGGTCCAGATATTCCAATACTTCCTTAATCTCCTCCTCCGGTGAATCGAAGGGCAACAGAGCATTCAGGAAACTGACAACCAGGTCCCGGTGCTCACCGAACACTTTCTTGAATGTAAGGTCGGCCTTTGGATCCAAATACTTGCTCATCTTTAGAAAATTTATTGGTTAACGGAAGCAAATATATGGAAAATCCGACAGCTTCGACAATATTTTTGCTGCTGAATATCATTATTTTACGGAAATGGTAAAAACTGCGGGGGTTTTACCGTTTCTGTAAAAAATAATCATTATCTGAAGGTGATTTCGACGATGTAGTCGGGGGTGTCGGATGGCATGTCGGAAGGGAGGGTGACGAAGATACCTTCCTTGTACTGCTTGAAGGTCAGCTTCACATCGGAAGAGCCATAAGGCGTGACAGAGGCGACTTTCCGGCCGTCCTTGTAGGGCACGTAGATCTGTCCGTCGGGTACGTTCTTGAATGCATCCTCAGGGAATACATGCAACCACATCTTATTGTCCTTGTGGGTGGTCACGCCCCAGGGCTGAGGTTTAACCATGGTGCTGCGGGTGCCATAGATGGTCTCGCCGTTGACTGCGAGCCACTCGCCCATCGCCGCCAGACGTTCCAGAGCCGCTGCAGGGATATTGCCGTCAGGCTGAGGGCCGACATTGAGCAGCAGGTTGGCATCACGGCCGGCGGTGGAGACGAGATAGCGTATCAGTTCGTCCACGCTCTTGTAGTTCTGGTCGCGCATACGGTAGCCCCAGGAGCCGTTCATGGTCTGGCAGGTCTCCAGAGGAAGGGTCGTGCTGACTCCTCCGCTGTGCCATCCGGCTGTATTCTCCCCCGGGATGTCGCGCTCGAATATCTGGATATCCTCGCCGGGATAGGGAGTGATATGATGGTTGTTGCCGATCAGGCA
>DXAW01000137.1 GCA_019116865.1 Candidatus Coprenecus stercoravium | reverse complement strand
GACAACACCCTTATAGACCTCTATACGCTCGGCGAAGTTCACGGGTATGTTGTTCAGGCTGAACGAACTGCCTACACCTTCCTGCGGCACCCCGTCGATGAAGACCTTGATGTGCTTCCCGCTGAACCCGTCAAGCATCAGGGACATATCTGACCCCACCCCTCCGGACTCGCGGATTTTCATCCCCGGCAGCCTTGTGAGGGCTTCGCTCAGGTTCCGGGTGGTGTTCCTGAGATCCCTGGTATCGACAGCCACCGCGTTGAAAGCCGAGCGTCTGATCTTTCCCACCCCGCCAGCGGCCGTGACTACGGAGCCGTCGAGCGACTCAGACTGCGGATGTACCGCCACATTGGTCTCCAGCGTCTCCCCGGGTCTGACAGTGACTCTGTATTCCTCTGTCCTGTAGCCCGGTGCAGAGACTGTAAGTATATACTGACCGGCAGGTGCGGAGAACCTGTACATACCGCTGCCGTCGGTGACAGCCCCGAAAGATGTGTCCTTTAGATATACCGTAGCGAAGTCTATGATTGCGTTCCCCTCCTCGGGACAACGGATTTTCCCTGCCAATTCCCCTTTTCCGGTGTCAAACTCCTGTGCGTATGCCGCCGGAACCGGTCCGGCCAATAATAAAATGAAGATATAGCGGGTTATGTAAACTTTCATTTGCATTGCCTGTATGTCTTTTTAAGGAGGTGCAAAGGTAGGGGCATACGGAAAGTGCCGCAATCCCAAATTATCGGGATTACGGCACCTGTATGATAATTAATGTTGGCTATTGCCCTATGGCGCAGCGGGACGTCAGAAAGTGAATTTAGTCATCAGCTGGATACGGTGGTTGGCGACCCAGTAACGTCCTGCCAGGCCGGCGGCCCCCGGGAGCTTCGTCCCTTCCTTCATCACGGAACCGTCAGGGTTGAGATTGTCCCCGAACTGGGCTGCAGTCACCTCGTACTCCAGCCCGAGAGTGAACTTCCCGATATTGTACGCAATGGTCGGCACGAGACGGAATGCCTGTGCCATCCTTTTGAAGTTCTGGCCGTCTTTAGCAAAGAAATAGTAGTTGTCGCCGGTATCCACGAAATCCTTCGTCGCCCCCAGATTGGCTATATATCCGGCCATGAACATACCCTGCAGCTTCTTTCCTACAGAAACTGAAACCCATGAAGAACTCGTGTGAGTCGCGGCATAGTCATAATGCCCGTCCGGATCAGACATGGAGGTAATCCCGTATCCGCTGACCAGGTTGAGATAGTCAGCCGCACTGCCATATATCGTCTTTGCCTTGACTGTCAAAGTCTTGTACTTATACTGCAGATACAGGAACGGTGAAAGGGCCGTCATACGGTCGTCCACCTTGACTTCCGGGCTTCCTGCCACAGCCATCACTCCCGTATTTCTCGGCTTGATGCTCAGAAGGCTGACACCTGCCTTGGCAAGGAATCCTCCAGTCCTGTATGAAAGGCCGGCATATACTTCCGGCAGGATACCGTACTTCATATAGTTGGCAGAACTGCCGTCAGGGCCTGTCGAAGTGTACTGCATCTGGTATATGAACGACCCGGTGATGGTGAAATGCTTTCCGAGATTGGCATCCATGGTCACCTGCGGGCTGCGGTTGAAGGCATTGAACGGCGCACCGGTAGCAAGACTTATCACGTCAGGCTGGTCAGCAGCCAGAGGATGCCACGCCTGCCCCACAAGCAGGGAGACAGATGCCGTGTTCCTGCCCATAGGGAGGTCTTTCCACCCCAGCTTCATATATGCCTGGCGGAGCCGCAGTGTAGCCGTACCTGTAGAGCCGCTGAGGCCCGCGTAGAAGTCAGTCTCGACCTTGGCGGAAATGTCTGTCTTCCCTACACGGTACCCGTTCACATCAAGTCCGACCCTGGATGTGATGGCCAGGAAGCGGAAGGAAGGCTGTGCATTGAGGTCTTCCCCGAGTTCATTCAGATCCCTTTCGAAAGGCAGGTAATAGAAAAGGTTACCTGTTCCCGAGGCACTTTCCCTTGAATCGAAAGTGAAGTAGTTCCTTATGAAGCCATAAAGACCGAAATGATTCTTGAACTCTTCCTTGACTGCTGACGCTTTCTTCTCAGAGCCGGCGGCTTGCAATGTCAAAGGCAACATACTGGCCAGCAGGGCCAGCGGATAAAAAATCTTTTTCATAAAAACAAGGTTTCATTACAGTCCGGCATGTCCGGACCGGCTAAAATCAATATATTGTCTTAAGACAAGGCGCCAAAGATAGCACTTTTTTCACAATCTTATTACAGAGCGGAAACCTGCAGAACCGCAGCCCCGGACCAGGCACTACGCGCAGAATGACATGACCCGGCCGGAAACATCAGGGGCCACAGCTTTACAGCCTGGCCCCGTGACGAATTGTTTTAAATGATTACTAAATGTTATACCTAAATTGATTTTTGTATGCCACAGCAGCCACCATAAGCCTGTCAAAGAGGGCCTCACCGAAGAAACGCCTGTTGAACTTCCAGCAGAATTCATTCAGATAGTTCTGCAAATATTCCGGACGGATGTCATGGTATATGTTCAGGAGGAGCCTCTTGGCATTTGAGATGGCGATGTGAACCCAGGGCAACACCTTTCCGACCTCTTTGGGTCTGATGACCTGATGTATATGTTCTTTCACAAGTTTGCAGAAGTTGGTATATGACTTCGAGTCATCGGAAATGATAACGGAGGAAGGGTCGACATTGAGCCTGACCTTGCCGTCAACCGTTTCAGACTTCAGGTCGTTAATGACAATCATCTTGATGTATTTGACAGATGTAGGTTTGTCGGATTTCTTTGTCGGCATGCCAGCCCCGGTCTGGGCCATGACGAGTACCTTGGTCTTCTTCTGGCTGCCCTTGCCGCGCTTCAGAGGCTTGTCCTTGTCTCCTTCCGGCACTTCCGTGCTGAAGAAGCCCTCGTCAACCTCGACCATGCCGCTGACTTCATATCTGGAGTCCCGCGTGCCCATAGCCACCCTGAGTTTGTGGAGCATCGCCCATATCGGGTTGTAGTTCCTATGGCCGAGCTGACGCTGGAGTTCCGACGCAGATATGCTCTTCTTCGTGCTTGTCAGCAGGTGCATGGATATGAACCAGTACCTGACCGGAAGTTGGCTCCCGTGCATCACGGTATTGGCCTTCAGGCTCTGGCGGTAATGGCAGCTCTTGCACTCGAAGCATTCCTTGTCCCGCTTCCAGTAGTGCAGAATGCTTCCGCATCGGGGACAGACTACCCCATGTCGCTCCCTGTACTCTCTTAATTTGGTCCTGCAGCTTTCCTCATCCGGAAATTTGCTGATAAAGTCGATTAGTTTCATCTCTTCTTCTTTTGTTTGACCAAAGTTAATATCGCACTGTACCAAACTACGGTACATTAGGTAAAGAATTTAGTATTCATT
>DXAW01000136.1 GCA_019116865.1 Candidatus Coprenecus stercoravium | reverse complement strand
GCCTGTGAAACAATCCGGTATAATCTTACAGAATGCCTTGGGAAACAGTCCTTTATCTATGTTTTTTATGGCGTTGTGCACATCTTCCTTTGCGGAGGAGACTCCTCTCAGCATGTATCTGCTCTCAGTGTTGCTCATATTTCTTCTTGCAAGAATTACAATATTTCGTTAACGAAATACAAATTTAGAAGTTTTTGCGGAAAAGTTCATAACTTTGTTGCCCATTAAACAAAAATATCATGTTGACACTTTCTAAAAAAGCTCAGGCACTGCCCGCATCGCCCATAAGGAAACTCGTTCCGTATGCCGATGCTGCCAAGAAAAGAGGCATAAAAGTATACCATCTCAACATCGGACAGCCCGATATAGAGTCTCCCCGCGAGGCCCTCGAAGCTGTAAAGGAAAACCAGCTCAAGCTCGTCGCCTATCCCAATTCCGCCGGCAATGAGTCTTACCGCATGGGTCTTGCCAAGTACTATCAGGGACTCGGCATAGATGTGGACTACACAGACATCAACATCACCACCGGAGGCAGCGAGGCTCTTCAGATAGCCCTTACCGTCACCTGCGACCCCGACGACGAAGTAATCGTACTGGAGCCTTTCTACACCAACTACAACTCCTTCGCCATCGTCAATGACGTGAAGTTCGTGCCCATCACCACATCCATGGACAACGGCTTCGCCATCCCCTCCATCGAGGAGTTCGAGAAGCACATCACCCCCAGAACCAAGGGTATCATCATCTGCAACCCCTGCAACCCTACCGGTGTGCTCTACACCAAGGACGAGATTGAGAAGCTGGGCGAAGTGGCCCGCAAGCACAATCTCTTCATCTACTCCGACGAGGTATACCGTGAGTTCTGCTACACCGACGAGCCCCACTACTCCTGCATGCACATCAAAGGACTGGAGAACAATGTGATTCTCTGCGACTCCGTATCCAAGAGGTACTCTCTCTGCGGTGTGCGCATCGGCGCCATTGTCTCCAAGAACAAGGAGGTGATGAACGCAGTGCTCCGCTACTCGCAGGCCCGTCTCTGCTCTCCGGCTTACGGACAGATCGCCGCAGAAGCAGCGCTCAGCGCTCCCGCATCCTACTTCAAGGCTGTCAGGGACGAATATATTAAAAGGAGAGACTTCCTGGTTGAGACCCTCAGGACTATCCCCGGTGTAGAATGCCCGACACCTATGGGCGCATTCTATGCCGCCGTACGTCTCCCTATAGACGACAGCGACAAGTTCGCACAGTGGCTGCTTGAGGATTTCTCATACAACGGCAAGACCGTGATGGTCGCTCCTATGGCCGGATTCTACGCCACTCCAGGCAAGGGCCGGGACGAAGTCCGCATAGCATATGTCCTCAAGATAGAAGACCTCAGAGAAGCGCTCACCTGCCTCAGGGAAGCACTGAAGGTATATCCCGGAAGGACTATCTAGGAGAGTACAAAATCCATGACCCTGACTCCGGCGGAAGACAGCAGGAGAAGTGAAATGGCCGCAACCGCCTCCTCCCTCCTGCAGTTGGACAGATAGTCGAATACTGCGAATGAGAAAGGCACAGCAGCAGCGACGACCGACAGAGGGGTAAGAGTTCTGGTAAAAAACAGCTCCAGAAAGAGAGCAAGCACCGACAAGGCCGCAGAAAGACCGAATGCGTTTTTCTGGGCCTTGTTTCTTTCCCAGGAAGTGGACAGCACATAAAATACGGCCCTGAGTCCTATGAGCGCAAGCAATCCGGCATACACCGCCCTGTACACCGGCACTGATGAGAAGGACGGCAGCGACGGCACAAGCATTTCCGCATAGCCGGCTATGAAATCTCCGAAGCCTCCGGCATCAAAGAAATATTTCCAGACAAGAATATACAGCCACGGCAGCAACACGGCCGTGAGAAAGACCAGCAGCATACGCACTATGTCCTGTCCTCTTCTATAAAGCACGTACAGGAATATAAAGGCACAGGCATAGAGCAGCGGGGGCACCATGACAGCCGCCGCTGACGAGCAAAGTACGGCCATGAAAAGACTGTACATGCTGCGTGTCTCACCGTTGACATACATCAGGGCATAATACACAGCCCAGATTATCAGAAAAGCGGATATGTGAAAAAATGTCAGGGTAAGTGCTCCGGGGAACGCCAGCACCGCCGACAGATACGGAAGATACAGCAGCTTGGAATCGGAGGTAAAGAGGAAACTGTTGGAATTGACATAGTTCAAAGAGACCGCAATGGCCAGCAGAGTCACTGCCGCCAGCACATTCGACAGCCATACCGGGCTGACAATACCGCTGTCGGGAATATCTCCGGAAAGAAAGAATCCGGAGACGGCCAGTCCTGCCGCCAGCACGGCAAGCAGGACATTGAGCACCGGTGAGCGACGGGAGTCCCTCATCGCCCGGCAGGCCAGTTTATCATATCGACAGCGATATCGCTCCTATGTGCGGCTCCTTCGAACGACACCCGGTCTATCCCGGAGTATACTTCCTCCCTGGCCGCCCCCATGTCATAGGCAGTTGCGGCAACAGCGAGCACCCTTCCGCCGGAAGTGACGAGACGGCCGTCCCTTACCGCAGTTCCGGCATGGAACACAGTCAGCCCGTCAAGGCCGTCTATTCCGGTAATCTCACAACCCTTCGCATACTTGCCCGGATAGCCTCCGGACACCACGATACATGTCACCGCCGATTTATCCGACACCTGTATCCGCTCCTGCGACAAGTCTCCACGTGCCGCCGCCGCCATATGCGCAAGCAGGTCACTGTCTATGCGCAGCATTACCGACTCAGTCTCCGGATCACCCATACGCACGTTGTACTCAATAACATACGGATCTCCTCCGCAATTCATAAGTCCGAAGAAAATAAATCCCCTGTAGTCCATACCCTCGCTCTCCAGTCCGCGCACCGTGGGCTCGATTATCCGGTTACGGACCTTATCCACAAACTCCGGCGTACAGAAAGGCACCGGCGAGACAGAGCCCATGCCTCCGGTATTGAGTCCCGTATCCCCGTCTCCGACTCTCTTGTAATCCTTCGCCTCCGGGAGCAGCAGATACCTGTGGCCGTCCGTAAGAGCGAAAAACGACACCTCCACTCCATCCAGATACTCTTCTATCACCACCTTCGCTCCTGCAGCACCGAACTGTCCGCCGAAAATATGGTCCAGCGACTCTTCCGCCTCTTTCAGCGTAGGAGATATTATCACTCCCTTACCGGCAGCCAGACCGTCAGCCTTGACCACATAAGGCGGTCTCAGAGTCCTCAGAAACGCATATGCCTCATCTTTCATGTCAGATGTGAACGTGCGGTAGGCCGCCGTTGGTATACCGTGTCTGGCCATGAACTCCTTGGCGAAATCCTTGCTGCCCTCCAGCGCGGCGCCGTCACGGCCAGGTCCGACGAAAAGCAGGTCCTTCCTGACCTCCGGAGAAGACATCAGAAAATCTTTGAGACCGTTTACGAGGGGATCCTCCGGGCCGCATACCACAATATCTATGTCCTTTTCTACGACTGTCCTCAGTATCAGGTCAAAATCCCCGACACTTCCGTCTACTCCCTCCGCAAGGGAATTGATTCCGGGATTACCCGGAAGCGCATAAAATTTTCCGAGCACGAAACTCCGGGATATTTTCCAGGCCAGAGCGTGCTCCCTGCCGCCTGAACCGAGCAACAATACATTGTACTTCATATCTTATAATAAAATAGGTTTACATTTCCATCCGGCCTTGCTCACCGCCTCCAGAGTCTTGGGAAGGGCATACCAGAGATTCTTTGACGCCTTCATAGAGTCATGGAACACCGTTATCGAACCGGGCGAGAGATAAGGCAGCACGTTGCGTGCGCACGCCTTGTGTCCCAGCTTCCGGTTGTAGTCACGGCTGATGATGCTCCACATGACTATATTGTAGCGCGGACTGAGCACATCGGCCTGCCTACGGGTAATCTTGGCATACGGGGGACGGTACAGATTGGTGCCTATCAGTCCGGCGGCCATATCCACATCCTGCACATAGTCGTCAACATCCATTCCCCAGCCGGGTACGTGGCTGTAGGAATGACTGCCCACCGCATGTCCCCTGCGTACGATTTCATCGAACAGGTCGGGATACAGCTCCACATTCTTGCCTATACAGAAAAATGTGGCCTTGGCCCCGCAGTCATCCAGCTGATCCAGAACCCACGGAGTGACCTGAGGACAGGGACCGTCGTCGAAAGTAAGAAACAGTCCGTCTGTCTCCTTCGGAAAGGACCAGATAAAAGAGGGGTAAATCTTCCTTATCAGTCTGGACGGACGTATGAGCATAGCCTTACAATAAGGATGCAAATATAAGGAATAAAAGTTATATTTGCACTCGGAACAAAGCACGATGCTCATGTCTAAGAAAACACTATTGTACCTGCTCCTGACAGCCGTCATGGCAGCCTCGTTCTCCTCCTGCGACAGAAAGAGACAGGGGATAATCCCGAAAGAGGTGATGTCGGAGATATACTACGACATATACCTTACAGATGAGGCGGTAAGGACGCGATACACTTTCCGCAAGATGGCCGACACCATGCGCATATACGAATCCATTTTCAACAAATACGGCTACACCACCGGGGACTACAACCGGAGCGTGGAGTTCTACCTTGAAAGACCGGACAAATTCGAAGACGTGTTCGTGACCACGAAAGAGATGCTGGAAAAGCGCAAGGCAGAGCTTAACCTCATCCTCGAGGCCGAGGGAAAGAGACCGAGATACTGGCCGCTCATTGACTCCATGGAGCTGTACACCTCCGAAGGCATACATTCTCCGCGGGCTTACAAAAACTTCAGGATGATGTTCTTCAAGCCCGACACCACGGCACCCATGTCTCCTATACCTGACACTGCATTTATGAAACGCCCGGGCAATCCGTTCGCCATATACAACGACTCGGCCCTTAACGCCGATAAACACTACGAGTTCTACGCCGCCAAAGAATTCATGTCCGAGATAAGGGACTATGTGATACTCATGGACTCGCTCACGGTCATGGCGGCCAAAGCGGCTGAGGCGGCAGACACTGTTGCAACCGAAAACAGCGACACCACAGACATACGGAAAGCCATAGAAAAGCCGAGAATAAAGCACAAGTCAAGACCTGTACCTGTATTCATCGGAAAAGACCCGGTAATGCAGGACAGCCTGAGAAACAGATTTGAAATAAAAAAAGAAGAAAAATAAAACCATGAGAAGAATCGCTGCCAATTATATATTCCCGGTAACATCCGCTCCCATTCACAACGGATACGTGGACTTCACGGATGACGGGACAGTGGCCGGCATAGGCCGGCTGACAGAAGAGACCGGAAGCACAGAGTTTCACAACGGCATACTCGTGCCCGGCTTCACCAACGCGCACTGCCACATAGAGCTGTCCCATCTGGAGGGCAAGTTCCGCGAGGCCACCGGCATGTCCGGCTTCATAGACCAGATCAACGCACTGAGGGAGTCCGCCCCTGAGGAGGAGCGGCAGAAAGCCATGAGGCATCAGTTCAAAAAGATGTACGACGAAGGAGTGAGCGCCATGGCGGACATCTCGAACTGCGACGAGAGCTTCGCCATGAAAAGCGAGGGTCCCATGTACACCCGCACTTTCATCGAGGTGTTCGGTTCAGAGCCTCAGGACGCCCCGGCCGTGATTGAGGATGCCCGCAAACTGGCGGGGAAAGCAGCCGAAGCCGGAATCGACGCCGGCATCACACCCCACTCACCCTACACCATGAGTCCGGACCTGCTCCGCATGGCCTCAGCCGAGGGGCTTAAAGCCGGATTCATCTCCTACCACAACCAGGAATCCCAGGAAGAGGACGACATGATAGGATTTCACCGCGGCCCCCTCTACGAGAACTACATCAACAGAGGGCTCAGCGTGGCCCCCGCCACAGGCAAACCGGCCGTATTCCATTTTCTGGACCAGCTCCGGAAAGTACATCCGGCTCCGTTCGACGAGCACATACTTCTGATACACAACACCGTGGCCGGAGAAGACAGTATCCGTGCCGCAGAAAGCATATTGCGCAACTGCACATGGGTCACATGCCCCTTATCCAACATCTTCATACACAGAACCATGGCTGACCTGCCTCTGCTCATGCGCATGGGCGTCAGGATAGCGGTCGGCACAGACAGTCTGTCTTCCAACCATGTACTGTCGATAGTGGAGGAAATAAAGTGCATCCAGAGCAGGTATCCCGAAATCCCTCTTGAAACGATTCTACAGTGGTGCTGTCTCAACGGAGCGGCCGCCCTCGGAAAGGACGGAGTCCTGGGCTCGTTCGACACCGGCAAGCGTCCCGGAGCAGTACTTATCGACGCCATAGACTTCGACAGGATGCGGCTCACATCCGAAAGCACCTCCAGACGACTTATCTGACAATTCATAACACAGTACAATACCATGTCAACAATACTTTTCCACTCCATAGTCTTCGGCCCCATCAAAAGCCGCAGGCTAGGTAACTCACTGGGAGTAAACCTTCTGCCGCAAAACGGCAAGATATGTTCCTTCGACTGCGTCTACTGCGAATGCGGATGGAACAAGGACGGCGCAGCTGATCATGTGCTCCCGCCCAAGGAAGCCGTATTCGAGCAGATGAGCACGAAATTCGCCCTACTCCATGCCGAGGGCACGCCGGTGGACACGATTACATTCTCCGGCAACGGCGAGCCCACCATCCATCCGGATTTCCCTGAGATTATTGATTTCACCCTGAAGATGAGGGACAAATACTTTCCCAACGCCGCCGTCTCAGTACTTTCCAATGCCACCATGATCGGGAAAAAGGAAGTCCGGGAGGCCCTTATGAAGGTAACCAATCCCATATTGAAAATCGACAGCGGACTGGAGGAATACATACGCATAGTAAACAAGCCGGTCGGACACTACTCCCTGCAGGAGACTGTCGACAACCTCAAAAAGTTCAACGGAAACTTCATCCTCCAGACTATGTTCCTCAGGGGCAACATAGACGGCAGGAGGATAGACCTCACCTCCCCCGATAGCGTGGAGCCGTGGAGAAAAATAGTCCTTGACCTCAGGCCGAGAGAGGTGATGATGTACACCCTTGACCGTGAGACTCCTGCAAAGGAACTTGAAAAAGTCACCGTGGAGGAGATGGAGACCATCGCCGCACCGCTCAGGGAGGCCGGCATCACCGTACAGATCCGGGGCTGATGAGGGCAGTAATCCAGCGCGTAAGCAGCTCCTCCGTCGTCATTGAGAGGAAATGCCACGGGGAGATAGGGCACGGAATGACCATTCTCATCGGTATTGAGGGAAGCGACACCGTGGAGGACATAGACTGGCTATGCCGTAAAATAGTGAATCTCCGCATCTTCGACGACGAGAACGGGGTGATGAACAAGTCCATTCTGGAGACAGGAGGAGATATCTTGGTTATAAGTCAGTTCACCTTGTACGCTTCCACACGGAAAGGCAACAGGCCGTCTTACATCAAGGCCGCCGCACCCGAGATTGCAGTACCGCTGTACGGTAAATTCCTCGAAAGACTGGAGAATATTTTGGGAAAGCAGGTAAAAAAGGGTATCTTTGGTGCCGATATGAAGGTGAGCATAGTCAACGAAGGCCCTGTCACCATCATCATTGATACGAAAATCAAAGAATAATGGAGGACGTACTCAAAGCTTGCCTAAGCATGACAGACCTGACTTCTCTGAAGTCCACGGATACCCCGGGGAGTATCCGCAAGCTTACAGAAAGCGTCAACTGTTTCCAGACATTACATCCAGGCTGTCCCTACCCTGCATCCATCTGTGTATATCCCAATTTCGCCAGGACCGTCAAGGATGCGCTCACCGTTCCGGGAGTACATGTGACCGCTGTCGCCGGATGCTTTCCCGCCTCGCAGAGCTTCATCGAAGTCAAGGAGCTGGAATGCCGCATGGCCGTAGCCGACGGCGCCGATGAGGTGGACGTGGTAATACCGCTGAACAGCTTTCTGGACTCAGACCTCAACCGCTGCTCGAATGAATTGAGAACCATGAAAACGGCTGTCGGAGACGCAATACTCAAAGTGATTCTGGAGACAGGCGTCCTGCCCGACGAGGGCTGCATACGGGAAGCGTCATTTCTGGCCATGGAATCCGGAGCGGACTTCATCAAGACATCCACCGGAAAGCTGGAGCCAGCGGCCACACCTGAAGCAGCCAGAGTCATGTGCTCCTGCATTAGTGAATACTATAAAAAAACGGGCCGCAAGGTCGGGCTAAAACCCGCCGGCGGCATATCCACCGCCGGGGACGCAGTCACCTATTATGAGATAGTGGCTGAGACACTCGGTGAAGAATGGCTGACACCGCGCCTGCTGCGTTTCGGAGCCAGCCGCCTTGTAGATTCCATTATTAATCAATTATCCATAACACACTAAAAACTAAACACAATGAAGAAGTTTATTGTTCTTGCAATCGCACTGTTCACTGCCGCTGCAGTGTACGCACAGCCCCGCGCAATCGGCGGCAGGCTCGGTTATGGTCTTGAAGTGACCTACCAGCACACACTTGGAAACAACATGGTTGAGCTTGATTTCGGTCTCCCCGGATTCCTGGGTCTCGAAGCAGCAGCCACCTATGACTGGGTATTCCCCATCAATTCATGGAACGAGCAGGGTTCATGGAACTGGTACGCCGGAGTCGGCGCCGGTCTCGGTATGTACGGATTCAATAATATCACCGGCTTCGTCGGTGCCGCAGGACGCATCGGAGTGGAGTACAATTTCTGGTTCCCTATGAACATCTCCATCGACTGGCGTCCGTTAATTGGCCCGTACTTCCACAGCGACGGAGTAGGATTCAACACACTTGGAATATTCCAGGGCGGTATCGCACTCAGCGTGCGCTACCTGTTCTAGTCGGGAAACAGACAGCATAATAGAGAAGCCTCTGAAATAATCCGCCGCTACAGCGGTTATTTCAGAGGCTTAATTGTATCCGTACCGCAGACTTATCGGAGAACGGCTCCGAACTGATGCGACAGAGAGCCGAGAATGCGGCTGACTGCCTGATCCACGGCCTTGTCCGTAAGAGTCTTGTCGTAGTCCTGAAGAGTCAGACTGATCGCATACTGCTTCTTGCCGGCGGGTATCTTGTCCCCGCGGTAGACATCGAAGAGCACCACCTTGCGCAACAGTTTCCTCTCGGCACCGAAAGCGGCCTTGCGTATATCTGCGAATGTCACATTCTCATCGAGCAGAAGGGCCAGGTCTCTCTTGACCTCTGGATACAGAGGCAGTTCCTTGTACAGCACCTTGGTCTTGAGGTAATGCTTGAGCAGAAGGGTCCAGTCTATCTCTGCTGCGAATACCGGCTGCTTGATGTCGAACTGACGAAGACGGGCACCGGCTACGGTTCCGAGCATCGCAATCACCTTGCCGGAGGCCGGAGCCTTGTAGACCAGGCCCTCCGAGAACAGGTCTGACGGTGCAGGCTCGCAGTCCAGACTGTAGATATCCATACCCAGACGCCTGAGAAGCAGCTCCACATAGCCTTTAAGAGTAAAGAAGTGTCCGGCACCCACGGAATTCCTCCAGTACTGGGTACCCTTGCCCGCCATGAACATGGCCAGATGCATTCTCTCAGAATAAGAAGCCAGATTATTGACGGGATCTCCGTCTCCCTTCGGCTCATACCGGTATACATTACCCACCTCGAACAGTTTCAGGTCTCCGGCCTGACGGTTGAGATTGTGCGCTATCACCTCCAGGCCGCTGAACAGCAATGTCTGACGCATGGCGTTCAGATCGGAGCTGAGAGGATTGAGCACCATAGGAAGAGCTTCCCTGGGATAGGTTTTCAGACCGTTGTAATAGTCGGCCCTTGTCAGGGAGTTGTTCATGCACTCCATGAAACCGTTGGCAGCAAGGAGATCGCAGGCCTTTACCCTGACTGTCTCGGGATCGGGATTGGGGGTATTGTCATATGACGACACTATGCGCTCAGGCAGCTCGATATTGTCATAGCCGTAGATACGCAGCACTTCCTCCACCACGTCACACTCACGGCATACATCCACCTTGTACGTGGGAACTGTAACCTCCGCCCCGCGGTCATCCGACGAGACGATTCCGAAATGCATATATTTGAGTATGGAAAGTATTGTATCAGCCCCTATCTTCTTACCCATCAGGGACTCCATGCTGGCGAAGTCCAGACTTACACGCCTGCGCTCAATCTTCTCCGGATAGACTTCCCTTACTTTACCCACAACCCTGGCCCCTGCCAGCTCCTGCATCAGCAGAGCCGCCCTTGCAGCGGCATACGGCACTATCTGCGGATCCGCTCCGCGCTCATAGCGGAACGAAGCATCCGTCTTGATTCCAAGTCTCTTGGAAGTCTTGCGGATAGATGTTGGATTGAAATACGCACTCTCAATGAACACAGAGGTAGTCGTATCAGTGATACCGGACTCAAGTCCGCCGAATACGCCGGCTATACACATCGGCTTCTCCGCATTGCATATCATCAGATCCTGCGATGACAAAGTGTGCTCAGCCGAATCCAGCGTAATGAACTTGTCCCCGTCAGCGGCCCTGCGCACCACCACTTTACCTCCGGCTATCCTGGAGGCGTCAAAAGCGTGGAGAGGCTGCCCTACCTCCATAAGCACGAAGTTGGTGATGTCCACCACGTTGTTGATGGGACGCAGACCCACCGCCAGCAGCTTCTTCTGCAACCACTCAGGTGAGGGCCCTACCTTGACATCCGTCATCGTCACTCCCATATACCTGGGCGCCCCGTCGGGACTGAGCACCTCCACCGGTATGGACTCACCGTCACCCTCCTTGAATGCCGACACATCAGGCAGTGTCATCTCACCGCCAAGACCGTTGAGACGCAGATATGCGGACAAGTCCCTTGCCACTCCTATATGCGAGGCTCCGTCCACCCTGTTGGGAGTAAGGCCTATAGAAAACACGGTGTCACTGCCCAGATGCAGGAAGTCCCTGGCAGGAGTTCCGACCTTAGCATCAGACGGCAGCACCATGATACCGTCATGTGAGGTACCTATGCCCAGCTCATCCTCGGCACAGATCATGCCGAAAGACTCAACGCCTCTTATCTTGGATTTCTTGATTTTTATCTTAGCGCCGTCAGGAGCAGGCAGAGACGTACCTACCGTAGCCAGAAGCACCTTCTGTCCTGCAGCCACATTAGGGGCACCGCACACCACCTGCAGAGGCTCCGCCCCTTCAGCGGCCAGCACTTTGGTCACGTGGAGATGATCCGAGTCCGGATGAGGCACGCACTCCAGCACATGAGCCACGACCACACCCTCCAGACCACCGGGGACATCCTCCACAGTGCTTATTTCCTCAACTTCAAGCCCGATGAAAGTCAGTATCTCGGCTACTTTCTCAGGCGACAGATCGAAAGAGACATACTCTTTCAGCCAGTTATATGAGATATTCATATCGTAAAACGTTACTTGTCAAACAATGTATCCACAAAAGCCTTCTTATCGAAAATCTGAAGGTCCTCTATTCCCTCGCCCACACCTATGAACTTGACGGGGATATTGAACTGATCGGCTATGCCCAGTACGACTCCGCCCTTGGCGGTACCGTCCAGCTTGGTGACAGCCATTGCCGTCACGTCGGTTGCCTTGGTAAACTCCCGGGCCTGGACGAAGGCATTCTGTCCGGTAGAGCCGTCGAGTACCAGAAGCACCTCGTGAGGCGCATCCGGAACGACCTTGCGCATCACATTGCGTATCTTGGTCAGCTCGTTCATCAGATTAATCTTATTGTGCAGACGTCCGGCCGTATCGATAAGCACCACGTCCATATCCTGAGCGACAGCCGACTTCAAAGTATCGTAAGCCACGGAAGCGGGATCGGAACCCATCTGCTGCTTGACTATCGGTACACCTGCCCTCTCGCTCCATATCACCAGCTGGTCCACGGCCGCCGCCCTGAACGTATCAGCGGCGCCCAGCATCACTTTCTTGCCGGAAGCCTTCAGATTGGCCGCCAGCTTGCCGATAGTGGTGGTCTTGCCTACTCCATTGACTCCCACTACCATTATCACATAAGGCTTCTTGGAGAAATCGAACACCGGAGCATCCTCCTTCCCGTCCACTTCGAGAAGAGACATCATCTCATCTTTCAGAATCGAGTACAGCTCGTCCGTATTCATATATTTGTCACGGGCCACCCTCTCCTCCAGCATATCGATAATCTTCAGGGTCGTATCCACTCCCACATCGGACGCTATAAGCGCATCCTCTATGCCGTCCAGGACATCGTCATCTACCTTGGACTTGCCTGCCACAGCCCTGGAAAGCCTTTCAAACAGCCCTCTCTTGGTCTTTTCCATTCCCTTGTCCAGGGATTTCCTGCTGAACCACGACATCAGGCCACCTCCTCTTCCTTTACGTCACGCATCCCGTTCTCCTCTTCCTCAGTCTTCCAGCCGCGCGGCCATGAACTGCCGTTTTTCTTCAGAAAATCCAGACCGAAGACAAAGGCGCATCCGAAGAAAGCCCCAAGGAATGTAAACGCCACCATTATCACCGCACGCTTGGGCTTTGATTTCTCGAACGGAACCACCACCGGCTCAACCACAGAGAGCACGGGAGTATTCTCCTTGACCTGAAGCTCTATCTGAGTCTTCTGACTGGCCAGCTGGCTGTATATGGAGTTGGAGAGATTGTATTCCCTCTGCATCCTGTCATCGGTAATCTGCGCCGTCGCAGTAGTCAGGACCCTGTTGGCATCCCTGAACTTGGCATAAGCCATCTGCTTGGCCTCGAAATCAGCCTTGGCCTCATCATATCTGTCGTTGACAAAGTCCAGCGTGGCCTTTACCTGAGCCAGCTTGTAATCCGTTATGTACTTCTCAAGCAGTGCGAACACAGCAGAAGCGACTTCTGCAGCAGCCAGCGGCTCCGGCATGGAAACCGACAGTTCCACGTAGCCGTCCTTGTCATTGTAATCTATACTTACTATCTCCTTAAGACGCTTGCAGCAATCATACTCCTTCTTGCTGTACTGCGGTATCCCGCTTTCCGATACGGCGGCCACAGTATCCTCCTCCTCACCGCGGACAGCCTGGATAATGACTCCGGGAAGACCGAGGGTATACTTTATCACAAGACCGGGAATGCTGGGCTTGCTGTACTGAGGATCAGTGAAATAATCGAAAAGGGTTATCTTCTCGGGCCATTCCTCGAACTTTATCGGAGTGTACATAAGCTCTTTCATAAACTCCACATTGGACAGCAGCTGGGGATATATCGCAGGGGATAAAGTTCCGCTGCTGTTGAGCTGATCCAGGGAAATGCCCGCCAGTGAAGCCAGAGCACCCATAGAGGAGCTCATGCCGCCGTTATCACTCTGCGGCACGAAAGTAGTGGAGGCAGTATATTCCTTGCTGGAGAAAAGCGCCACGAATAGACCCAGTCCCATGAATATCAACGTAACATAGATGACAAACCTGCGTTTGCGCCAAAGCCGTTTCACCAAAGCGACGAGATCTATCTCGGCATCCTCATTTACGTTGTTGATGTTCTGTTCTGACATATCTGCGTTTTTATATGATTTTCTAAATCTGCAAATTTAGGAAATCAGGCACTATTCTCCAAAAAAATAAGGCCGGCCCGGAAATCTATCCGGCACCGGCCCTTATCCGCTTATATTCCGACCTGAATACTAGATGGTATCAGGTGTGAGTCCTGTATTGATTTCCACCGTCACAACGGTCTCAACGGCTCCGATCTGAGGCATTGTCACAACCATCACGGAAGGATACATGACACCATAGGGGGTCTGCGCATACTCCTGATAGATAGTCTCTATTGTCTGATCTCCCATAGACTCCACTTCCCTTACCTTGGCTCCGGTCTCGACATCATAGTAGGAATATTTGAGACCGTCTGCGGCTGATGTCGTAACCTTGTAGGCGTCACGGCCGTTCACCGACTCAATCTCAGACGAGAGCTCGCATCCTTCGCTTCCGAGAACCTCTACGAAAGGATAGGTATCCCTGGCGAACGCATTCACAATCACAGAATCCGTAATCTCCTGAATGACGTTGCCCATCATGGATACGGTCACCTTACCGTCAGCCAGTCTGATCTCCTGTACGGGGGTTTCTCCCTGGAACTGTACCTGGGAGAATGTCTCTGCCGCAGGGATTCTCTTAACCACTGTCTTAACAGAGGCACCGGGCATATGCATCTCCGCACTCTCGGTGATGTCATTGATACCGTCGACAAGCTCACGGCCGCCGAGGTACTCTATGTACTTGTCATAAACAGTCTGGACGGTAACGCCCTCGGGCACTTTCTTTTTCTCGATGACATTGCCTTCGAAATCAAGCATGGTCACCTCGCCGTCAGAGTCATACTGAGCCAGAGCGGGCACTACGGAAGGATCTCCGACCACGAACCAGTACATATTGTCGGGATCAAAGTATTTGGCCACTACCCTGCGCACGTCGTCAATCGTCACGGCATCCAGTCTCTGAAGATATGTGGCATAATAGTCATCGGGATAGCCGAATCTCTCCACATTGTAGGCATAGCTGGCCAGCTGGTTGATGGACTCCAGTGAGCGGGAGAAGGAGCCGGCGTACACCGTCTTGAATTTCTCCACATTCTCTTCCGTATAGTCTCCGTCCACCATGCTCTGAAGCTCCTTGCGCATCTCGTAGAACGAGCTGTCGGTGGCATCGCCGTTGACATCGGCCATAGCGGTGAATGTTCCGGACAGAAGATCAGAGTTTATGCTGGAATATGCTCCGTAGGTATAGCCCTTGGTCTCGCGGAGATTCTTCAGCAGCTTAGCGGAGAAGTCTCCGCCGCCGTAGATAGCGTTGGCTACGGAAAGTGCGAGCACGTCATCATCTCCAGGCTTGAGGTCGATGGGCGACATCATGCGGATAGTCGACTGCACCGCTCCCTCCTTGGGAGAGAACACCACCTCGATGCCCTCCGGACGGTTGACATCCGGAGCCTCATTCTTGATTATCTCACCCGGCTCCCAGTCAGAGAGATACTTCTTGCAGAGCTTCTTGGCCTGCCTGAGATTCATGTCGCCGGTAATCACCAGTATGGCACTGTTGGGAATGATATACTTGTCATAGAACTCCCGGCAGTCGTCAACAGTGATGTTGGCTACAGTAGCCTCAGTCATGATATCCCCGTAAGGATGGTCCTTGGGATACACGGTGGCTGTAATGATATTGTTCACAATGGCCTTGGGAGAGCTCTTGGACATCTGCAGGCCACCGAGAGCCTGGTCCTTGATCTTCTCCAGCTCATCCTCGGGGAATGTGGGATTGAAAAGCACATCCGAGAGGATGTCCATCATCTGACCGGTATATTTTGTCAAGGAGGTGAAGCCTATGTAATTGGAACCGGTGGCGAAGCTGGCTCCGAGGAAATCCACCTCGTCGTTAATCTGCTCCATGGTACGGTTGGCAGTACCGCGGCTCCACAGGTCGCCGAAGAAAGCGGACTCGCCCGCCTTGTCTCCCTCGACGAAAGGCTCGATGACGAACCTGAGGCCGAACGATACGATGGGACGTGTATGGTCCTCGACGAGAATCACGCGTATCCCGTTCTTGGTCGTGAATTTCTCCACCTCGCCGAACTCAATCTCGGGAGCCGGACCCGGCTCAGGGGCTTTGGACCTGTCTATCTGGGCGCTCAGCGGAAAGACTGACAGAAGAGCCGCCATCAAAGTAAGTGACAATTTATTTCTCATGATTATTTCTGTTTGGGAAGATAGTAGATTGAAATCTTCTGGTTAGGATCTATGTATTTCTTGGCTGTCTCCAGTACCTGCTCCTTGGTAATGCCGGAGTATGCCTTAAGCGACTCGTTGACGAAATCGGTGTCCTTGAAATAGGTGTAGGCGGTAGCCAGTTCCTCAGCGACACCCTCGATAGAGCTGTTGGATGAAGCCACGGACATCTCCACCATGTTCATCACCTTCTGGAACTCTCTGTCTGATATACCGTTCTCGAGAAGATCGAATATCACCGAATCGATATCGGCTTCCAGTACGCCGAGGTCCACATTGTTGGGATATGCCTGAACCATGAAAATACCCGGATGCTCCAGGGGTATCATCGCACTGGCAGCCATAAGACCTGTCTGCTTGCCGTCCACTATCTCTGTCTGGAAGCGGCATGAGTTGCCCGAAGAGAGGATGGCATTGAAAATCGTCATAGGGAAATAATCCCCAGGACCGTATGCCGGTGCGGGATAAACCTCTATCAGCATAGGCATCTGGATATTGTCGTATACGGTATCCTTTACAGGAGCTGTCCTTGCAGGCTCGATGTCTCGCTCCGGGCGACGGATAGGCTGAGTGCCGCCTGGTATGTCGGAGAAATAAAGCTCCACCCACTCCTTGGCCTGGTCGATATCAAAATCTCCGCAGATAGTAAGCACTGCGTTGTCAGGCACATAGAACATATCGTGGAAATTCTTGAAGTCCTCGATGGACGCATTGCGCACATGCTCCTCGGAGCCTATCACATCATGATTGTAGGGATGCACCTTGTAAGCATTGGTGAATATCTTCTGAAGAGCCGTGCCATAGGGCTGGTTGTCCCTGGTCTGGCCCATCTCCTGGCAGACCACGTCTTTCTGGGTATTCACGCCTATCTCCTCGATGAAAGGATGCAGCATCCTCTCTGACTCGAGCCACAGGCCGAGCTCCAGATAATTGGAAGGCAGCTTCTCATAATAATAGGTGCGGTCGAAACTGGTGTTGGCATTGAGCGAGCCGCCCGCATCCGTCACATATTTGTCATAGGTGTGACGGGGGATATTCTCGGTTCCCTCGAACATCAGATGCTCGAAGAAATGAGCGAAACCCGTAAGATGAGGCTCCTCGTTCTTGGAGCCTACGTGATACATCACGGAGACCACGACATTGGGGGTCTTGTGGTTCTGTGAGAGAATCACATGCAGACCGTTGTCGAGGTCATACTCCTCAAACTTGATATTCTGCGCCGATGCGGCAAGCGGCATCAGTGCCGCCGTCAGAATAAGAATTAAAAGATTCTTCTTCATACTTGTGTTTATTAATTATTTGTGTTCATTATCTTCTTTTCCGCAATATGTCACCTTGCCGTCCCTGAGGACATACCGTTCACCCGTACCCGGGCACACGGCCGTCCCGTCCGTGGCGAAGTCCAGACGGTATCCCGCCCTGCTCATCCACCCTGTCTGACGGGCCGGATTGCCGACCACAAGAGCATAATCGGGGACATCCTTGGTAATCACAGCTCCTGCGCCGATGAAGGCCCACTCGCCTATATCATGACCGCAGACCACAGTGGCATTGGCACCTATCGTGGCGCCACGCCCTACCTTGGTAGAGGCGTACTGCCCGCGGCGGTTTACGGAGCTGCGGGGATTGACGACATTGGTAAACACGCATGAGGGCCCGAGGAACACATCGTCCCCGCAGGTCACACCTGTGTATACTGAGACATTGTTCTGAACCTTCACATTATCACCCAGGACCACTCCCGGCGATATCACCACGTTCTGACCTATGTTGCAGCCACGGCCCAGCACTGCGCCCTCCATTATGTGAGAGAAATGCCAGATTCTGGTACCGTCTCCGATAGAGCAGCCCGGGTCTATTACCGCAGATTCATGTGCAAAATAGCTATCAGCCATCGTATTAACTTCTAAAAAACTCTCTCACGGCTTCCGCTGTCCGCTCCTGCACTGAAGACGTCAGTTCGGTGTGCATTGGCAGCGAAAGTACGGAAGCCGCAAGCTCCTCAGCAATTTTCAGGCCAGTCCCGTCGTGCAGGTAAGCTTTTTGACGATGAAGCGGCAGAGGATAGTATATCATGGACGGAATCCCCTTTGACGCCAGAAACTCCTTAAGCGCATCCCTGCGGCCTCCTGAGACCTTCAGAGTGTACTGGTGGTAGACATGAGTACTGAAAGGCGCCTCAGCCGGCAGCCCGATACCGTCCACACCGGAAAGCATGGCATTGTAACGGTGCGCAGCCTCACGACGGGCCGCACAGTACTCGTCCAGATGGCGGAGCTTAACCTCCAGCACAGCAGCCTGAATGGTGTCCAGACGTGAGTTGCATCCGACGATGTCATGATGATATTTTATCCGCTGCCCGTGATTGGCTATCATGCGTATCCGCTCAGCCAGGGCGTCATCATCCGTAAACAGAGCGCCGCCGTCCCCATAGCAGCCCAGATT
>DXAW01000135.1 GCA_019116865.1 Candidatus Coprenecus stercoravium | reverse complement strand
CGTCCCGGTCCACTGCGACCTGACCCTGCGCTATCCCAAGGGCAGCGGCACCGCTTCTGAAAGCGTCGATCCCTTCGATTCGAAGATATACCGCTGGTTCCGCCGCGTGCTGGACCACGTGCTCTCCCACCGCCTCATCGCCGTCGGCATAGCCGTCATACTGGTGCTCGGCAGCGTATGGTGCTATCAGTACATCCCTCAGATGTTCTTCCCCGACATGGCCTACAACCAGCTCTACATCGAGTACCGCATGCCCGAGGGCACCGCCCCCGGTAAGGTGGAGAAAGACCTGGAGGAGATGGAGGCATATATCCGTCAGGACGACAATGTCAATCACGTCGTCACCTCCCTCGGCGGCACTCCGGGACGGTACTGCCTGGTAAGGGCCATAGCAGACCCCTCGCTGAGCTACGGAGAGCTGATCATCGACTATGAGGATTACGACAAAATGATAGAGAGCATCCCCAGGATGCAGAAAGAGCTGATGGCCGCCTACCCCGAGGCATACGTCAGGGTAAAGCAGTACAACCTGATGTACCGTCCCTACCCCGTCGAAGCCATGTTCCAGGGACCTGACCCCGCCGTGCTCAAGGACCTCTGCGCCCAGGCCCAGACCATAATGGATGAAAGCGATGCCACGTGGCTTGTGACCGACGACTGGTCTCCGATGGTGCCGGCCATAAAAGTGGACTACGACCAGGCCGCAGCCCGTCAGGCCGGCATCTCCCGCAGCTCCGCCGGAATCTCGGTGATGGCTGCGGCCGAGGGCATCCCCTGCGGCACCCTCAACGAAGACGGCAAGAGACTCGGCATATACATCCGGAGCACCGGCATGGACGGAGACCCTGTAGAGAATATCCGCAACACACCTGTCTGGGGACTGCTGCCGTCCATATCGTCAGTCGCCAATAAGGAGACTGTACAGGGCATAATGACCGGCACCACAGGCCGGGAAGACATAATAGACGCATTGGTCGGCCCTCTGCCCCTGAACGCAATAACCTCCGGTACGGCTATCGAATGGAACGAGCCTAAAATCTGCCACTACAACGGACAAAGAGCCATCAAGGCCCAGTGCAACAACACCGCCGGATACACCGCAGCCCAGGCCCGCGACGCCATTAAGGACCGGATAGAGGCCATAGAACTACCGGACGGATATACCCTCACCTGGCTCGGCGAATACGATGCAAGCCGGCAGTCCACCCGTTATCTTTTCAAGTACTTCCCGCATGCGATAGTAGTCATGCTGCTGATTATGATAGCCCTGTTCAAGGACATCAAAAAGCCGCTGATCATCGTCTGCTGCCTGCCTCTGGTGGCTATCGGCATCGTCTTCGGTATGCTGGCCGCCGGCATGAGTTTCGGCTTCGTGGCCATGGTGGGCTGCCTGGGAATCATCGGCATGATGATCAAGAACGGCATCGTCCTCATCGACGAGATAGACCGCCAGCTCAGTCTGGGCGTCGAGCCTTACAAAGCGGTGGTGGACTCCACCCTGTCCCGTCTGCGTCCCGTGATGATGGCCTCGATGACCACTGTCCTGGGCATGGCACCGCTGCTCTTCGATCCCTTGTTCGGTTCGCTGGCAGTGACCATCATGGGCGGCCTTACCATAGGCACGCTCATCACACTGGTTTTCCTGCCGGTGCTCTATTCATTGTTCTTCAAGATAAAAAAGGCCTGATATGAGACATATAGCACATATCATCACTACAGCGGCCATTCTGAGCGCGGCAGCCTCCGTCACTTTATCCGCCCAGCCGCAGACCAGATATCTGACCCTCGGGGAATGCCGGGCCATCGCATTGGACAGCAGTGCGGTACTGCGCGGGGCCAGACTGATGGAGGAGAAGACCGCACTCGACCGTAAGGCCGTCATAACCAATTTCCTGCCCAAATTCTCCGCCTACGGTCTCTACCTCTGGACATCAAGTACATTTGACTATGATTTCAGCGGCGGAGCACTCCCGATATACAAAAATATCTACGGCAACCTTGTCCCGGACCTGATGAAGGACGCATCGGGCAACATAGTCTACAACGGAGGCATACCCGTATTCAACCAATATGCGGTAATCCCTCCGATGACTCTGTCAATAGACCTTGCCAACACCGTCACAGCCGGCGTCTCGGTGACACAGCCGGTATTCATGGGCGGCAAGATTATCTCCGGCTACCGTATGGCGGACATCGGCACAGACATGGCCGCCCTCAACTCCGAGATGAAGGCATCCGAGGTAATAGTCTCCGTAGACGAAGCTTACTGGCTGCACGTCAAGACATGCAGGCTGCTGGAGGCCGCCGAGAGTTTCAGCAGCACCGTGGACAGCATGTACGTCTTCGTTCAGAATGCCGTGGACGCAGGCATGGCCACTTCTACAGACCTGTTGAAAGTGGAGGTACAGAAAAACAACGCCGCACTGTCCCTCGCCAAGGCACGCAACGGGAAAAGACTGTCCATGGTCAATTTATGCCACGTCCTCGGACTTCCCCTGACAACCAGGATAGAAGTGGACCAGAGCGGCTTCAATGTCGACAGCACCATGTTCCTGACTCCTGAAGAGATATGGAGCGGAGAGGACACCATAGAGAACAGGGCGGATTACCGGCTGCTTGTTCAACAGGCGGAGCTAAAAAGAAGGAATGTGGATTTCGTCCGCTCGGACTTCCTGCCGCAGCTGGGCGTCATGGCCAGTTACGGCTACTCCTACGGTCTGAAGCTACAGGACGAGGTACTGCTCAACCAGGCCGGATTCACAGTCATGGCTACGCTGAAAGTTCCCATCTTCGCCTGGGGCGAGGGATGGCTCAAGGTCCAGTCCGCAAAAAAGGAGCACGAGATGGCCCTGAACGAGATTGAGCGCCTGGAAGGTCTGATGGAGCTGGAGATGGAGCAGAGCCGCT
Organism: Candidatus Coprenecus stercoravium; assembly: GCA_019116865.1. Classification (GTDB taxonomy): domain Bacteria; phylum Bacteroidota; class Bacteroidia; order Bacteroidales; family UBA932; genus Coprenecus; species Coprenecus stercoravium. The sequence goes on along the minus strand of DXAW01000135.1, from coordinate 8,489 downwards.
ATGCGGTTTCGGAAGCTGCCCTGCAGGCCGGCATGGCCGCAAGCGCACTGAAAAGTGCAGAGACCAATCTGAAAGTATGCCGTGACCAGTACGAGCTGGGCATGGAGACCCTGGTCAACGTACTGGAGGCGCAGACCCAGTGGAGCAAGTGCGCAAGCGACTGGATCGAGGCCGTGGCCGACTATAGGCTTGCCTGCACCAAATACCTGAAAGCCATCGGGCATCTGGAATAAAACAGTCTTGTTTTTCTCACAATAATTTACCAAATTTGCACCTTGTTGCTAAACTATAAACAAACACGGTAAATTTCATGAGAACAGCATTCCGGCACGTTATACCGCTAATTGTGTTTGCTGCCGCCATGACAGTTGCGGCCAACTCCAGACCGACAGATCCAGAGCTGAATTCATTCAAATGGCTGCGTACAGTCCAGAGTCAGAACCAGCGCCCATATTCTGACGGTTATGCGGCATTTTATGAAGCAGGATACTGGGGGTATGAGGACCAGTTGGGCAAAGTGGTGATTCCGGCCGGCTTCGACATGGCCGGAGACTTCTCTGACGGCATGGCCATAGTCAGGAAATACGGGAAATGGGGAGTCATCTCCACTCTCGGAACTGAAATTCACAAATGCGCCTACGACAGTATCGCACCGTTCTCCGACGGGATAGCTCTTGCCATAGCCGAGGGGAAACAATATTACCTGTATTCGGACGGCAAGGCTCAGGAACTTCCTTCTGACAAGATGTTCTACTCTTTCCACAACGGTCTGGCAAAAGTAAAAAAACAATACGGGGGAAAAGAGAGATACGGGTACATCGACAGCGAGGGTTTCTTCGTCATAGATCCCATCTTTGAGGAGGCAGGTGATTTCTTCGGCGAGAATGCACTGGTGACTCACCGCGGGAAATTGTTCTCGATAGACAAAAAGGGCAGAAAAACATCTCAGAAATTCATATTCACACCTGAGAACACGACTTTTTCCGGTGAAGCAGGCAGCGGATTCATGAAGCAAGGGGACAGATATATTTTTGTCCGCAACGACCACGGCAATTATACCCCAATGCCGTTCAGTTTTTCCAAAGTATCCACCTTTAAGGAAGGCTATGCCTTAGTAACCACCACGGCCGGAAAGCTCCAATACATCAGGCCAAACGGCACTGTCGCCATAGAGTTGCCGGAGAACTGCACTGCAGCCGGGGATTTTTCCGAAGGACTGGCATGGATATGCCTTGGTGACAAATACGGGTTTATCGACAATCTCGGACGCATAATCATTGATACCGTTTTCTCCTATACCTCCAATTTCAATAACGGCCTGGCCTACGTCGTATTTGACGGACGTCAGGGCATTATCCGCAGGGCATCGGACAACGAGACATATCCCGACATGAGTATAGAAAGAGTCGCCGTCGTCGATGCGGACGGGAACGGGAAAGTAGAGCCGGGCGAGAGTTTCCAATTGTACGCCTCTCTTGAGAACAAGGGGAACGATGCTGTTAAAAACATCTCCGTCTCCATTACAGGTCAGGCAGGACAATCATCCTGGTTCACATACCAGACCAATCAGCAGACAATTGACTTACTGGAGCCTGACGAGACTATTACGCTCATCTTCAACGGCAAAGCTGCCACTGATATGGGAACTGACAATATCGTCGTCAATTTCAAGGCAATAGCGGACAATCAGCTTCTGACAGCCGGCAACTCATTGACATTCCTGGCCGCCGGCACAAGCAATACAAATAACGCTTTCCCGGCACATATGGCGCAGTCCTCCCAAAGACAGGACACATCCCAGTCGGCGACAGCAGGCAAGTCCGAACTTCTGGCCGGACTTATGGCCGTCAAGAATCCGGACAACAACAAATATGCACTGATCATCGGCAATGAGGACTACAACAAATTCAAACAGCAGGCCCTGTACGAGCCCAATGTGGATTTTGCCGTATCTGATGCTGAAGTTTTCGGTGAATATGCCCGAAAGATACTCGGTGTACCGGAAAGCAATATAATCCTCCTGAAAAACGCCACCTACTCCCAGATGAACTCCAGCATCAATAAAATAGCAAGGATGGCCGGACTCAACCCGGGCAAAATAGACCTGTATGTATACTATGCCGGTCACGGTCAGGTGGACGGAAACTCCAAAGACTGCTATCTGATTCCTGTAGACGTGAGCACAACGTCTCCATCTGACGGCATAAAACTGGAGACTATGTATGCTAAACTCAGTGAGAGCGGAGCCAGAAGAACAATGGTATTCCTCGACGCATGCTACAGCGGAATAGGCAGAGGTATCGTCATACGGCCCAAAGACACTCCCATAAAAGGCAACCTGGTAGTAATGACAGCCTCTTCCGCAATCCAGAGATCCATGCCTTATGCCGAGAAAAGACACGGACTGTTCACTTATTTCCTGCTGAAACAGCTCAAGGATTCTTCCGGGGACATAACCATAGAGAATCTGTATGAATCCGTCAGGGCAAGTGTCCAAAGCAACTCTATATGGATCAACAACATGGAACAGACGCCCGAACTTCTGAGCGGACCGGGCATATCCGAAGGCTGGAAGCAATGGAAACCATAATTCCCGACGTATGAAGACATTAAGACTTATAGCCATACTTATCACCATGACAGCATCGGCCGTCTCCGCCAATGCTCAGTTTGTCCGTTTCTCATTCGGTGTCGAGGGCGGAGGACTCGGCTCCTATCAATTCTCCGGCCAACAGCTTTCACCTGGCTTCGGATACGGAGGATACGGAGGAGTCGGCTTCGAACTGCGTTTGGGACACGTGTTTGGACTCGGAATCGAAACCAACTACAGATATCAGACCGGGAAACACAATTTCACTGCAGAACCATACAATGGAGAACTATCTGTACGTCTCTCACAGCAATACATTGACATCCCGATGACAATTCACCTATGGATGGGGCAGACTGCCATATTCGAGGCCGGCTTCCTGCAGTCCATACTTGTCGGTTCCTGTTATGAGGAAGGTGATTTCTCCATGGCCGTCGATCCCGGTGCGCTGAAATACCACATCGGAGTCCTCGCCGGCTTCAAGTTCAATCTCAGCCGCCTGCTCTATCTCAACATAAGAGGAACATACTCCCTGAGCGGCACATACAATATCATTGGTCAGAGCTATCCTGCCGCCACACTGTCCGTAGGGCTCGGTGTAAGAGTCTACTCCTACAGAAAGTCAGCTTTCAAATAATCCAATCAGTACAATATGAGACTATCCATCATCATAAAAAGACTGTGTATCATAGCAATCACAGGCTGCATCCTTTCCGGGACACAGTCATGTACCTCCGAAGCTGAGGGTTATGGAGGATTCCCCTATGCGGAACTGCCTGAAGGCACCCCTACTGAGTATGTAATAAGTCGCGACGGCACGGAATTCAGCGGTGACATCCTCATAACTTTCCATACAAACAGGAACCTGAATGCACAGAGCAATGCATCCTGGCTCACTGCGACCGCCTTAGACAGCATAGTCCAAATATCTGTTTCCCGCAATGAGTCCAGCATAAGCCGTAACGCCGAAGTTACTGTTTGCGATATGAACGGACGGACCTACGAAACCCTGACATTCTCGCAAAGGGGCAATTATGAACTGCCATGGGGCGACATCGTCCTTCGTGACGACATGGATGTGGATTACTTCATATCGGACTACCCTATGAAGGAGCTATACAACAACATAATTTTAGGGGACATGAGCGCCACAGCCATATCAGGGAGCAGCATTTATAATCATACAGCGTATTTCAACGGAGAATATTATGAATTCCATGAAAACAACGGACTGACCGACCTGTCTCCGTTTCAGGATTTCCAATATGTCGCAGGGACAATATACGTAATGTATAACTCTGACCTGACTGAAGACCAGCTAGGATTTATCTCCAATCTGAGTTACAGTATGCATCTGGCCGGCAATACGAAAATTGTCTCACTGTCCGCACTCGAAGGATCAAGCATAACAACCCTTACCATCAAGGACTCTCCGTGGACAGATTTTTATTCCCTTTCCGGACTGACCAATCTGAAAACCCTTAACATATCTAACAATCAGTTAAGCGACATCTCCTTCCTGAAGGGACTGAATATTTCCGAACTCTACCTCGGCAACGGCAGCATAAATGAAAATAACCGGATAACCGACTTCTCTCCGCTATACGGCATGAAAAACCTTACATCGCTGGACCTGAGCGGCCTGAATGTCCCCGAGGAAACATTGGCAGAACTTAAGAAACAGTTGCCCGAATGCGACATCTACACCGACTCATGGGATGAAATGTATCCCGATGTATATATCAACGAGATAGTCCGGACAAGAACATCCATCCTGCTCAATGCCATTATCTCTTTTAAAGGCATAAGCGATATAACGACCAAAGGCTTTATGTTCGGCTCCCAGCCGGACCCGGAGACAATGACAGAGCATATCTCCTCCAGCATCGACCCCAACACCATAGATGTGACCATCGGCAATCTGGAGCCATCCACTGTTTATTACTTTGCTCCTTTCGCCGGTAATTCCCACGTAACGACCCCGGTTTCCAAAAACTACATTTTCTACACATTCACCTACGGACCGGCAAAGTTCGGAGACAGTCCTTCTGTATCCTATACCGAAGGGGAATACAATGCCTCTGTCGTTTTCAACGACACCATTTATGTACCGGGCGCCGACATATTGACCTACGGTTCTGTCATAAGCCAGGATCCCATGTCCCTGACTACCGAAAGTGCTCTCGGCCACTCTGAGCAAGACATGCATTTCAGCAACAGCTACTTCCTTCAAGGAGACACAACAAATACCCCCATACTGCCAATTAACGGCCAATTCACTGGTCTGGAAAAAGGCGCCACGTACTATATCCGTTCCTATGCAATCAGCGAGTACGGGACATCCTACGGCAAGACACTCAAAATACCTTTGACGACTGACGACTTGAATATTCAACTATGATCTGCGATTTCAGATTGAAAGTATTCTATACAGTAGCGGTGAAAGGAGGATTTACGGCCGCTGCTAAAGAGCTGGGCATCTCCCAGCCGGCTGTAAGTAACCATATATTTGAACTGGAGAACGAGATAGGCGACACCCTCTTCCACCGGAACAGACGCGGCACACCGCTTACATCCAAGGGCAGGATACTCTTCGACTACGCTGAGAAAATCCTGAATCTATACAGCTGCGCTGACAGGGAACTGACTCCTTCCGGACGGGGACAACTGAGACAGCTTACCATAGCCGCCTCTCCCGACGCGGCCAGGTTCATACTCAAACCGCTAGCGGAATATTTCGCCCGTGTCTATCCGGGAACCGACATTTCCGTGCTCGAACGCACTGCGGAGGAGTCCGACGCCATGATAGCAGACGCCGAGGCCGATATTGCGATTACCGGAGTCCCGCTGCCGCAAAGGGACAGCAAGGTATTCGCAACTGTCTCCATAAACGGCGGAACGGCACCGATGCTGACATACTACATAACGCTCGTCAAGGAAAGAATGCACGACAATCCGGCAATAAACGACTTCATCCTTTGCTGTAAAACTTTTTTATATGGAAAAAGATAGGTAACTTTGTCTTCATGTACCGCATTGTTACTTTTCTAATCTCACTTCTGTCCCGGCTTCCACTGGGCTTCCATTATTTTCTGTCGGGCATAACGGCATGGTTCATGCGGCACGTCATCCACTATCGCTACACCACAGTCGTATCCAATATAGCCAGATCATTCCCCGAGCTGTCCTACAAGGAAATAGACGAGGTGGTCAACAGTTTCTACTCCAATCTGGCCGACGTGATGGCCGAGTCTATATGGGCCCTCACTGCATCCACCGAGACCATAGGCCGGCAGGTAAGAATCTCCGGACAGGAGGCCCTGAACAAGGCGATGAGCCTCAACCGCAACGCTATCATCATGGTCGGTCATCTCGGCAACTGGGAGATATTCACCGGACTGCCGGACCTGCGCACCAGTTACGGCATAGAACTTGATAACAAGAACTTCGTCTACGTGTACAAGAAGCCCCGCAGCAGGACTGCCGAGAAAGTCATCAGCCGGCTGAGAACGAAACACGGCTCCTGCTCCATAATCGAGGCGCACAACATCGCTAGACACATAATAAAACACAGGGACGGCAAGGAGGCCTTCTTTTTCATCTGCGACCAGAATCCGAGCAGAGGGACAAGCGGCATAACAGTCGACTTCCTCCACCAGAAGACGTACATGATCGAAGGTCCGGAGTCGATTGCCGCCAAGATGGGAATGCCCGTACTGTACTGCGGACTCATCCGGCACGGCAGACGGGACAATGAAGCGCACTTCGAGCTGATTACCGAGAATGCGGCCGGATGTCCGGCGGGATATGTGACCGGGAAATTCGCCGCCCTCCTTGAGCAGGACATATACAGACACAAAGGAACATGGCTCTGGAGCCACAAAAGATGGAAAAAAAGAATGTCATGAAACGCAGAATACTCACAACACTGGCTGCTGCCGCAGCTATGACCGCCGCAGCCTCGGCACAGACTGTTGTCTACTCCCTTCCTTCCACGACAATACATCTGGAAGTCAAGACCGTAAGGTCCGATTACACCCCCGGTCCCTATGCCGCATATGCGAAAAAATACCTTGGAATCGAAGTACCTCTCAGCGAGAGCTCGACATTTACCCTAAGCGATATAAAGCTGACACCCTGCCTTGAAGCAGACAGAAGCAGCAGCTATGTGATCAATCTCGACGGGCTGGAGGACAGAGCATCCATGCTGACCTTTCTGGAATTCTCGTCCCAGGGTCTGGTAATGCTCTCCGATGCGGACAACGGAAAGGAGAATATCTGGAGGTTCCCGTCCATTGCGCCCGGCAATGCGGATCTGGCGTCCGAAGCGACCGGCAACCTGACTTCCACTGAAACTGTTCTCTACCGCTCCGAGAGGAACAATGAAGGAGAATATGAGAGAGTCGCATTCAAACAAAGCCAGGTCGTAGAGAAAAGCACTGAGAAAAAGGCACAGGAAGCCGCATCCACCATCCTCTATCTGCGTCAGCAGCGGATAAATATCATCACCGGCAACACCGACGCCACATTCAGCGGAGACGCCCTGAGAGCCGCTGTGGAAGAGATAAACCGCACAGAAGACATGCTGATGAGCCTGTTCACAGGCCGCACTGACTTATCTGTACAGACAGAGCACTTTGACGTCGTTCCGGAAAGCACAAGGGAAGACGACATCGCCGTTGCGTTCAGGATATCAGACACACAGGGACTGCTGTCGGCCAATGACATATCAGGCCGCCCCATTGTGATAGAAATCACTCCTGAGAACGGCATCATTGAAGAAGAGACAGAGCAGGTCATTGAAGAGACGGAATCACGCAACCGAAAGGCCCGTTACGAGGCGGCTCAGCGAGGAGATATAGTCTACCGCATCCCGGCTATCTGCACGGTAAGAATCATCGACGGACAGAACCAGATACTCAGAAGCCGCATGCCTGTATATCAGAAAGGCCAGGACCTGTCATTTCCCGTCAGCGTATTGATAAAGTAACAATCATTAAATATTAACTGTATGACTATTGACAATTTAGATCCCAAATGCGTATGGAAGAACTTCTATGCGCTGACACAGATTCCCCGTCCTTCCAAGAAAGAATGGAGGGCAGTGGATTTCATGGAGAATTTCGGAAAGAGCCTCGGACTGGAAACCATCCGTGACAAAGTAGGCAACATCATCATCCGCAAACCCGCCACACCCGGCATGGAGAACCGCAAGGGAGTCATCCTGCAGGGACATCTCGACATGGTGCCCCAGAACAACAACGACGTGCAGCATGACTGGGAGAAAGACCCTGTGGAGACATATATTGACGGCGAGTGGGTAAAGGCCAAAGGCACCACTCTCGGAGCTGACAACGGTATCGGATGCGCCGTGGCCATGGCCATCCTCGAATCCAAGGACATCGCTCACGGTCCCGTAGAGGCCCTCTTCACCATCGACGAGGAGACCGGCATGACCGGAGCCCAGGCTCTCAAAGGCGGACTGCTCAAAGGCGACATCCTCATCAACATGGACTCCGAGACAGAGGGCGAGCTGTACGTAGGCTGCGCCGGAGGTCTGGACACCGACGCCGAGTTCAGCTTCAAGCCGGAGAATGTAAGCAAGGACACCGACCAGTACCGCATCATCATCAAAGGTCTGCGCGGAGGACACTCCGGCATGGAGATCAACGAGGGACGCGCCAACTCCAACAAACTGATGGCCCGTCTCCTCCTGCCCCTGCTGAGGGACTTCAAAGGCGAGCTTATCTCCATTGAGGGCGGCAACATGCGCAACGCCATACCCCGTGAGGCCCAGGCCGTCATAGCCCTGCCCGGGAAGAAGGCCGCAAAGGCTCTCAAGGCCGTCAACGCAGCCGTAGCCGACATAAAGCACGAGTACGCTCCCATCGACCCCGGT
>DXAW01000015.1 GCA_019116865.1 Candidatus Coprenecus stercoravium | reverse complement strand
GGCATACGGATGACTGATTCGAGGCTTATGGAGATAGAGGGCACAAAGCATTTCCTGACTGAACGTTTCGATCGGGAAAACGGCCGGAAACTGCACATACAGACTCTCGCGGCTATGTATCCGGACGCTGCAAGCTATGAGGACATGCTGCTGGTGTGCCGAAAATTGCAGCTGCCTGAAACCGACTCCGAGGAGGTTTTCCGCAGAATGGTCTTCAATATCATGGCCAACAACACAGACGACCACAACAAGAACTTCTCGTTCATCATGAATCCTCAAGGGCAATGGAGACAGGCTCCAGCATACGACATGACATTCATATTCAATACAGGAGGCTATCAGGCGCAGGAGGAGCATTGTCTGTCGGCCGGCGGCAAACTGCGCAATTTTACTAAAGAGGATATTCTGACTTTCGCCGCCGTGAACGGCATAAGACGGCCGGCATCCATAATTGATAAAGTTGCCGCCTCACTCAGCCATTTCAGAACCATCGCCACCGGATACGGTGTTAAACAAGAGTGGATCTCGCGAATAGAAGCCAATATCCAGCATCACATGATCGAATGCGGCTGCATGACGGTCCCATCCAGTAAGGTCACATTCGAGGACACAAAAGGAAATACTATTTCCAATATCAGAATCGAACAGGCCTATCATGGAAATTATCACCTTCTCGCCGACATCAACGGCCATGAAAGCAAATACATCATCCGTAAAGGCACGAATCTGTATTCGGGAATAAGTTCAATTGGAGCCAACAGCTTACCCGAGGACTATCTGCGAACTCTCGCAGAGACATTGCTTGTACCCAAACCTACTAATTTCCAATCTTAATCTATTTTCACCATGAACTTTACGATTTGGAAATACGAAAATGGATATCAGACCGATGTAATCCCCATAGTCTACCTCCACTCGTTCAGGGGCAACGGCGAGGATGTGTGGAAGGCATACCATGGGCTGAAGGACTGTCCGCCGATGGTGCTGGTGTCCGTCAACAATCCGGGTACGGGGCTGGACGACGAGCTGTCGCCCTGGCCGGCGGAGGGGGTATGGAAGGGACAGGCGCCTTACAAGGGGCTAGCAACGGAGCATCTGCTCTGGATGATGGAGGAGTGCGTTCCGCAGGTGGAGGCGAAAATCAGCAGGTTCATACGGGACACACAGGACAGTCAGGCAAATGGAAATTCGAGTACACGCACATCTGATGCCTATGAGGTAGGCACGGGTAAGGCAGACCATGCCGATAAGGCGAATTGCACGAATGCCGCGGACGGTACCACTGTCCGATTCCTCCCTGTCATCGCCGGCTACTCCCTTGCGGGCCTTTTCGCCCTCTGGGCCGCCTGGAACTCAGGGTATTTCCGAAGGGCGGCAAGCGTCTCCGGCTCCCTCTGGTATCCGGGATTCACAGATTATATCAGGAACAATGCGCCGAAGAACGGCTGCGGGGAAAAGACCGGTCTGGAAAAGGCATATTTCTCCCTCGGCGACCGGGAGAGCCGCACCCGCCATCAGCTGATGAGCAGGGTGGACACCTGTACCGCAGAAGTGGTGGAGAGGGTCAGGTCATACGGCATAGAGACTACTTTCGAATGGAACCCCGGCAACCATTTCGACCATCCGGAGCAACGCATGGCCCGGGCCATCGCATGGTTATTGCGCTGACAAAACGCAAGGACGGGGAGGCACGCCTTTCAACGCCTCGGCCATAGCCCGTATATGCTCCGGAGTAGTGCCGCAGCAGCCTCCGGCGATATTGAGCAGTCCTTCACGGGCCATGGACAGCATATCTGCGGCCATCTTTTCCGGAGTCCCGTCATATTCTCCCGTCTCATCGGGCAGGCCGGCGTTAGGACAACAGCTAACGGCGCATTCTGCAAATGAAGCCACTTCCCGCATCAAGGAAATCATGCCGTCTGATCCGAACGAACAGTTCAGTCCGAAAGAAAGCAGCGGATAATGCTTTACAGCAGAATAGAATGCCTCCAACGTATGCCCGGCGAATGTCCTTCCGCCGCAGTCCCCGACAGACACCGACACCATCACCGGAAAATCCATCTGCGGATACAGCCAGGAAAGCGCACAAAGGGCCGCTTTGGTATTCAGGACGTCGACGCATGTCTCAATCAGAATCACATCCACCCCGCCTTTTATCAGAGCCTCCATCTGCTGCCTGTATGCTGCCGACATGGCATCGAAATCATATTGCCCGTGTCCCGGATTATCCGCATCTGAGGCCATGGAAAGGGACACGGATGTCGGCCCCACGCTTCCGGCCACATAGATTTTGCGACCTGACAAAGCATAAGCATCCGCCACTTTTCTGGCTATGGATGCTCCGGCATACGCCATATCGGCAGCCTTGTCGACAAGACCGTATTCCGACTGGGATATACTGTTACTGTTGAATGTATTGGTTTCGATGATATCCGCCCCGGCCTCTATATATTCCCTGTGGATTCTCCCGACCACTTCGGGGCTTCTGAGATTAAGCATGTCACAGTTGCCTTCGAACCGGCCGGCATATTCCTGTATCATAGTGCCCATGGCTCCGTCCATGACAAGTATCCTGTCCCGCGGTATGACTATCCTGCTCATCTCGCAAAAAATATCATTTCCTGCTATCTGTCCGGTTCCTGCTCGCCAGGGGCAGGAAGCTTGCCGACATGCTTAAGTACTTTTGCGTCGATATAGAATACTATCTCCTCGGCCACATTGGTCAGATGGTCTCCCGTACGCTCGAGCTTGCGGAATACACTGCCAAGTCCCATGCACAGAGCCATATCGTCAAGATGTTCCTTTGCATACTCCACCAGTATAAGATCCGAAGTCTTCTTCAATTCATCCAGCTGGTCGTCCATGGTGATGACCTCGGCAGCTCTGGCCGGATTCTCCTCGTCAAGAGCCTGCCTGAGTCCCTCCATCATCTGCAGCACCACACGGAACATCTTCTCAAGCTGAAGCCTGTCGATCAACGCCCGGTCCATCGTCCACGACTCCGTCTCCTTAACGAATTTGGCGATACTGTAGGCATAGTCGCCTATACGCTCCAAGTCATTGTGTATCCTCATCATAGCCAGCACGAAACGCAAGTCTATGGCCACAGGAGTATACAGTGCGATGAAGTCCTCCACCTCACTGTCTATCTTCAGGTCTGCGGCATCTACCCAACGCTCCCGCACCACTATCTGCTGCGCCAGATTGGTGTCCAGCGTGAGTACAGCCTGACGGGCCTGGTCCATCTGATTGTAGACCATGGACCACATACGGAATACTTCTTCGCGGAGATGTCTGAGCTCCGCATCTACGAATTTTACCATATCCTGTAATATTTTTGTCTGTTAACCGAATCTTCCCGTAATATAGTTCTGGGTCGCCTCCTTGTGAGGATTTGTAAAGATAGTCTTTGTATCGTCATATTCGACCATCTCACCCATATAAAAAAATGCAGTCTTGTCGCTGACCCTCGCCGCCTGCTGCATGTTGTGTGTGACGATGACGATGGTCACCTGACTGCGCAGCTCGCTGATAAGCTCCTCCACCTTGGCCGTCGATATCGGGTCGAGGGCCGAGGCCGGCTCGTCCATCAGCAGTACCGAAGGGGACACGGCCATGGCCCGGGCGATGCAGAGCCTCTGCTGCTGGCCTCCCGAGAGGGCAAATGCCGACTCATTCAACTTATCCTTGACCTCATCCCAGAGGGCAGCCCCGCGCAGGGACTCCTCCACCCTCTCCCGGATGTAGGCCTTGTCCTTTATACCGTTGACCCGCAGACCGTAGGCCACATTGTCAAATATGCTCTTGGGGAAGGGATTGGGCCTCTGGAAGACCATCCCCACATTCTTGCGCAGCTCGTCCACATGGACATCCGCCCCGTAGATATCC
>DXAW01000134.1 GCA_019116865.1 Candidatus Coprenecus stercoravium | reverse complement strand
CTTGATAGGTATGCTGATATTGTATGGCATATTGCGGCTCTCCATGACCAGCCACGCTTCGCCACGGGATATTTGCAACACTCCGATATGAGGCTTGGAAGAACGCTCGAGCACAGTGATGATCTCGCCCTCGATACGCTTGGGCTTGCCGTCGGCACCGACACCCTTGGCCTTGGTCGTCAGCACCTTGACTATATCGCCGTTGAGAGCCCCGCGCATCTTGTGCTGAGGCACGAACACATCATTGTCCCTGTCCGGCACCTCCACGAAACCGTAGCCCTCACGTGTCATGCTCACCGTACCGGTCAGTTCCTCCTTGATAAAATGTTCCTTCTTGCCTTTGGATTTACGTCTGCCGCTCCCGTGTTCTTTCTTCTTCAGATTCATTTCTTTCCTGACAGCCTTTCCGTCAGGCATCTGCCCTCCGTCACGCCTGTCACGGCGCCGGGAAGAGGGTCTCTTCTTTCTACTCATATTTTTCACATTTAATCAATCGACAAATATAAAATAAAATTTTCCTACTTTTGCACCTGAAAAATAAAAGAAAGGAACAAGGATTATGGACAAGAAAGTATTACTGATGATCCTCGACGGCTGGGGTGAAGGCAAACACGACCACTCCAACGCCATCTTTACACAAGGAACTCCCAATCTCGACAAACTCAGAGCAAAATATCCCGTATCGTTTCTCAAAGCCTGCGGCGGTGACGTAGGACTTCCGGACGGCCAGATGGGCAACTCCGAGGTAGGCCACCTCAACATCGGCGCCGGCCGCATCGTATATCAGGACCTGGTCAAGATCAACATGGCTTGCAACCAGCACAAACTTCTGGAGAACAAAGAGATCAAAGCCGCATATGACTATGTGGCCTCCAGCGGAAAGGCTCTCCACTTCTTCGGATTGTGCTCCCACGGCGGAGTCCACAGCTCTCTTGCGCACCTCTACGAATTTCTGGAGGTAGCCGCACAATATAAGCTGCCAAAGGTATATATACACTGCTTCATGGACGGACGTGACTGCGACCCGAAGAGCGGAAAAGGCTTCATCGAAGAGCTGCAGGCCAAGTGCGTCGAGCTCTGCGCCGGATATCCCGTCCCCTCGCAGGGGCCCGTCATCGCCAGCATTATCGGCCGCTATTACGCTATGGACCGTGACAAGAGGTGGGACCGTATCAAACTGGCATACGACCTGATTGTCAATGGCGAAGGCGAGAAATTCACCGACCCCGTAGCCGCCATGCAGAGCTCCTACGACGAAGGTGTGACAGACGAGTTCGTAAAGCCTCACTGCGGTGTGAATGCAGCCGGCAAGCCTCTGGGACTCCTCTCCGAAGGCGATGCCGTCATCTTCTACAACTTCCGCAACGACCGTGCCCGTGAGATAACATCTGTACTCACCCAGCAGGACATGCCTGAGCAGGGCATGAAGACCATTCCTCTGTACTACTGCTGCCTGACTCCATATGACGACAAATTCACCGGACTGCACATCCTCTTTGACAAAGACAATGTGCCCGACACCATAGGCGAGGTCGTATCCAAGGCCGGACGCAGGCAACTCCGCATCGCTGAGACCGAGAAATACGCTCACGTGACATTTTTCTTCTCCGGCGGACGCGAGGAACCTTTCGAAGGCGAGTCCCGCATCCTCATCAACTCTCCCAAAGTGGCCACCTACGACCTCAAGCCCGAAATGTCGGCTCCTGAAGTGGCGGATGCCTTAGTCGCAGAGCTGAACAAAGGCGTACACGATATGGTAATCCTCAATTTCGCCAACGGCGACATGGTAGGACACACCGGAGTCTACGAGGCCATCTGCAAAGCCGTCAAGACCGTGGACGAATGCGTGGCCAAAGTAGTCGAAGCTGCCAGAGCCAACGGATATTCGGTGCTTATCACCGCCGACCACGGCAACGCCGACCACGCCGTCAATGAGGACGGAACCCCCAACACCGCCCACTCCCTCAACGTAGTGCCCTTCATCGCCGTTGACGACGACGTCAAGAGCCTCCGCAACGGACGTCTGGCGGACATCGCCCCCACCATGCTCAAGCTCATGGGCATCCCTGCCCCCGCCGACATGACCGGCGAGCCCCTCTTCTAAAAAGTACTACTTTATCACGATACCGCACAGCCGGAGCCGTCCACATCGGATTGCCCGGCTGTTGTATTTATCGGCGGTCAGTTTGTGGGAAAGGCACAAGTTACTAAGTGCTTGATAATCATTGACAACCTGCGTAAAAAGGTGTCCTGTCACCGTTTCAAAAGCCGACGCGCCACCTTTTGTTATAGATAAGTAATTGATTGCTAGATAAATAATGCATCTACTCCGTGCCCCAAAAGTGAATCTGAAAATCGCCGAAAGGGATATTGCGGCAGACTGATAGGTGGGAGCCGATGAATCTGCGGCTATAACCCGGGAATTGACATCTCCGATAGTCACCTAGATAGGGAACGGCATGGACCTGCGATGTCGTCTAGAAAGATACGTCGATTTTACCAATAACGTAAATTTTTAATAATTAGCCTATTGCGATTGCGGGAAATATGTGTGATATTTGCGCTATGGAGAAAAGTTACTGGCACATCTGTACGGACGGGCTGATGCGGGAGATTATCTTCAAAGATGTGAAAGACTACATCTTCGGGATGAACGGAGTGCCTGCACTATCGCTTTCTTACGACGTCACGGTCATGGCTTTCTGCCTGATGAGCAACCATGTACATTTTGTCGTTTACGGGTTCGAGAAAGACTGCAGGGCTTTTATCGTAGCCTATAAGAAGCGTCTGTCACTAATTGCCGATGTAGGTATGGCCGGCATCTGTGTCAAGCAGATAGATACGGACGATTACCTTCTCAGGGTCATCGGATACGTATTGCGTAACCCGGTCGGGGCAGGCATCAGAGTAATGCCTCAGTTTTACCGCTGGAGTTCCGCACAGCTTTATTTCAACAAAGACAGGGAAGCTGACGGTATCACTGTAGAAGATGTGGGTTCAAAGGAGATGCGCAATATACTCCGTTCGCATTATCAGCTTCCTTCAGACTATATAGTAACGGCAGACGGTATGGTGGACCCGTCATGCTATGTGGATTACCAGACTGTGGAGAGACTGTTCGGTCATGTCGGACGTATGCTTTATTTTCTTTCCCGCAACGATGACATGGAAATGGAACTCACTGAAAACCATCTCTCCAAGTCCAGCTACTCTGATGAGGAACTGGCAGTCTCAGTGCGTGTAATCTGCTGCGAGAAGTTCGGCTGTGACTCACCCGACGGCCTGAGCGTGGAGTCCCGATACTCCCTCGCCTCCATCTTGCGCAAGCGTTACGGCCTGGGCCCGAAACAGCTGGCGCGTCTGACCGGTACAGACCTCCAGCTCCTCAGAAGCGTCCTGCTGAAGAAATAATAGAGCAGCCGGCTGTCCACAGAGCCTTGCCGGGCATTATCAGATTGGAGACGTGGCAAGGAATGACACGAGCATTGCACTGATAGTAAGTGACTTGGTGGTGCGAGAAGGTGTCCTGTCGCCGTTTCAAAAGCCGACAGGGCACCTTTTTAAGAAACTAACTAAAAGACAGTCAGTAGCATACGGACTTACGACCTTGCCCTGCTACAATCAATAGCGCCGTCCCTCCGGAATGGTTGCAGACGGATATTGTAAGGATATTGAAAAAATCTCTATATTTGCGGCCGCAACGGTTCCTCTACGGAGGATTAAAAGGGAACCGGGTGAGAGTCCCGGACAGTTCCCGCTGCTGTGAGTTCCAATGTTGTTCCGGCACTTTTGCCACTGATACCCAGGAAGATTGACCGTCTGCCGGGTTTCGGGAAGGCGTCCGGAACGGAACGAGTCAGAAGACCTGCCTTGCGACACGGATCAGCGGCCTACGGGTGTTTAGGCTCCGGACTCTAATCGGTCTTCACGGCGTTTCCGCCCTTCAGCTGCTGTCCATTATACTAGGAAAGAAAATGGCAGCACGGTTCATAAACAGAGCAATGTATCCCGCAGTACTGACCCTGACAGTATTTCTGCTGTCGGCCGGTCACGTAGTGTACGGAGCGCAGGTGAGCCCGGCTGAAAGAGCCCGGGCTGCTGCCGTATACGATATGCCTGCAAGTGCGGCGGATACGATTCCGGAAATGGATACGGTCTATGCTCTGGACGAGCTGATGGTGGTGGCTACCCGCACCTCGCAGGAGATAGTGCCGGTGCAGATGCTCTCGGGCGAGAAGCTGCGTACTTTGGGCACACATTCCATAGCCGATGCCATACGGTATTTTTCGGGAGTGCAGATCAAGGACTACGGCGGTATCGGCGGACTCAAGACGATAAATGTCCGCAGCCTCGGCAGCCAACATGTGGGAGTGTTCTACGACGGAGTGGAGCTGGGCAATGCGCAGAACGGAATAGTGGACCTCGGGCGGTTCTCTTTAGACAATATGGAGTCCGTATCCCTGTACAACGGCCAGAAAAGCTCGACACTCCAGGCAGCCAAGGACTACGCCTCGGCGACAGCGGTCTATCTGCAGACCAAGAAGCCCCGCTTCGAGGACGGAAAACGCAACAACTGGAACTTCGGCCTCAAGGGCGGTTCGTTCGCCACGGTCAACCCGTCGGTGCTGTGGGAGCACAGGATCTCGGACCGGGTATCGCTCTCGGCCAGCACTGAAT
>DXAW01000133.1 GCA_019116865.1 Candidatus Coprenecus stercoravium | reverse complement strand
TTTCACAGGTTCAGCCGGTGGTGTGAGCAGCGGGATGCGGCACCGGGCTACGACAACTTCGTGTCTTTCATCAATGCGGCCACGGACACACTGCTGTTTGCCCAGGCATTTATCACTCTGGCGGAGGAGTGCGGTCTGGGTACCTGCATTCTCGGTACGACAGTCTACAATCCGGATAAGATTATCGAGGCTCTGCGCTTGCCGTCTCTGGTGGTGCCCGTGCTGACCGTTACTATCGGCTGGCCGGACGAGACCCCGGAGCAGACTGACCGCCTGCCGGTGGAGGCTATCCTGCACGCCGGTCATTATCATGACTATGCGGCAGAGGATATCGACCGCATCTATGCTGAGAAGGAGGCTCTTCCCGAGAGCCGTTATTTCGTGGAGCTCAACGGCACGGACAATCTCGCCCAGGTCTTCACCCGCTTCCGATTCACCCGACAGGAATGCCTGGAGATGTCCGCCAAGATGCAGGAAGTCCTGCGACGCCAGGGTTTTTTAATATAATAGATCAATAGGTATGAGGCGAATCAGAATATTCATAAGCAGTGTTCAAAGCGAGTTTGTTGAAGAACGGGCTATGCTTTGTTATTATATTAGGACGGATGCATTGTTGGGTAAGTTCTTCGAGCCTTTCATTTTTGAGGAAGTACCGGCTAATGAGTTTCCGACAAACCACATATATCTGAAGGAGGTTGAGATGTGTGATATCTATCTTGGCTTGTACGGCAACTTATACGGATACGAGGATGCGGAAGGTATATCGCCTACAGAACATGAATACGACTTGGCTGCGAAGTTGCATAAGAGCCGGTTGATTTTTATTAAAAGCATTGATGAAGATAAACGTCATCCCAAAGAAACATTATTGATACGGAAAGTGGAACGGGATATTGTCCGCAAGACATTTGTGGATATAGATGGATTACGGACTTCGGTGTATGCGTCTCTTGTCCGATATCTTGAGGAAAAAGAATATATTAGATGGAAGCCATTTGATGCAGCTTGTGATAATGGTGCGACATTGGATGATCTGGACGAAAATAAAATGAGAAATTTTATCTATATGGCCCGTGCAAAGAGGAATTTTCCACTTCCTGTAGAAACATCTCCAGCTACACTGCTTGCACACCTTGATTTGGTAGATGAAAATGGCAGAGTTGCCAATGCGGCACTGCTTCTATTTGGTAAGAAACCTCAAAAATATTTCATAACTTCAGAAGTGAAATGTGCTCAGTTTTACGGAGATGTGGTAGAAAAGCCGATGCCTGCCTACCAGATATACAGAGGAGATGTTTTCGAGTTGGTGGATCAGGCAACAAGTTTTGTCATGAGCCGTATAGATAATTGGACAGGAACAAGGGAAAAAGAGAGCAATGCGGCAGTGCCGACTCGTCCTGAATTACCGATTGATGCAGTGAAGGAAGCCATTGTAAATGCTGTATGCCATAGAGACTATACAAGTAATGCAAGTGTTCAGGTAATGTTGTTCCGCGATCGTCTTGAAATATGGAATCCTGGCACATTGCCGTATGGACTGACAGTGCAGAAACTTCATGGACCGCACAAATCATTGCCGGCAAATCCTCTGCTTGCCGATCCAATGTACTTGAGCGGCTATATTGAAAAAGTCGGAACAGGAACAGAAGACATTATCAGGAAATGCCGTGAGTATGGTTTGAGGACTCCTGAGTTCTACCAGGAAGAAGATTTCAGGGTCGTTATTTGGAGGACAATTGAATTACAGGGTGATCCAAAGGCGATCCAAGGCGATCCAAAGGCGATCCAAGGTGACCCAAATAAAGTTGAGGCATTGATAAGATTGGTAAAAGTCAATCCTTCGATTTCAAGAGCAGAATTGTCAAAGCAACTTGGTCTGAGTGAACGTCAGGTCAGGAAGATTATCGATTGCCTACGGGCAGAAGGAAGGCTTGTCAGAAGAGGCGGCACGACAGGAGAATGGCTTATCATTAAAAATTAATAAGGAATATGGAAATTTTTATAGATGTAGTGGCCGTGATACTCGGCATAGTAGGCTTTCTGGGATGTATCCTGCCGGTGCTGCCCGGCCCTCCGTGCAGTCTTGCGGGGATGTTTCTGCTCTTTCTGTGGGGTTCGCCCTGCGCTCAGGACGACATCACCTGGCGTCTGCTGATTATTATGCTGATAGTTACGGTGGTGGTGACTATTCTGGACTATGTGGTGCCGGGCTGGCTTACCCGGGTGACCGGCGGCACGAAATACGCCTCGCGCGGAGCGACGGCCGGTATGCTTGTGGGCATTCTGTTCTTCCCGCCCTGGGGCATGATCGCCGGAGCCTTCATCGGTGCCCTCGCCGCCGAGCTGTATTGGGGCGAGAAGAAGATGGGTCAGGGGCTCAAGGCCGCAGCCGGCTCCTTCCTCGGCTTTCTGCTCGGTACCGGAGCCAAGCTTGCCGCCTCCGGAGTGATGCTCTACTACATCATCATTGCCCTCATCCCGTAAATTGAGGGCAACCCAAAAGGAGGAATTTCTGCGTTACGCTTGATTCGAAAAACCTTACAAGAAAGAGATTAGACAGTGGTGTAGTTGCCGTGGGAGAGGACGATGATGCGGCAGGCCATCTCGAAGAAGACGGCGCGGCGGAAGGTGTCGGGGATGTCGGTGCCGCAGGCTACCTGTCCGTGGTTGGACATCAGGACAATGTCGTGGGCGGTGAGGACCTCCACTACCGCTGCGGCGAGTTC
>DXAW01000132.1 GCA_019116865.1 Candidatus Coprenecus stercoravium | reverse complement strand
TTGTCCACCCATACCCTGCGGCCCTTCTTGGCCACTACGATGGCTGTACCTGTATCCTGGCAGAATGGCAGCTTCTGGTTCTTGGCCACGTCGGCGTTGAGCAGCATGGTCAGGGCCACGGCCTTGTCGTTACGGCTGGCCTCGGGGTCATTGAGAATCTTGGCCACCATCTCGTTGTGCTCGGGACGGAGCATGAAGGCCACATCGTGGAAAGCCTGTCGGGCAATCAGCCTGAGTCCTTCGGGATCGACTTTCAGAATTTCCTCACCCTCAAACTGAGCGGTAGACACATAGTCCTTGGTGACAAGATGATACTTGGTAGTATCCTCACCCATCTGGAAAAGTTCCTCGTATTTAAATTCCATATCTGTTGTTATTTGTTGTTTCATTCTTGCAAAGATAATAATTTTGAACATGCGATTAACCGACTGCACACACGAAATGACCGCTGCCAAAGAAAAAATGCCGGGCTGCGAACGGTACGACACCGCCAGCAACCATGCGTATATCCTCCGCTGGCTGTGACTATCCGATTATAAACGGCAGCAATCGTCTACAAACGTTTAAAGCACTGATTATCTAGAATATCTTTGCTTTCTTCGCATCGGAACAAAAAATTAAAAGCATGGAAAATATTGTAAATTTCAAAGATGTAGAGAAGGTCCTGCTTGAACTCAGGGGACAAAGAGTAATTCTCGACAGTGATGTCGCAAAACTCTATGGTGTTGAAACCAAACGAGTAAATGAGGCCGTAAAGAATAATCCTGACAAATTCCCTGACGGATATATTCTTCATTTGAACGAGGATGAAAGCCAAATGTCTTTAAGGTCGAAAATTTCGACCTTAAAGACTGCTGGACGTGGAGAGCATACAAAATATCCGCCCAAAGCCTTCACCGAAAAAGGCTTATATATGCTTGCCACCATCCTCAAAAGCCCCATGGCAACCCAGACAACTATCGCCATCGTAGAAACCTTCGCCCAAATCAAGGAACTCTCCAGAACAGTCAGCAGAATCTCCGAATCAGACAACGAGCAGGAACAGAAAAGCCTCATCAGGCACGGAGGCGATATCCTGTCAGACTTACTGTATCAGGAAGTCCCTGTAAGCGATACAGAGACCTCCATAGAACTGAACTTTGCCGTCCTGAAACTGAAACATACCGTCAAGCGGAAAAAGTAATCAGTTCTCCTTGCGCAGCGCGATGACCGGAGGAGTATTGATGACAAACATCGATGTCAATTCTATTCATTTCTGCACCACGGAAGAATTGACTCTCTTCGCATCAGAAGAATGAGTTCACGGCCTGCCTATGAATAACAGCATCGTCAATCTCGGACTATACGCTTATGTCCCGTCGGTATCACCACTTAGCAACACACCTCACTATCTGTAATCCTGCCATCACCATAACGCACACATACCCATCAACTTACCATCACGGCCTTATAACAGATACTGAGGTGTATTAACTTGCTTAACTTTTCTGGTACGCCTCAACGGTGTAACCGTAAGTGTGCGCATCTGATTTTGATATATGTAACGGATAATCAGCTTGTTATTGTTTATGCTGATGGATTTCGCCACCTACCGAGGCCTTGAAATCCATCTCTAAAAACGGTTAAGTCGCACCTATTCAGCTAGTTGTATTCGACATGATATGCGCATACATTCCGTAAATACACCAAGTAAGGTGTTGCGGATACAGCCACGAACTTGGATGGAGGCAGTGGAAAAGCCGGGCAAAGTGGCAGCCATAGAGGCACTTTTGCGGATAACCACCAAAACATAACTAAAGATTTAGTTGCATATTTAAAAATTTAGTTATAGCTTTGTGGTCAGAAACTGAAACTACACGCACTATGGCAAAAATAATCAAAGACGGACGGCAGGAGCTCACTCGGGCAGAGCTCGAAATCATGCAGGTAATATGGAAGAAAGGCAAAGTTCTGGTACACGACATCCTGGATGAGATTCCCGAGCCTAAGCCGGCCTACAACACCGTATCGACCATCGTACGTATACTTGAGAGCAAGGGCTTCGTCTCACACAAGGCCTACGGCAGGACATATGAGTACTTTCCACTGGTAGGCAAGGATGAATACACCGGCTCCTACATGCGCACGGTCCTTGACAACTTCTTCGACGGCTCGGTGAGCCGGATGGTCAACTTCTTCTCCTCCCGACAATCGATTACGACAGAGGAGACCGACGAGATTCTGAGAATACTGAAATCAGGCAAATAAAGCACGGAACAGCATCCGGAGAAGACATTATGAAGATCATAGAATACATACTTGAAGTGATTATATGCAGCGGACTGTTCCTGGTCCTGTACCGCTGGCTGCTGGCCGGCAAGGTAAGCTACCGGATATGCAGGATATATATCATAGGGACAATGCTGCTTGCGGCCGTCATCCCGGCACTGGACGTACCGCTGTACCCTCCTGCCCCGCCGTCGCTGGTATCCGTCCCGGCAGACATCAGCGACGGCACTATGCCAGATAACAAAAGCGTACTCTACAGTCCCGGTGAAAGTACAGCCGCAAGTATAACGGACAGCACCGCCGCAACGGAAACAGTCAAGACAGGAGCAGACGTCAGGACCGTCGTTCTGAATATCATTACCGCCGTCTACTGCCTTACCGCAGCAGCCTCCATCGCCCTTATTGTCCTCAATATGATAAAAATCCGCCGCCTGCGCCGGAGCGCACGGCTTACACCGATGGAAGACTGGGCTTTAGCCGAGAGCGGGAAGGTACAGACTCCGTTCTCGTTCCTGCGGACAGTCTACATGGGCTTCACCTACGCCCCGTCCGAGCGGCTGATGATCCTCACGCACGAGATCAGCCATGTCCGCCACCGGCATTCCTACGAGAAACTCGCCCTGTCCGTTCTACGCAGTCTGCTGTGGTTCAATCCGTTCCTATGGATGGCCGAGAAAGACCTGAGGGAAGTGCAGGAATGGGAGGCCGACCGCGACGTACTTGACAAAGGAAATGACCTGACTCTATATAGAACAGCTATCTTCAAGCAACTCTTTGGCTATAATCCGGATATATCCAGCGGGTTGAATCACTCACTCACTAAAAAACGGTTTATTATGATGACAAAGACTCAGCTCGGCCGCTACGCCTTCCT
>DXAW01000014.1 GCA_019116865.1 Candidatus Coprenecus stercoravium | reverse complement strand
GGTTTACATTCTGCCTTTACAACTCCCGTAAACTAATTTTGCACCAAACAAAAAAGTAGGATTATGAGGAGTACTTTCAAGACCGTCTTCTATGTAAACGGAAGCAAGGAGAAGAACGGAATTGTCCCCATCATGGGACGGGTTACAATCAACGGGACTATCGCACAGTTCAGTTGCAAGCAGCGCATCTCCAAGGATTTGTGGGATGCCAAAGGCAACAGGGCGAAAGGCAAGAGCCGAGAGGCGGTGGCAGTGATTATCACAAAAATCCTCTATCTTTGTATTCGGATGGAGATAACTCCGTCTAAGACATGTTAATAAAAGAAGCGTTGTGCTTTTCTTGCGAGTGTAAAGCCTGAGAAACTGAACAATCGTATGACAAGAAGGCATAGTGGTTCTCACACTATAGCGTGGGCTGCAATATATGTAATTTCGCAACTAATTGATATTATGTATTTTATATAAACTATAAAAATAAAGTATACGATTTAGTACCATATTAGTATCATCTGTTTTATGCATTCAATGTTTTTATAATTAACGTTTATTATAGGTGTAAATAAAACGTTTTCTCTTGAAAGTAACCAAGACAGCATCAGCGGTGCGGATTAGGTTTGTTTACAGAATATGAGAGGAACTCCGGAGGATTTCCTTTCACGCAGTTACCCAATAGTTTCCGATATTGAGCCGGAGACATCCCCGCCTTGGCTTTAAAAAATTTCCCGAAAGCAGACTGGTCTGAAAAATTCATCTTGTTAGCAATGTCGGCCATGGTATCGTCAGTACATGCCAGCAAATGCCGTGCGGAAGTGAATATTTTTTCGGCAATGTAATAATAAACCGTCTTTTGGGTCGCCTCCCGTATGATGCGTGACAAATAGGTAGTTGATACGCACAAGGCACCGGCGTAGAATTGTATGACGTGTTGCTCTTTAGAACTGATTGCAATGGTTGCGAAGGACAGCCGCTTCCCTTTGGAATATATTGCCATGAATGAGCAAAAAGTCTCATCCAATTATCTGTTGGGCATCATCTCGCAGGATTATGAAGCACCGATAGAAAAAAAGCCTGTCACCAGCGGATGCCTTGTTCGTATCCCAAAGCCGTGTCATACGGAAGATTGCAAAGGAACAGTCTTGCATTATAGTCGGACGATGCTCGGACTACATATTGAAAGACTTCCCCAAGGAGTCCATCATAAAAGTCTTTTGTTATACGGACGCAGCAGATGCAAGTAAACGCTGCAAGGCCGTATATCATATAGCTGCTGAAAACGTTGAAGCGGAAATCAAACGGATTAACCGTTCTCGTATAAGCCATTATCAATATTATACTAACCAAAAATGGGGCGACCCGCATAACTATGATTTAATGATAAGCACCGGGAACATGACATTTGCAATGGCATGTGATATTATTGTGCATTTATATCAGATAAAACATAAAACGCTTTAATATACAATATGATACGTATAGCAGGGTGGTTAAAATAGTTTAAAAACACACATATATAAGGTTACATTCTATTCCTATTTTTACTAATTTTGTACACTCAAACAGGAATATAGAAAGTGCAATATGGAAATTTACATAGTCTGTTACAAGAATAAAATCCACGATTTCCACGCATGGGGTGCAGCGGCTCTAATTTAATCGCTGACATCTCCCCCGCTACTATATTCATTCGACAATTATAAAATAATCAGTTAATTTATGAGCAAAAAGAAAAGGCTCATAGGGCTGTTATGCATTACAGTCCTATGCAGCCAGGGTTTGTGTGCCCAAACTCGACAAATGGGCATAGAGGAACTGTTCCGTCTTGCCGACGAACAGAGCAAAAGCATTCAAACGTACCGGACGGGGAAGGAAGCCGCCGAAGAAGCACTTAAAGCAGCCAAGGCGCAACGGCTACCGGATGTGAACGTGTCTCTTTCCGCCAGCTATTGGGGCAACGGCAAACTATGGGACAGGGATTTCAGCAACGCCATGACAGTGGATATGCCGCATTTTGGCAATAACTTCGCGTTGGAAGCACAGCAAGTCATCTATGCAGGCGGAGCCATCAGCAGTGGCATCCGGCAAGCGGAACTTGGCAAGCTGTTGGCGGAATTTGACTTGCAAAAGAATGTGCAGGAAATACGTTTCCTGCTGGTAGGACATTATCTGAACCTCTACAAACTGGACAATCAAATCAGGGTGCTGCAAAAGAACATGGAGCTGACCGATGAAGTCATTGCCAACATGAAAGCCCGCAGGGAGCAAGGTACTGTCCTAAAGAACGACATCACCCGTTACGAACTGCAAAAGGAACAGCTGAATCTGCAATTGACAAGGGTTAAGGATGCACGGAGAATAGCGAACCATCAACTGGTGACCACCTTGCATCTACCGGAAAACACAGAGATATATCCTGACACCTTATTATTAAGGGAACAAATCCAAACCTTGACGGAAGATGAGTGGCAGGACATGGCGGAGGCCAACAATATTGTCTTGAAACAAACGCAAACCGCCATACAAATGAATGAGCAGAAAGTAAAGCAGGAACGTGCGGAACGTCTGCCGCACATTTCCATTGTGGCGGCAGACCATTTGGACGGGCCCATCACCATTGAAGTGCCTGTATTGGACAACAATTTCAATTATTGGTATATAGGGATAGGTGTGAAATACAATATCTCTTCCTTATTCAAGAACAACGGAAAACTGAAACAGGCTCGTTTGAATGTCCGTCAGGCACAGGAACAACGCCAGTTGGCACAAGAGCAAATAGAAAATGCCGTGCAAGAAGGATATGTAAACTTCCTGACCGCCTTTACCGACTTGCGGACGCAGGAGAACAGCGTAAAGCTGGCTGACGAGAACTACCATGTCACCGACAACCGCTACAAGAATGAAATGGCGTTGCTGACCGACATGCTGGATGCAAGCAACATGAAACTCACCGCTGACTTGGGATTGGTGAACGCCCGTATCAACATCCTGTACAACTATTACAAAATGAAATATATTACCCATACTTTATAAATTCAAAAGACATTATGATTACACGAAAGACAAAGAAGCTGGTTTACAATACGATTATCATTGCACTGCTGGTAATCGGCATAGGGTACGTCTGCTCACGTTTCCTCCATCTGGGCAGCGTGGAATATACGGACAATGCGCAGGTTAGGCAACACATTACCCCCGTCAACACGCGGGTACAAGGTTTCATCAAGAAGATTTATTTCGAGGAATACCAGCCGATACATAAGGGAGACACATTGCTCGTGATTGAAGATGCGGAGTTCAGATTGCGTTTGGCGCAAGCCGAAGCGGACTTGGCAAACGCACTGGCAGGGCAGCAGGTCACCCATGCGGGAATAGCCACTACGCAAAACAATCTGAGTGTCAATGACGCTACCATCGAGGAAGTCCGTGTGCAACGGGCCAATGCGGAGCGTGAGTTACAGCGATACAAGAAACTTTTGGAGGAAGATGCCGTCACCCGACAGCAATATGACGACATTAAGACGGCATACGATGCCATCAACGCACGGTATGAGCAGGTGCTTCGCATGAAACATACCACATCCTTGACCAAAGAAGAACAGACGCATCGGCTGGGACAGAATGAGGCTGCCATCCGTTTGGCGCAAGCCGCCGTAGATTTGGCTCGTCTGAACCTGTCCTATACAGTCATAGTCGCTACCTGCGATGGTGTGACAGGGCGCAAGGATATACATGAAGGGCAGTTGGTGCAACCCGGCCAGACGATGGTGGACATCGTGGACAATGGCGACCTTTGGGTCATCGCCAACTACCGGGAAACCCAGCTTCCCAACATCAAGGAAGGAGCCGAAGTTACCTTTACGGCGGATGCCGTTCCGGGCATAACCTATAAAGGCGTAGTGGAATCCATCTCCGATGCCACCGGAGCGGCGTTCTCCTTGATACCGCAGGACAATGCTACCGGAAATTTCGTAAAAGTAGAGCAAAGGGTCCCCGTCCGCATTCGTCTGCAAGGCAATGACGCAGATAAAGTAAGCCGTTTACGGGCAGGTTTCAATGTGGTATGTAAAGTAAAATACTGATATGAGCGAAGCTGCACAACCCAAACCTTTTTCCATGCCAATGTTCAGGAGCTTTGTTCCTGAACGGATACGGCCTTGGATATATGTATTCATCGCTGTTACTTTCCAATTCTCCGGCGGGCTTTATTTGGGTACGCTGAATCAGATGATGGGAGAAACGACCCTTATGCGGGAAGACCTCCTGATGTGCCTTTATGCAAACTTGGCAGGGATGGCCATCTATTTCCCTTTGCTGTTCCGCATGAAGTTTCGCTTCACCAACAAGACGCTATTGTGTGGGGCTGCTACCGGGGTACTGCTCTGCAACCTGATTGCGCCGCACGTCACATTCTTGCCTTTGCTGTGGCTGGTATGCTTCATCGAAGGTATGTGCAAAATACAAGGCACATTTGAATGTATGTCCAACATCCAGCTTTGGATGAGTCCGACACGCGACTTTACCGTGTTCTTTCCCGTACTGCACATCATCATCTTGGGCAGTATGCAGTTGTCCGACTTGCTGGCCACTTACCTGATGTATTACTACCATTGGGATTACATGCAACTGTTCATCTGCGGCATCATGATGATGGATTTACTGATATTGACTGTCTGTACACGCCATTTCCGCATGTTCAAGAAGTTCCCTTTGTTTGGCATAGATTGGCTGGGGGCTGTGCTTTGGGCGATGCTTTTGTTGGAGACTGCTTACCTGTTCAACTACGGCGATTGGTATAACTGGTGGAACAGTCCGGTAATCTGCCAATTAAGCATGGTTATCATCGTTACGCTATGCTTCTGTGTCTGGAGGATGTTCACCATCCGTCACCCGTATTATGAACCGAAAATGTGGACATACCGCCATCTGTTGCCCGTATTCATCCTGATTACACTGGTAGAAATGTTCCTTGCCACAGAACATGTGTTGGAGGAAGTCTATTTGGAGGAGGTGATGCACTATGGTACGATGACAAGCGTACAATTGGACTGGCCCGCGTTGGGTGGGGTATTGGCCGGATGCCTGTTTGCCTATTGGTGGATGCACATAAGGCGGTTCAATTATCTGCGGTTGATTATCATAGGACTTGGAGGAATAATAGGCTATTTGTTAGGAAATTATTTCTTAATCTCATCAGACATTCATATCTCACAGCTCAATCTACCGATATTCTGCCGTGGTTTTGCCTATGCCGTGCTTAGCGCCACATTTATGACCTGCTTGGAAGAAATTATGAGCTTCCAACATTTCTTTCAGGCGTTATCGGTATTCAATATGCTGCACATGGTCATGGGCGGCGTAGTCGGAGCGGCGATTTATACACGAGGATTGGCTTATTATCTTCCGGACAATATGGCACGTTATGGAGCAGCCATAGACAACGTGGTATCCAGCCGGATGTCAATTAATATATCGCATTATATGGAAACATTCATGTCGCAGATGACTGAAATCAGCGTCAAGCAAATCTACGGATGGACGGCATACGCCTGCATCTTGCTCTTTTTGCTGTTCCTGCTGTATGACGCACCGATACGGCGAGAACTGAAACAGATACCGAGTTGGCAGAAAATACGAGAACAAATAGCAAAATCTTTGGCAATAAAGAAGTGATAAGTTTTTATAACGGTCGTCGGCCTAGTCGACAACCACACTGACCCCTACATCACCGCACTACCCCCGAAATTCAGAATAGACTGATATAATAAAATAAACACAACTCTAAATCGTGTGTTTAGAATTGTGTTTGTTCTTTATAACAGATTGATTATCAATCTTATTTGTGGAGATGGGCGGACTCGAACCGCCGTCCAAACACAGCACCCGAGTGCTTTCTACATACTTATTCTGTCTTTGGTTGTCGGGCGGTGACTGCGGACAGACACGCCATCACCGCCTTATCTCCTGAGTCTTAGACCGCTTTAGGAGAATCCACGGCCGCATCCCGCTTGAATGATACCCCGTATACCGGACATAGCAGGCGGAAAGTCCGGCGGGATACTCGTCGCTATCGCCCTGGGCGACCGCGATTAAGGTAGTAAACCTGGTTTACTTACGCAGCGAGTGCATAGTTGTTGTTGCCAGTTATTGGCTTTGGAACCTTGATAACGAGGTGGGTTGCCAACCCCGGTATGCTTACAGTCCGATGTCTTGTGCTGTCAAAACCAAAACATCCCCATTTACGACTGCAAAGATACGCAAAAATCGTACCCGTCAAGCTTTTTTTATAGTCGGATATGCTATCCTCTCATGATATACCTGCTCAAGACGCTCCTTGAACATACGCTTGACCGTCTCTACTTCCTTTATGGAGATATCAGCCTCAACAAGCTGTGAATCAGACAATCTCTTACTGATTATCGAATCCACAAGGGCGGATATGCTCTCAGTGGAATAATCCTTCAAAGACCTGGAGGCTGCCTCCACGGCATCAGCCATAAGCACTATTACCTGCTCCTTGGTCTTAGGCAGATCGCCGTGATACATAAAAGGTTCCTTGTTCTCCGGATCCCCACCGGCATTGCAGTACTGAGCATAGAAATAAAATGTCAGAGTCCTGGCATGATGCGTACGTATGAATGCCGTAACCACATCAGGCAGCTTGTGCCTGCGGGCTATCTCCACTCCGTCATCCACATGACGTATAATCTGCATGGCGCTCTCCTCGGGGGACAATCCCTTGTGATAATTCACTCCGGCAGGAGCATTCTCAACAAAGCACTGAGGATTGTTCATCTTACCGATATCATGGTACAGCGCACCTACCCTGGCAAGAATCATGTCAGCCCCTATCTCTCTGGCAGCCTCGAATGCGAGGTTGGACACCTGCAGCGAATGCTGGAATGTTCCGGGCGCCTTCTGCGCAAGTTCCCTGAGAAGCTTGTTATTGGTATCGGAGAGGTCTACCAGACGCGAGTGCGATACCAGCGAGAATATCCTCTCGAATATAAACACGACAGGATATGCAGCTATCACAAGAAGGGAGTTGACTGCCAGACGGAATTCCGATCTGGCGTTGAACAGGGACAATGTGCCGTCTCCGGAAAGAAGGAACGCCACATATATCAAGGACATTCCTACGAATATGAACAAGGAGTTCAGGAACTGGAGCCAGCCTTTGTTGAAATACTTGAACGATATTATCGCAATTATACCGCCTGTAAGGTTCATGAAGAACAGCTCGACCCCTATCTCCGGCTGGAAAATCAGGGGCAGCAGCATGATAGTATATACGGGAAATACGTATTTGTGCTTGAAGAACACGCTCAGATATATGGCGAATACCGAATAAGGTACAAGATACAGGTAATCCGCCTCCATATTCCTTATCACCACCGTAAGGACGAATATCAGAACGTACAAAGTCAGCACAAAATAGAACGGCTTGACAGCATCGAGTATGCTCCTGTTAGTAAAATACACGACAGCATACAACGAGGCGATTATCAGAAGGCATATGATAAAGTGACCGGTACCGACACCTATCGGTGAATCGGCATACCCGTACGTCATCTCATACTCCTTCTTGAAAGAATCCAGAAGCTGCTCTATCTCAGCAGTGACAATCTCCCCCTCGGACACTATCAGCTGACCTGCGTAAACCATACCCTTCGTCGGGGAAATATAGTCCACCGCCTCTTTGTGGAACAGGTCGGTACGGCTCTGGTCATAGACGAGATTGGGCACTATATATTCCGACAGGCCGTATTGCGAATACAGAGAATCAGCATCATAGTTGGGAAAGCTGACAGAAAGATAGTATTTCATGTAGCTTTCCGCCTTTCGAGGCGTATACACTTCGGAGACAGGCACTTCCTGCGCTCTCTTATCCCGCTGTACGACAATGGTGCCCACAGTGGATATATCCTCGGACATTTCAGGAAGAATACCCACTGAATACATGTTGTACAGAGACTCTATCACATAATAGAGCACGTGCTCATTGATGCCGTTGCGGCTCTGAAGTCCTTTAAGACGCTTTACCTGAGTATTGGCGACAGTATTGTCATACTCAAAGTACGGAATAACCTGCGACGCCTTTTCCTCCCTCTCCTCCAACAGCTCCTGCTGAGTTTTCAGGATAGGAAAGTCTATGGGTGACATCAGTGTCTCATACACCCACGGCCTGCCTTTCTGGTAGCTGTACTTGAATTTTCCCTCCTCGGGGAAAAGCAATACTGTGATTACCAATACCGCAAGGAGGGAAAATAGGATTTTAGGATTCTTGAGATAATTTTTCTGTTCCATACTAGAGCAGTGCCCTGTCCTGAATATTTTCTCCGTCGTATTCTCCTGCGTCAAGTTTCTTCTTAGCCTCGGAGAAGGCATTGAGTGTATACTCGACATCCTCAAGAGTATGTACAGCAGTAGGAATAATCCTGAACATGATCACGCCTTTGGGAACAACGGGGTAGACGACAACAGAGCAGAACAGGTTGTAGTTCTCTCTGAGATCCACCAGCATATTAGTTGCCTGAGGTACGGTTCCGTGTATGAAGACAGGAGTTACGCAGGCCTGGGCGAGTCCGATATCGAATCCTCTCTCCCTGAAACCGTTCTGCAGGGCACGGGTAACTGTCCAGAGTTTCTCACGGAGACGGTCTCCCTCGGGTCCGCGGATAATCTCCAGTCTCTTCAGACAGCCCTCTACGATAGGCATGGGCAGGGACTTGGCATAAATCTGTGAACGGAGATTGTAGCGGAGATAATTGATTATAGCCTTAGGACCGGCCACGAAACCGCCTATGATAGCCATGGACTTGGCATATGCTCCGATATACAGGTCTATACCGTCCATTACGCCGAAGTGCTCAGAAGTTCCGCGTCCGTGAGGACCCATCACGCCGAAGCCGTGCGCATCGTCAATCAGTATACGGAAGTTGTATTTCTTCTTGAGAGCCACGATCTGGTCCAGAATACCGAGAGCACCGGTCATACCGTACACTCCCTCGGTAATCAGCAGGACACCGCCGCCTGTCTCCTCGCACACTTTCAAGGCTCTCTGGATAGTCTTCTCGCACTTCTCTATGTCGTTGTGAGGATAAACCATTCTCTTGCCCATGTGAAGACGGCAGCCGTCTATAAGGCAGGCATGAGCCTCGGAGTCATACACTATGACATCGTGACGGGTGACCAGGGCGTCTATCGTGGAGACGATACCCTGATAGCCGAAGTTGAAGAGGAATGCGTCCTCCTTCTGCTCGAACTCAGCCAGCTCTCTCTCAAGTCTCTCGTGAAGAGCTGTCTGTCCGGACATCATTCTGGAGCCCATGGGATATGCCAGACCCCAGCGGGCAGCCGCCTCAGCGTCCACTTTTCTTATTTCAGGATGATTGGCCAGACCCAGATAGTTGTTGAGACTCCAGCAGAGTACCTCATGCCCGTTGAATCTCATCCTGGGAGCGATTTCGCCCTCAAGCTTGGGGAAGGTGAAATATCCGTGACCTCTTGCGCGGTACTGTCCCAGGGGACCGCCCTCGTCTTTGCTTATTCTTTCAAAAATATCCATATCTGTGGTTTTAAATTATGCGTCGATTTTAGCGTACTTGGCGTTCATCTCTATGAACTCACGGCGGGGAGGAACCTCATCTCCCATAAGCATGGAGAAGATGCGGTCCGCCTCGGCGGCATTGTCTATGGTCACCTGACGCAGAAGTCTCGTAGCAGGATCCATAGTAGTCTCCTTCAGCTGCTCCGCGTTCATCTCTCCCAGACCTTTGTAGCGCTGAACATACACGCTGCCCTCGCTTCCTTTTCCGATCTCCGCTATGGCTGCGATACGCTCATCCTCCGTCCAGCAGTACTTTTCCTCCTTGCCCTTCTTGCTCTTGACCTTATAAAGAGGAGGTGCCGCTATATAAACATAACCGTTCTTGATCATATCGGGCATATAGCGGAAGAAGAATGTCAGGATAAGTGTGGCGATATGCGCTCCGTCGACATCGGCATCGGTCATGATTATCACCTTATGGTAGCGGAGCTTGTCCAGATTGGCGGCCTTGCTGTCCTCTTCGGTGCCAATGGTCACTCCCAGAGCCGTGTAGATGTTGCGGATGGTCTCGCTTTCCAACACCTTGTGTTCCATGGCTTTCTCCACATTAAGGATCTTACCGCGAAGCGGCAGGATAGCCTGATAGGTACGGTCGCGGCCTGTCTTGGCCGTTCCGCCTGCGGAGTCTCCCTCGACAAGGAACAGCTCGCATTTCTCCGGATCCCTGTTGGAGCAGTCGGCCAGCTTGCCCGGCAGTCCGGCTCCGGA
>DXAW01000131.1 GCA_019116865.1 Candidatus Coprenecus stercoravium | reverse complement strand
AAAAATCTTCATGTTTTTGGCAGTTATGGGTCTCATGACTTTCGCTGCACAATATGCATTTGCGCAGGAAGGAGACTCTCTCGCTACTGCTGACACAACCGAACTGATTCCCTTCGAGGCCGTGGATGAGGCAGTTGTAGATGAAGCTGCTGCCGAGGCTCCCATGCATCAGGAAATCAAGAGACTGTTCATCGAGGGTGGCGCCGGCTTCATGGCCACGATTATCGCCTGCCTCGTATTCGGTCTTGCTGTCGCCATTGAAAGAATCATCTACCTCAATCTGGCCAGCACCAACACCGAGAAACTTCTCAAGAAAGTAGAGGAAGCTCTCAACAACGGTGGCGTGGAAGCAGCCAAGGACGTATGCCGCAATACCCGTGGTCCTGTAGCATCTATCTTCTATCAGGGTCTGCTCAGATATGACAAGGGCGCCGAGGAAGTAGAGAAGACCATCACCTCTTACGGTTCCGTTCAGATGGGACAGCTCGAAGGCGGTCTTTCATGGATCACACTCTTCATCGCCGTCGCACCTATGTTGGGATTCATGGGAACTGTGATCGGTATGATTCAGGCATTCGATGAGATTCAGAGAGCAGGTGATATCAGCCCGACCCTCGTCGCAGGAGGTATGAAAGTCGCCCTGATTACCACCGTCGGCGGTCTTATCGTCGCCATCATCCTTCAGATAATTTACAACTATCTTGTCGCTAAGGTTGACGGTATCGTCCTCTCCATGGAAGACGCTTCCATCTCCCTCGTAGATATGATCGTAAAATATCAGAACAAGTAATCAAAGCCAATTATGACTAGTAAATTCGCTAAAATATTAGAAATCTGTCTGCTGGTCATCTCTCTGATTGGTCTGATAGCTTTCTTCATCTTCAACGGCAAGACGGGACTTTACACCGTTGCCAATGAGGCTGAAGCACTTGCCACCACCGGTCTTCTGGACGTAGTGCTCTTCTGGGCATACGCTCTGGTTATCGCAGCGATTGTCCTTGTAGTGGTGCTGTCGCTCGTCAATATGGCCGGAAACAAGAGATCCCTCAAGAGGACTGGTTTCACAGTGCTGATAGCCGTAGTGCTCATCGGCCTGTCGTATCTCTTCGCCAGCGGAGATCCGATTGCAGTAAATGTCGCTGTTCAGCCGACACACGCAACCCTCAAAATGACCGACACACTGCTCAACCTGAGCTATGCACTGGTCGTACTCGCTATACTGGCCTTGGTTTGGGGCAGTGTTAGAAATCTTATACACAATAGGTAATACGAATTATGGCATCTAAGAAAACACCTGAAATAAATGGAGGATCGATGGCGGACATCTCCTTCCTGATGCTTATCTTCTTCCTGATGGTGAGCACCATGGACCCCGAGACAGGTCTGTCACGCCGACTCCCTCCTATGCCTCCTGAAAACGCACAACTGGAAGACTTGAAGGTCAACCGCCGTAATATGCTCGACGTGAAGATTAATTCCAGAAACGGTGTGATGGCAGGCGGACAAGTTATTCTTTCGGATGCACAGCTCGAAGACATAGTCATTGAATTCCTGACCAACCCTACAGATAATCCCAACCTGCCTTCAAAGGTCATCAAGAACATTGAGGGCTTCGGAGAATATCCTGTATCGGAAGGTGTGATTTCCCTCCAGAATGACCGACAGAGTCTCTACAGCAAATATGTCGAGATTCAGAACGTTCTGGTAAGAGCTATCAACAGAGTCAGGGACGATTTTGCGATGGCGCATTTCGGAAAAGTATACGATGAACTCCCTATTGACAAGCAGGACATCGTACGCGAGGCCATCCCCAACCGTGTCTCCGAGGCGGAACCTTTGGATGTAACCAAAAAATAAGGAGGACTAGACAATGGCAAAATTCATAAGAAAAGGAGATAAGGGAACACCCGGTATCAATACGGCGTCACTGCCTGATATCGTGTTCATGATTCTCATGTTCTTCATGGTGTCCACCAGTATGCGTCAGACAGACCGCATGGTGAACGTGAAGCTGCCTGAGGCCTCAGAAGCAATCAAACTCGAAAGAAAAGACCTTGCTTCCTACATCTTCATCGGTACCCCTTCTCTGCAATACCAGAAAGAATACGGAACAGATTCCCGTATCCAGCTCAACGACTCCTTCAGGACTGTAAAAGACATCAGCGACTTCGTGGCCGCTGAACGTGAGGCCCTGAGTGAGGTTGACCGCGAGCTGATGTCCATCTCCCTCAAGATCGACGAGGGAACCCGAATGGGCATCGTCACGGACGTTAAGCAGGAACTACGCCGCTGCTCCGCACTGAAGATAATGTACGCTGCGAGAAAAGTAACCACAAATCAGTAATACTTCTCCTGCAGAGCTGGAAAATGGGTGCCTCAGAAAATGAGACACCCATTTTTAAATTTTAGAATAAAAGGCTACATTTGCCGTCAATATGAAAAGGACTTTGACCATCTTTATTCTGATTCTGCTGCCGCTGCTCTCACTTGCTGAAAACAGAACGCCCAAGTACGTATTTCTGTTTATCGGCGACGGAATGGGGCTTGCCCACGCAAGCGCCGCCGAATACTACAAAGGCCACACGGAGCACGTATTCGACAGCAGACCGTTGTCCTTTACAATGTTTCCTGTCCTGGGACAAGCCGTTACCCGCTCAGCATCCAACCTGATAACCGACTCAGCCGCAGCAGGTACCGCCCTTTCCACAGGAGTAAAAACAAATAACGGCATGCTCGGCATCGCTCCGGACTCGACGACAGTCCTGACAAGCATAGCAGCCAGAATACACGAGGCAGGCTACAAGGTAGGCATATCCTCAACAGTAGGACTCAACCATGCCACCCCGGCCGCATTCTACGCCCGCAATATAGACCGCGACGACTACTATGACATAGCGCTGGACATTCCGGCCTCGGGATTCGAGTTCTTTGCCGGAGGCGGCCTGATCGAGAGCAAAGGGAAGGACGGGAATAAGCCGTCGGCATACACTGCGATAGAGAACGCAGGTTACACCATAGCCGAAGGCATGGACCAGTACGAATCCCTAAAGGGCCGGACAGAAATGATAATGCTCCTGCAGAATGACGGAAGGGAAAAGACAGAACTGCCCTACGCCATAGACATGAAGGCCGGAGACATGAGCCAGAAAGACCTTGTAGAGGCTGCCATAGATTTTCTTTACACGGAGAACGGTCCAGGATTCTTCATCATGTCCGAGAGCGGCAGGATAGACTGGGCCAGTCACGCCAACGACACGAAAGCAGCCATACTGGAGACCATCAGTCTGTCAGACGCAGTGGCAACGGCCCTGAAGTTCTATAATGAGCATCCTGACGAGACACTGATCATAGTGACCGCCGACCACGAGACAGGCGGACTCACTCTCAGCTGGGAGGACGGATATTCTCTCCACCTGGACGAACTGGACAATATCAACAGTTCTAAAAGCTTAACCGACGGAAAAGGAACAGCCGCAATGGATGAGGCCTCGCACAGAGCGCATATCGGCTGGACCTCGAAAGACCACTCGGCTGTCAACGTTCCCGTTTACGCAATAGGTGCGGGAAGCGGCCTGTTCTCAGGCAGGATGGACAATACGGAGATTCCACGAAGAATCTGCAAGGCGATGAACATAACATTTTAAACATACACAATCATGACAACTAAGAGACAGAGAGTATCAGAACTGCTCAAGGAAACCCCGGGCAAGGAAGTGCTGGCCAAGGGATGGGTAAGAACCAAGAGGGGCAACAAGAACATAGCGTTCATTGCGCTCAATGACGGCTCTACAATCAATAATATACAGATAGTCTGCGATTTCGCCACATTCAAACCGGATGAGAGCTTCAAGGACATCACTACCGGTTCCAGCATCGCCGTTACAGGTAAGCTGGTCGAATCAGTCGGAAGCGGACAGAAAGTGGAGATACAGGCGGAGAACATCACGCTCTACGGCACCGCCGACCCTGAGAAATACCCTCTCCAGAAAAAAGGTCACAGCATGGAGTTCCTGCGTGAGATAGCCCACCTGCGTCCCAGAACCAACACATTCGGGGCCGTGCTCAGGATACGTCACGCTATGGCATTTGCTATACACAAATACTTCAACGACAGGGGTTTCTACTATCTGCACACACCTATAATCACTGCATCTGACGCAGAGGGTGCGGGTGCGATGTTCCAGGTCACCACTCTTGACATCTCCAACCCTCCCCGTAAAGAAGACGGCAAGGTAGACTTCTCTCAGGACTTTTTCGGCCGTCATACCAACCTGACCGTCAGCGGACAGCTTGAGGGAGAGCTGGGAGCGATGGCTCTCGGCAACATCTACACATTCGGACCCACTTTCAGGGCCGAGAACTCCAACACCCCCAGGCATCTGGCCGAGTTCTGGATGATAGAGCCGGAGATGGCTTTCGCCGAGATAGACGAAAATATGGACGTAGCCGAGGACTTCATCAAATACCTGGTTCGTTATGCCCTTGACAACTGCATGGATGACCTGATTTTCCTCAACAACATGATAGACAAGGGGCTCATCGAAAGACTCAAGAGTGTGGTCAACACCAGCTTCGTGCGCATGACCTATACGGAGGCCGTGGACATCCTCATCAAGTCCGGAGTAAAATTCGAGTATCCGGTATCATGGGGCGTCGACCTGCAGAGCGAGCATGAGCGTTACCTGGTGGAGCAGCATTTCGGCAAACCTGTAATCCTGACAGACTACCCCAAGGACATCAAGGCCTTCTACATGAAGCAGAACGACGACGGCAAGACAGTCCGCGGCATGGACGTACTCTTCCCCAAGATAGGCGAGATTATCGGAGGTTCACAAAGGGAAGAATCTCTGGAGAAACTCATGAACCGCATCAACGAACTGCACATGGATATGACGAACCTATGGTGGTATGTAGACACACGTAAGTTCGGAACAGCGCCTCACAGCGGATTCGGCCTCGGATTCGAGAGACTTCTTCTCTTCGTAACGGGCATGGCCAATATCAGGGACGTCATACCGTTCCCCAGAACACCCAAGTCTGCTGAATTCTAATGCGTCCGCTCATCAAAGTGGACCGGAAAGACAAGGCGGGAGTTTACCTCACGGTAATCTTCCACCTTGTACTTGTTATTATCCTCCTGTCATGCTCGATCCACACCCAACTCACAAAGGATACGTCTTTCCTGATAGATTTCTCCGCCCAGGAGGAAGAGGAAAGAAATGCGGAACAGGCGCGCATGAGAGCGAGCGTCAGCGAGGAGCTGGATGCCGAGCTTGACGCACTGCTAAGAGCTTCGCGCAATAACAACGCACAGACCGTCCGCAATGTGGCCGTAGATGCGTCTGAACATCTGCGTGACGACAGGTACGAGCATCCTGAGGACATCTATAAAGACGCCAGGGAACTACAGGAGCGTCTTGACCGCACCAGAGAAGAAGTCGAGAAAGCTTCTGAAGGCCCGGACGATATCTCCATCAGCAAAAACACAAAGAAAGCCTCCGGCAACGAATCTTACAAGGGGCCTTCCGTCATCTCCTACTCTCTTGACGGCCGCAAGGCCATGAGCCTGCCTGTCCCGGCTTACAAATGTCTGGGCGGAGGCGATGTATCTGTAAGCATCATCGTCAACCGCAAAGGATACGTCGTGGACACCAGAATCATAGAAAGCGTATCCTCCACTGACCAGTGCCTGCGGGACTACGCCCTCAGAGCCGCCGGCCGCTCCCGGTTCACAGCTTCCGGGAAAGCCCCTGAGCGCCAGGCCGGCGAAATCGTCTACCGCTTCATCGCCCAATAGTATCTTATCTTCTGCGTATACAATTCACGGGCATAGTTTTTGCGGCTTATACCGCATCGGCATTAATAGACTATTAAATAATTTAACAATACAATGAGACGAGCACTGAATGCCATTGCGGTGACAGCCGCAGCGGCTTTTTTTACCGTTGCTATGCAGGGATGCAGGGTCAACGGCGCCTCCGGGCAGAAAGCGGAGACCGTACCCAATGTCAGGACTTCTGTCGCACAGAGCATAGGCGGCACTAGAATCATGACCTACCCTGGAAGAATACAGCCGGCCAGGGATGTCAACTTGTCCTTCAGGGTAGCCGGTCCGATAGCGGCAATTCATTTCCGGGAAGGCCGGCATGTCCATAAAGGTGACACACTGGCAGAGATAGAGGAAAGGGACTACGCCCTCCAGCTTGCCGCCACAACGGCCAAATACGAACAGGTCAAAGCAGAAGCCGGCAGAGTCATTGAACTGTCAGACCGTGGAAGTGCCACTCAGAACGACTATGACAAAGCCCGTTACGGTCTCGAGCAGGCGGCCGCGCTGTACCACGCCCACCAGAACGCCCTCAATGACACCAAGATGACCGCTCCTTTCGACGGCTACGTCCAGCAGGTACTCTTCGAGGCCGGAGAGACGGTAGGTGCCGGAATGCCTGTCATCTCACTTATCAGCGACGGTGCCCCCATCGTCAGGGTGGATATTCCGGCCGCCGACTTCGCCAACATCGACAAAGCCGTCCGATGCTGGTGCGCTGTGGACACATACCCCGGAAGGACTTTTGAATTACAGCTAATCGATATCACCAAGAAAGCCAACCTCAACCAGCTCTTCACCGCCCGTTATGCACTGACACCTAATGCTGACGGAACCATGCCCAGCCCCGGCATCAGCACAAGTGTCTGCATCGAATACCTTGCTGACGGGAACGCCACGGTAAGCATCCCTGCCACAGCACTGTTCGAGGAAAGCGGAGAAAGCTGCGTCTGGCTGCTTGACTCCGACGGTACCGTGACAAAGCGGACTGTCATAACCGACAATATCGACCGGAACGGCAACGCCAGGATAATATCCGGAATACATGCCGGCGACACAGTGGTGTCAGCCGGAGTCCATTCCCTGAAGGACGGAGCACAGGTCAAGGTGCTCCCCGGCAAATCCGCCACCAACCCGGGTAATCTTCTGTAAACCACAGCAGCCATGAACATAGCAGAATACGCACTGAAGAACAGGATACTGGTCGTAGCGGTGCTCATCTGCCTCGTAGTGGGCGGAGCGTTCGCCTACAACAGCATGAGCAAGCTGGAGGATCCTGAGATCAAGGTCAAGGTAGCCGTAGTGGCCGCTGTCTATCCCGGAGCGACCGCCTACGAGACAGAACTGGAAGTCACCCGCCCGCTGGAAGATGCCTTACGCAGAATAAGCGAGGTCGGGACAGTGACATCCCAGTCATTCGACGACATGGCCATAATCACGGTCACCCTCAAGACCACTACCCCCGACTCCGACACCCAGCAGGAGTGGGACATGCTGCGGCGCAAGGTCAATGACACCAAGGCGTCCCTTCCGGCCTCTGCCCAGGTCATGGTAATGGACGACTACGGAGATGTCTACGGCATGTTCTATGCTCTTACTTTCGACGGGTACGGATATGACGAGGCCGGCCGCTACGCCGACATGGTCTGCCGGGAGCTAAGCGACATCGAGGGAGTGTCCAAGGCCATCACCTACGGAGAGCGCACCCGCTGCGTGAACATAGACATGAAAGCCGACCGCATGGCCAATCTAGGAGTTCATCCTACCGAGCTGCTGACCACACTCAACTCCCAGAACTCAATCATCTACTCAGGATATTTCGACACACCGGACAGGA
Source organism: Candidatus Coprenecus stercoravium (assembly GCA_019116865.1). Classification (GTDB taxonomy): domain Bacteria; phylum Bacteroidota; class Bacteroidia; order Bacteroidales; family UBA932; genus Coprenecus; species Coprenecus stercoravium. Next base: position 485 of record DXAW01000131.1, on the reverse strand, counting down.
GAATGAAGATAGAGATGGGGGAGGCCTACGAAAGCATCGACGACATACGCAACCTCATCATCCAGGGCCATGAGGATGACCAGCTCAAGCTCTCCGACGTAGCTGATATAACATACGGATGGCAGACGCCAGTACGCAACTCCATGAAATACGACGGACAGCCGGCCATCGGCCTGCTTATATCCGCCGAATCGGGAACAGACATCATCAAGATAGGCAAGGAAGTAGAAACCAGACTTGAGGAGATCAAGGCCGAATCCATACCCACAGGCATGGAGTTCCACAAGGTATTCTTCCAGCCCGAAATAGTCAGCGGATCCATCAACACATTCATCATCAACCTTATCGAGTCAATACTCATAGTCATCCTCCTGCTAATGCTGACTATGGGATTCCGCAGCGGAGTCATCATAGCCACCAGCCTGGTGGTGATAGTCTTCGGCTCGTTCTTCATACTGGACATGATGGACGGCACACTCCAGAGG
>DXAW01000013.1 GCA_019116865.1 Candidatus Coprenecus stercoravium | reverse complement strand
GCGCCATGATACTCAGCCCTGCGGTCTGCGTACTGTCCGCACCCATTGCTTCCAGCTGGCCGCACAGGCTCTGCATCAGATCTGCCGCTTCAGCATAGCGGTCGGTACGCGCCAGGTTCAGTCCCATCAGCACCGCCATGCTTAAAGTATTGTCGCCCAACTCCTCCTGATGATTGTTCAGCAGATCTCCCAGCACTGTGCACGCCGAGTCAGGCCGGTTGAAATAATGGTGCGTCATTGCCACAGCCATCTTATACAAAATAGGGTTGACGGAATCCGCCGGAGTAACATTCAGCTCGTGTGCCAGGTCGAACCAACGGCCTTCGTTCATGCATGTCCCGATGCGCCCGTCGGCATTCTGCGCCTGAGATGCCAACATTGCTGCCGTGCTCAGAAGAAGGATAGTGAGAAGTCTTCTTGCCATGATTGTGGATACTTTTACCGCAAAAGTAAAACTTTTACCGCAAAAATATACGCGTTCAAAAACTACGAGGGTACGCACCGCATATACGAATTGCGCTCTATGACAGCAGAAAGACATAACATCAAGAAAATTTCAAATTATTTATTGTTTTTCGATAAAATTGCTATATTTGCATATCAATTAACAATAAAAATTTACCGAATTATGAAAAGAGCCACTAAAAATCTACTGATTGCCGTAACAGTAATAGTCGGCATCATCTGTATTGTAAATGCCGTATGGCTTATCGTGCAAAGCGGAAGCGTAGCCGGATGGTTTACAGACTACAGGAATATTGTCTACGGAAACGGTGCCGCTGAAAACGGCAGCAAAATCGTATGGAGCGACGATGTCCTCGGCTGGCAGTACTTTATATTTTATGGACGCCTGCTCTTCGGCATCGCTTTCGACGCTCTGCTGCTCCTGTTCATGATTAAGTCCATTCTTGCCCTCAAATCCGGAACATTTTTCCTTAAATCAAACACTTACATACTGGTATCAGCCGCAGTATGCAACCTCTTCTACAATTTCTGCAATGAGAATATAGGTATTTTGGTCTATCCCTCGTCGTACAGACATATCACTGACTCCATGCTTCTGACTCCGCTGATACTCTTCGCATTCGCCCTTATCTACGGCCTTGCGGTCAGAGTCAGCGAAGAAAACAGACTCACCATCTAAACGAACAGTCATGGCAATAATCGTAAACATAGATGTGATGCTCGCCCGCCGCAAAATGTCATCGGGCGAGCTGGCCGCAAAAGTCGGCATCACCCCAGCCAACCTCTCGATACTCAAGACCGGCAAGGCCCGGGCCATCCGCTTCACCACCCTCGAGGCCCTCTGCCGTGCCCTCGACTGCCAGCCCGGCGACATCCTCGAATACCGCCCGGACAGCTACGATGAATAATTTCGCCTGACTTATACCTGTTACGGCTCGACGGCGACCTTGATGACTCCGTCGGCGTGCGAGGCGAAGAGGCGGTAGGCCTCCTCGATGCGGCTGAGGGGGAAGCGGTGGGTGATGAGCGGTGTTGCGTCGAGACGGCCGTCGGCTATAAGGCGGAGGATCTCCGCGCAGTCGCAGCCGTCCACGCCACCGGTCTTGAACGTCAAGTTCTTGCCGTACATATCGGGCAGGGGCAGCACCTGATGGCGGTCGTACATGGCGACTACGGTCACGACGGCATTGGGACGGGCACATTCCCAGGCCATGCGGAAGGTCTCCTCAGTACCGGCCACTTCCAGGACGGCATCGGCTCCTCCGTGGGCGCTGTGCTCCAGAACTGTCTGACGGCAGTGCTCCGGGTCGGTCACCACCACCTCTGGATAATGCTCCCGGACAAAACGCCTGCGCTCCGGGGATTTCTCACAGACAATGATGCGGCGTGGCCTGTGGAGCATCACGCACAACAGGGTGCATATACCGGTAGGTCCGGCGCCGATAATCAGGACGGTATCCTCCTCTGGAACGATCTCCGCTATTCTCGCAGCCCAGAACCCGGTAGCCAGCAGGTCTCCTGTAAACAGTGCCTGAGCATCGCTCACCCCGTCCGGAATGCGGGTCAGCCCCTGATCAGCGTAGGGCACCCTTACGTATTCCGCCTGACCGCCGTCGATACGGCAGCCGAGGGCCCAGCCTCCGAGCGGGTCGCTGCAGTTGTTCACATAGCCGTGGCGGCAGAAGAAGCACGAGCCGCAGAACGTCTCCACATTGACCGCCACACGGTCTCCAGGCCGGACATTGGTCAAGGCAGAGCCGACGGCCCCCACCACCCCGACCATCTCGTGGCCGAGAGTAATCCCCGGCACGGCCCGGGGCACGCTTCCGTGCAGAATATGCAGGTCACTCGTGCAGATGCTACCGAGGGTCACCCGCACCAGGGCATCGCGCGGCCCCTGCAGCTGCGGCTCCGGCTTGTCGAGCAGGGCCGCCTTTCCTTGTCCAAGATACGTATAAGCCTTCATTTTCTTATATTCCGTTTAAAATGTAAATATAACCATTTTTAAGAAATTGTCCCGGAATATCCTCATTTGTTGGTAATATGGCGATTGAAGATGCAGATGGCATACTTTTGGAGACATCGGATATCATGACATATTCAAAAGAGGCCACTTTCAGAAAAGAGAAGATCGCCTCCCCGTCGGACGGACTGGCACTCAGCATCATAATCTGCGAACCGATGACCGCACCCAAAGGCATCGTGCAGATAGTACATGGAATGTGCGAACATAAGGAGCGGTACATCCCGCTCATGGAATTTCTGGCAGCCAATGGGTTCGCAAGCGTCATCCACGACCATCGGGGACACGGGGAATCTATACGGTCAGCCGAAGACCTCGGATACTTCTACGAGGGAGGCTTCACAGCCATGGTCGATGACATCAAGGCCGTCATGGAACGTATGCGGATGGAACATCCCGACTTGCCGCTGATACTTCTCGGACACAGCATGGGCTCAATGGCCGTGCGCTCATTTGCAAAGCGTTACGATAATCTGCTCTCCGGTCTTATCGTCTGCGGAAGTCCGAGCCGCAACAGCGGAGCTCCGGTCGGCCGACTGATTGCGCGGCTTTACGCCCTCATTGCCGGGAAGAAATGCCGGCCCAGGCTCATACAGCATCTGGCATTCGGCTCATTCAACCGCCGTTTCCGCCATGAGGGCTCACCCAACGCCTGGGTCTGCTCCGATCCCGAGATTGTACTGAACTACGACCAGAACCCGCTGTGCAATTTCCAGTTCACCGCCGACGGCTTCATCAACCTGTTCTCACTGATGCAGGATGCCTACAGCACCTCGGGATGGCATCCGAGCAGGCCGGACATGCCGGTGCTCTTCATCTCCGGAGAGGACGACCCGTGCCTGCTGGACAGACGCAGATTCGACGAGGCCGTCAGGACCATGCGCCGCGCCGGCTACACCGACGTACAGTCCCGGCTCTACCCCTCCATGCGCCACGAGATCCTCAACGAGACCGGCAAGGAGACCGTCTGGCACGACATCCTCACCTTCTGCTCCAGGATTGCCACCAGAGAATAGAAACGGCATAAATTGACGTGAGCCCCGAAGATTTTCAGAACTTTTACAAAACATTGATTCTCAATATTTTTGGCGGTACGAACGAAAGACAAACCTTATAGTTGATCACTTTGTCCTCAATATCTTGCAACTACAAATCCTTTAAGTCCTCCTGATGGACTTCACTGTTCCTCGCCAACATGCGACAAAAACATTTGGACAATGCAAATGTAACAAAATTTCGGAGAATCTTAACTATGATGATTCCATATTCAAATGGCTCTAATATGAGATTCTAAATGCTGTATTCGTCAAATACGCGATTAGACTGACAAAATGTTTATCTTTATCTAAGGTAAATACTTATATTTTAGTCGTTTATTGGAATTTATACCTCAATAGGAGTCTGGATGATTGTTTCAATTTTAGTTTTTACAGCACCATACATGTCAATATCTTCAAGTATAGAATTTATTACTCGTTGATTATCAATAATTTGCTGTTTAAAAGATAGAAAAGTGGATTTATGGGTTCTACCTTCATTCAAAAAGAGTAAGATTTAATTAACTTTTATTTATAGAGGCATTACGCTTATATGCTCTCAAAATCGTCTATCTTGATGTGAGTATTTTTAATGCTATGAGATAAGGAAAAGTCTCTCTTAGAAAAAGAATTTTGGAAAAGGCACTGAGAACTTTGACGAAACATTTTATGCTTTGAGGTGAAAACTGTATCTTAGCATCATTAGAACCCATCAAACCTCTTAATAATGCTCAAATCGGCAGGTCGTTTTTTTATTATAGGTACATGAAAGATAAGTTTTGCCAAGCCATGCTCTACTCCTAAACAGATTGTTCAGAATATCAAAAGCTGCTGAATGCACTTCTGCGATGAGGGCAAAATAGCTATCTGCAGTGTATTGGCCAGCATTGGTTGTCAAGAGGCTGATAATGAGTGGTGGGTGACAATATACGTAATTTTACAACTAATTGATATTGTGTATTTTATATAAACTATAAAAATAAAGTATACGATTTAGTACCATATTAGTATCATCTGTTTTATGCATTCAATGTTTTTATAATTAACGTTTATTATAGGTGTAAAT
>DXAW01000012.1 GCA_019116865.1 Candidatus Coprenecus stercoravium | reverse complement strand
ATTATTGTTTATTCGCTTGAAAAAATGTAATTTTGCTGTCGGAAGAACGGAATAAGCCTATGCTTAAGAGAAAAATAGAAACGTATCTGGCCGAGTGGAAGAAGTCGGAGACTAGAAAGCCACTTGTGATAAAAGGTATGCGCCAATGCGGAAAGACATACATTGTCCGGAAATTCGCAAATGAGAATTACGAGAATGTGGTGTATGTGAATTTTATTCTGGAGCCGGACAAGAAATCCGCTTTTACAGGCAATATTGATGTCGATACCATCATTCTCAATCTTTCCGCTATGATTAAAGGCAGTCGCTTTATAGAGGGAAAGACCTGTATCATACTTGATGAGATTCAGGAATGCAGGGAGGCGAGGACGGCATTGAAGTCATTTCAGATAGACGGTCGTTTCGACATCATAGCCACAGGCTCGCTTTTAGGAGTGAAAGGCTATGGTAAAAGCAGGAAGAAAAAGGATGAGAGTGAAGGACAGGACTCTGTCCCGGTGGGATATGAGACTGTGATAGACATGTATCCGCTGGATTTCGAGGAGTTTCTATGGGCAAACGGAATCAGTGATGCGGTCATTGATGTCGTCAGGTCATGCTTTGAGAGTGAGAAAGCAGTCCCGGACGGTATTCACAAAGTGATGATGGATCTGTTGTACAGATATATCATTGTCGGGGGACTGCCGGAAGTGGTGAACTGTTTCCTTGAAACCAGGAACATAGAGCAGATATACAAGCTCCAACGTAGTCTGATAGCTGAATACGAGGAGGATATGGTAAAATATGCGGATGAGGCCGATAAACCTCATATCCGGGAATGTTTTGAGTCTATCCCGAAGCAGTTGGCGAAGGAGAACAAGAAATTTCAGTATTCGGTGGTCAGGAAAGGAGGACGGGCCTCGCAGTATGCCGGCAGCATTCAATGGCTGGAGGATGCAGGGATAGTCCGCAGGTGCTATAATACGCGGATTACGGAACTTCCGTTAGACGGCAATGCCGTTGAGGATTGCTTTAAAGTGTACGTCACGGATATCGGTGTTCTTGTAGCCATGCTTGACTATGGCACTCAGGCGGATATTCTGAAAGGCAATCTTCTTGGATACAAAGGGGCAGTATTCGAGAATCTTATGGCTGATTTCCTGTGCAAGTCCGGGCAGAAACTGTATTATTTCCATAAGGACAGCGGTCTTGAACTGGACTTTCTGGTGAGACTCAACGGTGAATGTGTTGTCCTTGAGGTCAAGGCCAGGACAGGCAAGTCGAAAAGCATGGTGACAGTTCTCAGAAACAAGAATGTCTATCATGTCAATAGCGCAATCAAGTTGGGCCAATACAATGTGGGACGCGATGGAGAGGTGCTCACAATTCCGCTTTACATGGGATTTCTTGTCAAGGATAAACTTGCGGATGTTATTATCCCTGATATTGATTTAAGTCTGTTGGTATGAAACAGGAGCAGCCGGGCTGTCGTGGTGACGGTCCGGCTGCTTTAACTAATCATTAACCTTGTTCAGAATATCTACTTCATGTTTCAGATACCGATTATTGCTGAACAGGGCGATATGTGACACTAATTTTATATAGAAAGGATGTGCGAGATATCGTACCACTTGGTGTTGATCTCATTGTGACGGCTGCATGCCTCGGCGAACGGGGTGAAGACTGTCTCGTTCTGCATCTGACCGACCATGACGTCTGAGCGTCCTTCGAGGAGTGCCTTGACGGCCTCGCATCCCAGAACGCTGGCCAGTACACGGTCGTTGCATGTCGGTGAGCCGCCCCTCTGGATATGTCCGAGAGTGGTGACCCTGGTCTCGTAGTCCGGTATGCGTTCCTTGACTTTGGCGGCTATGTCCATGGCGCTGCCCAGGTCGCCACCTTCGGCTACGATTATGATTCCTGAGGTCTTGTTCTTGCGTCTTTCGAACTGAAGATATTCGCAGAGGCTGTCTATGGTGGTGGGAATCTCTGGAATCAGTGTGGCCTCAGCACCCGATGCGATAGCCGTGTTGAGGGCGATGAAGCCGGCGTCACGTCCCATGACCTCTACGAAAAATGCCAGGTTGTGGCTGTCCGCAGTGTCCCGCAGCTTGTCTATAGCCTGTACGGCCGTGTTGATGGCTGTGTCGAAGCCGATGGTGAAGTCGGTGCCGTAGATGTCGTTGTCAATCGTGCCGGGTACGCCGACGATGGGGAACCCGAACTCCTTATACAGTAGGTTGGCCCCGCGGAAAGAGCCGTCGCCGCCGATGACCACAAGTCCGTCGATACCTATCTCCCGGAGATTCTTATATGCCTTTTCCCTTACCAGCTTGTCCTTGAACTCGGGAAAGCGCGAGGACTTGAGTATGGTGCCTCCCTGCGAGATGATTTTGGACACAGTGTGGGACTGCATGGGTATGAAATTCTTGTTGACCACGCCTTCGTATCCCTGATAGAATCCGTAGACTTCCTTTCCGTTGTAGATGGCCGTTCTGACTACTGCCCTTATAGCCGCATTCATTCCGGGCGCGTCACCTCCCGAGGTGAGAACGCCTATGCGGTTGATTCTGCTCTTCATTGCCATGTTTTTATATTTCCTTAAAATTTTAAATTCAGCGCAAAGATATTGTTTTCTGCAATTATTTTTACTTTTGCCCGCGATTTAGGGATTACAATACAGTTACAAAATGAGAATCGGAGATCTCGACCTAGGGGACAGGCCTCTTCTGCTGGCGCCGATGGAGGATGTTACGGACTTGTCTTTCAGATATGTCTGCAAGAAGTTCGGAGCGGATATGATGTATACTGAGTTCATATCTTCCGACGGCCTGATACGTGATGTGCCGGGGTCGCTCTATAAGTTGAAAATATTCGATTACGAGCGGCCTATCGGGATGCAGATTTACGGTCATATACCGGAAGCGATGGTGGAGTCCGCCCTAAGAGTGGAGGCGGCCGGACCGGATGTGATAGATATCAATTTCGGATGTCCGGTCAATAAGATTGCCCGCCGCGGCGCCGGTTCCGGTATGATGCGCGAGCCTGACAAGATGGTGGAGATTACACGCAGGGTGGTGGAGGCCGTCAAGCTGCCTGTGACTGTGAAGACGCGTCTGGGCTGGGACGAGGACAGCAAGATTATCGTAGAGCTGGCTGAAAGGCTGCAGGATGTCGGCATCAAGGCGATAACGATACACGGCCGTACCCGTTGCCAGATGTATAAAGGCGAGGCGGACTGGACCCTGATAGGAGAGGTCAAGCGCAATCCGAGGATGAGAATACCGGTCATCGGCAATGGAGACATCAAGACTCCTCAGGATGCGGCCGCTGCTTTCGAGAGGTACGGTGTGGACGGAGTGATGATAGGCAGGGCAAGTTTCGGACATCCGTGGATATTCCGGGAGATCAGGCACTATCTTGATACCGGGGAGGAACTTCCGCCCATGAGTGTCAATGAGCGGGTGGCGCTGGCTAAGGAACATTTTGCCAAATCGCTGGAGTTCAAGGGCGAACGTACCGGAGTCCTGGAGATGCGCAGGCATCTGTCCTGCTATTTCAAGGGCTTGCCGGATTTCAAGGAGACCCGTTTGCGTCTGGTGACGGAGAATGAGCCGGAAAAAGTGGTGGAGATACTTAATTATATAGGTGAGCGTTGGGGAGAGAGGTAGCGGGGTTATTCAATCTTCTCGCCGGTCCACGATTCCATGATAGCCTTGCAGGATATGATTCCGACAGGGATTGCGATGACGAGGCAGCTGAACGTGCGCAGGAACTCCGAGTTCATGTGCAGCCAGTCTCTGCAGATGAAGAAGACCAGAATGGATGTGATTACTGTGATTGCCAGGCCTATAATGACGGCGGCTATTTTTCTTTGCAGAGATATTTCAATTTTCTTCATGCGGGACGAGGTTAATAGGTTTGTGCCTCAAATATAGCCAATTTTTTGAAACGTTGGAAAATTTGTATATCTTTGCACCCCCTTATAATAGGGGGATTGCAACAAAATTTAATGTATTAACTTAAAAATCAACACAGTGGACACATTAAGCTACAAAACAGTGTCGGCTAACCCGAACATGATCGAGAAGAA
>DXAW01000130.1 GCA_019116865.1 Candidatus Coprenecus stercoravium | reverse complement strand
CCCAACATTAAGAGTGTCGTGCTCTACCAACTGAGCTAAGGAAGCGTTCCGTTTTGGGACTGCAAATGTATATGATTTGTTTTAAAAACCAAAATAAATTTTAAATATTGATGAAAAAAATTTACCTGAACCTTGTACTCGCAGCCGCTGTGACAGGAGCTGTCTCATGCAGCCCGACAGAGCAACGTCTCGTAGACTATGTGGATCCGATGGTCGGAACCGACTTTACCGGACATACTTTCCCCGGAGCCACAGCCCCTTTCGGAATGGTGCAGTTAAGCCCTGACACCCGTATCGGAACATGGGAGGGATGCTCGGGCTACCATTATTCTGACAATATCATCTTCGGTTTCAGTCATACGCACCTGAGCGGTACCGGAGTCCTTGACTACGGAGACGTGCTGATGATGCCGGTGACCGCCTATGATGCGGATTCTCTGAACAGGGAACTGTATCAGTCGGAGTTCTCGCACAGCAGAGAAGAGGCCAGGGCAGGCTACTACTCCGTAGAGCTTGACCGCTGGAATGTACTTGCCGAGATGACAGCCGGTCCCAGATCCGGTATGCACCGCTATACCTATAGAAGCGGACAGCCGATGATGATTATTGACCTCCAGCACAGGGATGACCTTCTCGGCTCGTCCATTGCGCTTCATGGGGACAGCGTCATCACAGGATTCCGTCGTTCCAAATCATGGTCAGAGGACCAGATGGTGCATTTTTACATCGAATTCTCAGAACCGGTCGCCGATTACAGACCTTTCGGAGACGAGGGGGCGCTGATTGTTTTCCCCGAAGGAACAAAACAGGTGCTTGCCAAAGTGGGTATATCCTCTGTATCTTCCGACAATGCCAGACTCAATCTGCTCTCGGACGTACCTGAGGACAGTTTCGATTTCGAGGCTCTGCTCGCTTCCACCCAGAACTTGTGGGAGGCTTATCTGTCCAAGATAGACGTAAGGGACGGCGGAGAGAGCCGTGAACGTCTTAGGACATTCTACACGGCCATGTATCATACTGCCATAGCTCCGAATCTCTACAGCGATGTGAACGGTGAATACCGGGGCATGGACAAGCAGATACACAAGGCAGAGGGTTATGACCGCTATACTGTATTCTCCACCTGGGATACTTTCCGCACCCTGCATCCGATGTTCGCTCTTATCGAGAGGGAAAGGACCGAGGATTTCCTGCGCTCGTTCCTTAGCATTTACGAGGAGGGCGGAAAACTGCCTATGTGGGAGCTTGCCGGCTATGAGACCAACTGTATGATTGGCTACAACTCCGTATCTATAATCGCAGACGCTTTGGAAAAAGGTATCGGAGAGGAATATGCTGCGGAACTTCTCGACGCTATGGTGGCCACGGCCAATAAGGACGAGCTCGGTATCCGTTTCTACAGAGAGCGCAATATCGTGCCTGCTGAGGAGGAGCATGAGTCGGTTTCCAAGACTGTGGAGTACGCTTATGACGACTGGTGCATATCCCAGGTGGCCGCATGGCTGTATGACAGGACGGGCGATGAGAAGTATGCCGATATCCGCGACAAGTATCTGCGCTACTCCTCAAGTTATATAAATGTGCTGGATCCCGCCACCAAGCTCATGAGGCCTGTGCTCAACGGGGCATGGGTGACTCCTTTCGACCCGCATGAGGTCAATAACCATTACACGGAAGCCAATTCGTGGCAATACAGTTTCTTCGCTCCTCATGACATAAGCGGACATATCGACCTGCTCGGCGGAGACGAGGGATTCGAGGCCATGCTGGATTCTCTGTTTGCGGCCGATTCCAATACCAAGGGACGCAAGCAGGTGGATATCACCGGTCTGGTGGGCCAGTACGCTCACGGAAACGAGCCCAGCCATCAGACAGCTTATCTTTACGCCTATGTGGGCAAGCCCTGGAAGACATATGAGAAAGTGCGCTATATTCTGGACGAGTTGTATTCTTCCGCACCTGACGGTCTTTGCGGCAACGACGACTGCGGCCAGATGTCTGCATGGTATGTGATGAGTGCGATAGGACTTTATCCCGTCACACCCGGAAACGATATGTATGTTCTTTCATCTCCGGTATTCAAGAACGTGGTGCTTAATCTCGAGAACGGAAACAAGTTCCTCATCAAGTCCGAGCCCCAGGGCAGCATAGACCGCTGCAAGTATATCAGTTCGGTGCGTCTTAATGGAGAGGAATATACAAGAAGCTATGTCAATTTCTCCGACATAATCAAGGGAGGAGAGCTGGATATAGTGCTTTCGGCAAGACCTGATAAAGAATTCGGTGCTGCCGTGGAGGACAGGCCGATGACCAAGGGCTGCGAGGATTTCGTGCGCAATCCATGGTTCGAGTCAGCGGGAGATATTTTTGAAGATACGCTCTCGGTGAGTGTGAACAGCGGAACTCCCGGCAATACTGCGTATATTAAGGTAGGCAACGGTTTCTATCATAAATACGACGGACCTGTCACCATAGACAGGATGACCCGTATAAGTATCTATTCCCAGTCTCCGGAGGGAGTGCGCAGTCCTGTGATATCGGCTGTATTCCACAAGATGAAGGATGAGATGGACATCTATACTGAGAATGAGTACAATCCTCAGTACAATGCACGCGGGCCCCGCGGACTGATTGACGGTATAAGGGGAAGCGTCAACTGGAAGACAGGAGGATGGCAGGGTTACCAGGCTACGGACTTTACGGCCGTGGTGGACCTGCGCAAAGAATGCAAAGTGTCGCTTGTCGGCTCCGGCTACTGCCAGGATGCCCGCGCATGGATATGGATGCCCCGTTATGTGGAATATTCCGTGTCGGATGACGGAAAGAATTTCACGACAGTCGGCCGTGTGGACAATACCGTGGACGAGCGTGACTATAACATCCAGACCAAGGATTTCGTACTCAAGCTGGACAAGCCTGTCAAGGCGAGGTATGTGAAGATATTCGCCAAGAATTTCGGAACCATCCCCGGATGGCATCTTGGAGCAGGTGGCGAGGGATTTATCTTTATCGACGAGATATGGGTGGATTAGCTCATCGTCGTCTAACGGGATGACAAATGAAAGCAGGGCTTCCTATTATTAAAGGGTGCCCTGCTTTAGTTTTTCTACATAGCGGTCTATGCGGTGCAGTTCTTTGGGGATTTTAATTGACTGGGGACAATGCGGCACGCACTGGCCGCAGCCGATGCAGTGGCTGGCCTGGCGAAGTTTGGGTACACTGCGGTCGTAGCCTATCAGAAAAGCTCTGCGCGCTTCCCGGTAATTTTCATCCATGCTGCTTACTGAGAGGTTTCCTTCATTGACGCATTTGTTGTAGTGCAGCAGGATGGCAGGTATGTCGATGCCGTAGGGGCAGGGCATACAGTATTTGCAGTCGTTGCAAGGGATAGTCGGATATTCGCTCATCTGCCTGGCTGTCTCCTCCAGGAAATCAAGATCGTCCTGCGTCAGGGGCCTGAGAGGGGAGTAGGTGCGTATATTGTCCTGCAGATGCTCCATATAGGTCATGCCGCTGAGCACGCACATCACGCCTTTAGGCGAACCTGCGAATCTGAACGCCCATGATGCTACGCTGCTCTCGGGGTCCTGTTCCTTCAGGCGAGCAGCTATACGGTCGGGCACATTGGACAGACGGCCTCCGAGAAGCGGTTCCATGATTACCACGGGAATCTGTCTTCTCTCCAGCTCTCCGTACAGATACTCGGCATCCACATTGCGTCCTGAGGCGTGCCGCCAGTCGAGATAGTTGAGCTGTATCTGAACGAAGTCCCAGTGATATTTGTCATGCAGGGCCAGAATCTGGTCGAATACCTCTTTCTTTCCGTGGAATGACCAGCCGAGATGACGGATATGTCCGGCCTTGCGCTCCTCGAGAAGGAATTCCAGCATGCCGTTGTCAATATAGCGGGAGCGGAACTCATCCATGCTGCTGCCCAAGGAGTGTAGCAGATAGTAGTCGATGTAGTCGGTCTGCAGGTTAGAGAATGACTGGCGGTACATGGCCATGGAGCCTTCCCTGCTGTGGTCTGAGAAGTTGGACAGCTTGGTCGCTATGAAAAGCTTTTCCCTCGGATGGCGTTTCAGAGCGATACCGGTGGATTTCTCGGACCAGCCCTGCACATAGACAGGTGCTGTGTCGAAATAATTGACACCATGCTCTATGGCGTAGTCCACCAGCCGGTTCACCGCTTCCTGGTCTATCTGTTCTCCGTCTCCGTCCGGGGCCGGTATCACGGGCCAGCGCATGCAGCCGTAGCCCAGTATGGAAACTCTGTCAGGACTGCCGTACAACTGGCGGTAAGTCATCTGCCCTTTGGGGACTTCTTCTGTCTCGTCACTTTTGCGCGCGCATCCTGAGGCCATGGCCATGGCGGCTCCGGCTATTCCGGTGATTTTCAAAAATCCCCTTCTTGATATTTTAGCCTCGTTCTCCATACCTATAATTAAATTAATTAATTCCGCTGCAAATATATGCAGAAGCCGGTAGCAATGCAAGTTTACTTGCGATTGCCGAGGCGTACCTATTCCCTTTCTCCTTTTTATTGCCATTAATTCATGGCCGCTCGTAAATTTTTTGTTAGAGGGTGAAAATAAATATGAATAATTAGAAAAATTTTTTTAAATTTGTTTCTAAACAATTGTGATATGAGACTGGGCTTTAAAGATATGTTTTTTTTCACAATTGCCACATATATTATGTTGGCAGGAGCAGTTTCATGTCATACCAGAATGAATGATTTGGTAAACGAATTCTCATTAGAGCAAGTAAAAGAATTATCTCATGGGAATTCGCCGTTCTGCATCGTATTGATTGACGATAATTATGACAGGCAACAATATGAAAGGAAGATTATATTTCATAATAAGTCCAGTCGGTGCATGTGGAAATTTGTAAATATCAACAATCCTGAAAATTATTGGTATAAGTGGGTATTAGGAATAAGCAAAGTGCCTTTTACATTGGTTTTTGATCAAAACGGAATATTGACAGATATGGTTTACGGGGTATCCGAATATGCCATGGAATCTGTCATAGGAGCCATATCATCCTCAGAATCAGAAAATATCCCATATAAAAATTTTGGCTTCAGTGCGAATTCAGTCCTTGTGGTGTCAGAATCCGGCAATGAGGAGGATTGTGTACATGCGATAATGTGTCTTCTTGAAGATACGCTGAGTTCATTCCATGAGAGATTCTTAAAGGCTGACAGTTTGTCTTCATGCTGCGAATCCCCGTTCATTAATTATCTTAAATTACGGTACGGCGCTGAAATCTTGGGAAAAGATACTATAGACTTCATGGCTGCTGATTTTATAGACAAGTATGCAACTGATCTGCATTATTTGGATATCTATTCAGACCTCATACAAAATGTAAGCAAGACAATGCTATATGCCGGTCTCCCGTCTCCGATAGAGGTTAAGGTGCATAATGTAGACAGAACATACAATCCTTTTGATACTGCAAAAATAGTAGTGTCTGTAACTAACACTACAGATACGGATATTGAAATAAAGAAAGTTATTAAAAGATGTGATTGCATAGGGCAGGAAGGTGATTATTCTGTTGTATTTGCCCATGAAACGGTTAATTATGTGTTTTCAACAATAGCTGACAACATAGGGAAATTCAATCACAAAATATATTTTTTCACGGATAGTAAAATGCCTCTGGCCGTCGCCGATTTCAAAATAAATGTTTCACAATAAAAAATTAAGTTATGAAGAATATTGCACTACTGTTTTCTATTTCAACCATACTTTCCTGCATTTTGATGTGCTGCTCTGAGGAGAATGTGCCACAGCAAAGCGGGATGTTGCATGATAATATATCCTTAACCGCACCAAATGGCGAAAGGATTTATGAGGATATGGATGCTCTTAACGAGGATGTAAAAATGACTGTTGCGGAGCATTTCGGAGATGATATTCCGTTCAAGGTGACATCCATCAAATATACAGATGTTTATGACGGATATTTTGCGGTGATAACTTATCAATTAGAAAATGGGGTTACTTCCAACTATGCCGTGAGCAACAGCATGAGTGTGTTCGAAAAAACTCCTGTAGATGAATTCATTATTGAGTACAGAGCGTCGGATGTGCAACTCGGGCATTCCGACGACGGGGAAATCGCAATAATGTATATTAATAGTGGAGATGACCATAAAACCGTATATAAATGTAATTCGGCAAGCAACTGTACACCATGCAAAGTCATACAGAAAAGGATCACAACTCAAGATCCAATTAAGCCTGATAAAACTACGATAGTGACATCTTGTTCTACCGAATGTACAGATTGCAAATTAACAGCAACGACAATTATATATCATTAAGGTGGTTTTATTGGATATAGATGCTTGAATTCGTATGCGACTGTTAGTATTGATAATCAGGGTAGTAGGTGTTATTCTCCTGCTCGGTATGTTTTCAGATTTGTCGGCATGTACGGGAATATCGTTTAAGGCCGGGGACGGAAGCTATGTGCTTGCCCGCACGGCGGAGTGGGGCGGTTCGGATCTGCAGAGCCGTTATGTGATAGTTCCCCGTGGTTTCAGGCATACGGCCCTGACTGCCGCCGGCGGCCCCGGACTGGTGTTCACTGGCAAATACGGTTATGTAGGTGTGGCTGCGGAGCAGGATCAGTTCGTGCTTGAAGGGCTTAATGAGAAAGGTCTTTCGGCCGGGCTTTTCTTCTTCCCGGCTTACGGACAGTATCCGGAATATGATTCCGCACAGGTGGACCGTACCGTGCCCGACATGCAGGTGGTAAGCTGGATTTTAGCCAATTTCACCTCAGTTCAGGAGGTCATAGACCATTTCGACGATATTATCGTCACCAAACTTTATCCTCAGGCAGGAACCTGCCACTGGAGAGTGGGAGAGCCGTCGGGACGGCAGATAGTAATCGAGATAGTGGACGGCAAGACCAATTTTTATGAGAATACCGTCGGGGTGCTGACCAATGCGCCGGGTTTCCCATGGCAGGTGACCAACCTTAACAATTATGTGAACCTTGCTTTCGGAGAGGCCGACGGCAATGCTTTCTCGGCATGGCCAGAGGTGCGCCGTTTCGGAGCAGGCACCGGCATGATAGGAATACCAGGCGATGTGACCCCTCCTTCGAGATTTGTCCGTGCCGCTTATTATCAGGCCACGGCCCCGCAATATCCGACAGCAGAGGAGACTGTGATGTCCTGCTTCCTGATATTGAATAACTTCGACATACCGATAGGAGTGGAGCGTCAGAAGGGACAGGAGCCGACGGATATTCCCGGAGCGACCCAGTTCACAACGGCTACGGATACGAAGGGACTCAGGTTCTACTGGCGTACTTGCTGGAACAGCACTATCCGCTGCATTGACTTGAGCGATATCGATTTCGGAAAAGTAAAGTATGCAGTCGAGCCTTTGGATAAGGTCCGTCAGCAGCCTGTGGAGATGATTAAAGTCCGATAAATTCGGACAAAGCGGTGTATAGCCTCTGTACGGGGAGTCCTACGATGTTGAAGTAAGATCCTCGTATGGAGGTTATTCCTATATATCCGATCCATTCCTGAATACCGTAGCTGCCGGCCTTGTCGAAAGGGCGGAACCGCTCTATGTAGAAGTTGATTTCCTCATCGGTGAGTGTCTTGAACTCCACTTCCGATGTGCAGGAGAATATGCTGCGGTGCCGTGTGTCGCGGATGCAGACTCCTGTGACGACTCTGTGCGCACGTCCTGACAGTTCCCGGAGCATCTGTGCGGCTTCATCTCTGCCGGACGGTTTGCCGAGAATGTCCGGTCCGCAGATGACGACCGTGTCGGCGGTGATGAGTATCTCGTCATCTTCCAGCAAGCGGTGGAAGCCTTCTGATTTGGAGGCGGCCAGTGCGGACGGCACCTCGTCAGGGGATAAGTCAGGGGAATAGGTTTCGGGCGCACCGGGGGTGGCCTCTACTGTGAATTCGAGTCCGAGCCCGGCCAAAAGTTCCCTGCGCCGGGGAGATGCGGAGCCGAGCACTATACGCCGGCCTGAGAGAGCGTCTTTTAGCAGCATGGTGTCGTTCAGTATTTCTTGGCGAAAAGTGCGGTGTCGAGACTCCAGTCTCCGTGTACTTTGAGAACCTGCTCTACGAGGTCGCGGACAAAGCCGTGTCCGCCTTTGAAAAGCGATACATAGTCGCAGACATCCTTGACTTCGGGGACAGCGTCGGCAGGTGCGGCGGAGAGTCCGGCGGCGCGGAGAACAGGTATGTCGGGTATGTCATCACCGGCATAGGCCACTTCCTCCGGTCTGAGTCCGTGACGTTCGCAGAATCTCAGAAAGTCGGGGACTTTGTCCCGTGATTTCTGGCAGATGTCCTCCTCCGGTATGCCGAGTCCGGTAAAGCGGTTGAAAGAGCTCTTTGAGAATCCTCCGGTGATAATTCCCACCGGATATCCTTTCATGCAGCACATCCTGATTCCGAATCCGTCCTTGGAGTCAAAAGTGCGCAGAAGTTCTCCGTCGGTGGTGGAGATGATGGAGCCGTCGGTCATGACTCCGTCCACATCGAAGGCAAATGCCTTGATGCCGTGGAGGCGGACTTTGTAGTTGTAGTTGGGCATCTGTGTCTGTTATTTGTCGTGATGGTATTTTTTCAGAATCTTGTCGGTGAACAGGCGGTATATCTCCTCCTGCTCTTTCAGTCCGAGTTTGTCGAGAACGTCCAGGTGTTTCTGAATCGTGGCCGTGTCTCCTCTGCGGGCTGGTCCTGTAAGGGTGGAGGCAGGGGTGTGCAGGAATGCATTGCGTACTGCCTCAATCGTCCCCGGAATCAGCAGAGGGTGGTCGTGCTGGACTATCGGGAATGCCAGTCCGAGCAGGTAATTGACGAAGTTTGTGGTGAATACCGCTGCGACATGCATTTTAAGCCGTTGCTCTGAAGTGTAGAAATAATGCTCGCCGCCCAGGTCGGAGGCTATGCTGTCTATTACGGGGGCAAGGTCTTCCGACATGGCCTCAAGCAGCAGGGGCACATCCTTGAACTCCACGTTCTTGTTGCGGCTGAGGGTCATGAGCGGATAGACTACTCCGCAGCGGCACCCCATATCGGCCAGCGGTTTGAGCACGGATATATCGGTGGCTCCCGATGTATGTACTACAGAAGGACGCATGTCTGTATCTGCCAGTGCCTCTGCCAGTGCCGAGACGACACCAGCGATGGCATCGTCCGACACGGCGATGAATATCAGTGAATCACGGCCCAGGTCCTGAAGGGTATTTGCAGCAAGCGTGTCGCTTCCGTTGACACGCAGCGCCTTGACGAGCCTGTCCCGGTTTTTGTCAGTACGGCTGTATATGTGCGGTATCCTATAGCCTTTTTCCTGTAGGGCAAGGGAGAACCGGAAAGCCACGTTTCCTGCTCCGATGAACGATATGTCGGGCCTCATCGGCTATGCCTCCGGTGTGTTGGGTCCGAATCCGAAGGGGATGGTGTTGCGGGGTGCTCCAGAAGTGAGCTTTATCTCTCCGTTCTGGCTCTCATATTTGGCGACATTGTCCTTGAGGGCCAGCAAAAGCCTCTTGGCATGCTCAGGGGTCATGATTATACGGCTGACTACCTGCGCTTTCGGAACGCCTGGCATAAGTCTTGCGAAGTCTATGAAAAACTCACTGCCTGAGTGAGTGATTATTGCCAGGTTGGAATAGTTGCCTGCGGCTGTTTCTTTGGTCAGCTCGATGCCGATTTCTTTTTTCTGAGGTTGGTTGTCCATGACAAAATCTGTTTAATTTTTTTGGAAATATGCAAATTTATGAAAAATCATATTATTTTTGTGAGAATTTAAAAGAATTTATAACCTAATAATATTGAAAAAATGAAGAAATTTGTCATGCTTTTCCTGTTCGCAGGTTTGTTCATGTCTTTCCATTCCTGTGAGCGTGTCGATCCGGAGAATCCCGATAATCCCGGAACAGACACCATTATTAACGGTAATGATACTATTATTACAAGTGGTGAGGATACGGTAATCCATGAACCCAATCCCGGTGTTGAGAAAATCGTGATTGAGTCGTCATCCTCCACTATCCGCCTTTATGAGGGAGAGACCGAACAGCTCGAAGCCGAGGTGACTGCAGATGAAGATGCTGAATATACACTGCACTGGAGATCGACGGATACCGAAGTGGCTACAGTGTCTGAAGGTCTGGTGAAAGCGGTGGCTGCTGGAAAAGCCAAGATCATCGCATATGTATCGGATGTGGCCGACACTGTGGACGTGGTGGTGATGTCCGAGGAAATTCCGGAAAGTGACGACCCCAGAGTCGGAGACTTTTTCTACTCTGACGGTTCATGGGCGTCGAGACTGGATTCAGACAAAGAGGTGATAGGTATCGTATACTGGGTCGGCGATCCTACCAGCACGGACCCTACTCTCCGCAAGGAGCATCCCGGCTGCACCCACGGTCTGGTCTGCGCTATCACTGAAGTGCGTACTCCCTGGCAGTCAAAACAAGCCAACTATGTAGATGGTTCCGGATATGCCAATTATGTAGGTACATGGATTCTGGAGAATACGGATTATGAAGGGCCTTTTGCAGATGCCACTAATTCGGCGGCATTCGACGGCAAATATTTCCCTCATCTGAACTATACCATAGGATACAATAATACAAAAGGACTGGAGGAGTTCAACCGTCAGCCCAGGAACAGGGAGCAGTGGCCGTTGGAGGTAGTTTCCGCATGTCAGGACTACAGAGAAAAATATCCGACACCTCGCAATACCAGTGACTGGTATATTCCTTCCATAAAGGAGATGGCTATGATGATAAGCGAGGAACTCGGCTACAGCAAAATAGATTACGGTGACGGAAGCAATGCCAAGTATCCCTTGCCGGATGAGGGAACATTCAATGCTATAAACTCCAGTCTGATGTCTGTCCCCAATGCTGAGCTTATGGGAGAGAATGGTATTGACGCCAGCACCGAATATTATGGAATGACGATAGAGTTCAAACTTTCAAGTTATATCACATCAACGGAGGTGACAGCGGGCGCCCATAGTGTATGGGCAGTAGGATATTCCGACCAGAGCATTGTGGGATCTGAACTTGGAACATCGAAAAAGTCCTCTGTCAACGGTCTGGTAAGATTTATATTCGCATTCTAAACTAGTTTTTAAATATTTGTTTACGGAGCGTGCCTGTAAGGGTGCGCTCCTTTTTTATTTGTTGTGGGAGTGTGCTAAATTAACATTATATTTGCAGGTTAAAATTTGTGAATATGGAATTGTCTGCGAAATACAGTCCCTCCGAGGTGGAGGAGAAGTGGTATTCTTACTGGTTGAGAAATAAGTTTTTCCATTCCGAGCCTGATGGCCGTGAGCCTTATACTGTCGTGATTCCGCCCCCCAATGTGACAGGAGTGCTGCACATGGGCCACATGCTCAACAATACTATACAGGACGTGCTCGTGCGCCGCGCCCGCATGCAGGGCAAGAACGCCTGCTGGGTGCCCGGTACTGACCACGCTTCGATAGCCACCGAGGCCAAGGTCGTGGCCAAGCTCAAGGAGCAGGGCATCGACAAGTCATCCCTGACCCGGGAGGAGTTCATGAAACACGCCTGGGAGTGGAAGGAGAAGCACGGAGGCATCATTCTGGAGCAGCTCAAGAAGCTAGGTGCCTCATGCGACTGGGACCGCACCAGATTTACCATGGACCCGGCCCTGAGCGAGGCGGTCATCAATACATTCGTGTATTTCTACAAGAAAGGCTATATCTACCGCGGCGTGAGGATGGTCAACTGGGATCCCCAGGCCCTGACTGCCGTGAGCGACGACGAGGTGATCCACAAGGAGACCAAGTCCAAGCTCTACTACCTGCGCTACAAGGTGTCCGACGGAGCCGGCAACCCCACTGACGACTACATCGTCATCGCCACCACCCGTCCCGAGACCATCATGGCCGATGCCGCAGTCTGCATCAATCCCGAGGATCCGAGGTATCATCACCTGCGCGGCAAGAAGATATTGATTCCTCTGATCAACCGCGAGATACCTATTATCGAGGATTCCTACGTAACCATGGACTTCGGTACCGGCTGCCTGAAGGTGACCCCGGCCCACGACGTGAACGACTACGAGATAGGCCTGCGTCACAACCTGCCGGTGCTCGACATTATCGACGACCACGGAAGGCTCAATGAGAAAGCCGTGATTCTGGTCGGAGAGGACCGCTTCGTAGCCCGCAAGAAGATTGTCAAGATGCTGGCCGAGGCCGGACAGCTTGAGAAGGAGGAGGATTACCTTTCGCCCGTGGGACATTCCGAGAGGACAGACGCGGTCATTGAGCCCAAGCTCTCCATGCAGTGGTTCATCAGGATGGAGGAACTTTCCAAGGCCGCCCTGGCCCGGGTGGAGAACGGTGAGATTAAACTCATTCCAGACAAATACCGCAACACCTACCGTCACTGGATGGAGAACACCCGTGACTGGTGCATTTCCCGCCAGCTGTGGTGGGGACAGCAGATACCCGCATACTACCTGCCCGACGGCCGCTATGTGGTCGAGGCCACTCCCGAGGAGGCTCTGAAGGCCGCTCAGCAGCTCGACCCCTCGGTTACAGCCGCCGACCTCAGGCGTGATGATGATGTGCTGGATACCTGGTTCTCCTCGTGGCTCTGGCCCATCTCGGTATTCGACCCCGCCAAGCCGGGCTTCCCGGACAAGGCCCCTAACGCCGATCTGGCCTACTACTATCCGACCAACGACCTGGTGACCGGCCCGGACATCATCTTCTTCTGGGTGGCCAGGATGGTCATGGCCGGCAATGAGTTCATGGACAAGGTGCCTTTCCGCAATGTGTACTTCACCGGTATCGTCCGCGACAAGCTGGGCCGCAAGATGTCTAAGACCTTAGGCAACTCGCCCGACCCCCTGAAGCTCATCGACGACTACGGCGCCGACGGAGTCCGCATCGGCATGCTGCTCTGCACCGCCGCCGGCAACGACATCCTTTTCGACGAGTCGCAGGTGGAGCAGGGCCGTAATTTCTGCAACAAGATATGGAATGCCTACCGTCTGGTCAAGGGCTGGAGCGTGGATCGCTCCATAGAGGCTCCCGAGCACGCCGCTCTGGCCGTCAGG
>DXAW01000129.1 GCA_019116865.1 Candidatus Coprenecus stercoravium | reverse complement strand
TCAGAGGACTTGACGGCATCCGTCATGCCACGATAGACTTCAACGGTACTCCCATCAACATCGGTATCGCGCACACTCTAGGCAATGCCCGCAAGCTGCTTGACGGTATGCGTGCCGGTATGTACAACTTCCACGCTATTGAGATCATGGCCTGTCCCGGCGGCTGCATAGGCGGTGCCGGCCAGCCTTTCCATCACGGGGACAGCAGTGTCATCAAGGCCCGTATGGACGCCATCTACCGCGAGGATGCCGGCAAGAAGATCCGCAAGTCGCACGAGAACCCCTACATCATCAAGCTGTACGAGGAGTTCCTCGGTCATCCTATGAGCGAGAAAGCGCATCACCTGCTGCATACACATTATTTCGACAAACACGATTAACAAGAAGGAGAGCAATATATGGATAAGATAGAATTGAACAAATGTCAGAAGGACAAGATCGCCGAGATCTGCGCGGAGTTCGGCAACGCTCCCGGCGAGCTGATCAACGTCCTGCATAAGTGCCAGGGTCACTTCGGCTATCTGCCGGAGGAGGTGCAGCGCGAGATTGCCCGCAATCTGCACATTCCCGTGGCCAAGGTCTATGGAGTCGTTACATTCTACTCCTTCTTCACCATGCAGCCCAAGGGCCGCCACTCCATCTCGGTATGTATGGGTACGGCCTGCTATGTGCGTGGAGCCGAGAGCGTACTGGAAGAGCTCAAGAAAGAGCTCAAGATCGACGTTGGCGGAGTCACCCCCGACGGGAAGTTCTCCCTGGAGTGCCTGCGCTGCGTGGGCGCCTGCGGTCTGGCACCCGTGATGCTGGTGGACGAGAAGGTCTACGGCCGTCTTGAGCCCAAGCAGATCAAGGGTATCCTCGCCCAGTACGAATAGCCTTCTGTGCAAAACTGGCAAACTGCTGCGTTGTTTTCGGAATGAAGGGCGGAACCGTTTCGGCGGGCCCGCCCTTTTTGTTTCGGCAAACGTATTTTATTATAACTTTGCGGCTCTGGAGAAATGCAAATGCCGGACATTTATGATATGACCATGAAGTTGCACCGATATATCCTGATCACAGCCCTGCTGGTCCTGCTGGAGGCCGTGGCAGCACCGTCCGCAGTTTCTAAGGAAGATGGGGAAGACGGCATACGGGAGCAGTTGTCCGCAATCAAGGGGGCCGACATGACTATCTATTCCCTGTACTGCAATGAGGATGACTACAGTAAGAAGATGAGATGCGCCGGGATATTCCTCTCGGGGCTTGATTCTGCTGCCGCAAACACTGCCCTGGCCGTGATGAACACGGAGCTGGCTGACTGGTATGAGAACGAGAAGTTTCTGTTTTCCAAGGCTATACAGTACCGCGAACAGTCCCTCAGAATATACACCGCACTGGACTGTCTGGACAAGATTGCCGACACGAAGTACTGCCTGGCCAGACTTTACTACAAAAAGGGCCTGTACCACAATGCGCTGAAATACATCTACGATGCCCTGGACGATTACACCGCGCTCGGAGACAAGGTCGGACGAGCCGAATGTTACAACATCATGGGTATCCTGTACCACATCTGCAAGGACTACGAAAAGTCCAAGGCCTGCTTCAGCAAGTATGCGGAAAACGCCAGCGAACTGAACGACAGCCTGAGGATGGTGCTGGCACTGAGCAACTCAGCTGCGTTTGAACACGCCATGAGCGATTCCGTCAAATCCGAGACCCTTATCGCCGAGTCCCTGGAGCTCTGCCGGAACCTGAAGGATACTGCCCGGTTGTGTACAGTACTTCAGAATCTTATCGGCATATCTGTCGCTCAGGGCAAATACGAGGAGGCCGAACAGTATTTCAGCAGAATACGGCCGCTGCTCAACAACATAGAACTGAAAGCCAACTACAACCTATCGCGCGGCAACCTGTACCGCCTCAAGGGACAATACGACTCGGCGGCAGTCCTCATTGAGAAAGCCATAACGTACTATGAACAGGGAGAGTTCGACAGGAAACGGATGCAGTGCTACCTGCTGCTGGAGAACGTCTACAGCATGAGCGGCGATACAGACAAAGCCTACAAGGCACTGAGGAACTATTACGGCATAGAGAACAGCGCCGACAGGAATGATGTGTTCCTGGAACTTTTCCGGGCGCAGAACGACATCATCCTGCAGCACGACAGGGAGAATCTGCTCAGGCAGCAGAACAAGTGGAGAACACTTACCCTGACAGCGATATTCATAGTCCTTGTCACGGCCCTCGTCATCTACATATACTACTACAGGAAATCCGAGCAGATCAAGAAGAACGAGCGGGAGCTGCGCTCAAAGACCGAAATGCTGGAGTTGAAGAAGATGCAGAACTACCAGATGGAGCAGATGGCGAAGAACATAGTGGACAAACTCAAAAAACTGTGCTCCGGGATAAAAGAGCAGGCTGTCCGCAACAGGATTCAGGATATCTGCAACGAACTTTCCAGCACCAAGGACGAAAAGCAGTGGAAAGAGCTCAGTCAGTATATACCCGAATTCAACTCCGACTTCTATAACGCGCTCATCAAGGACTTCCCCAACCTGACCATAAACGAGAGGCGGTTGTGCTCGCTGCTGAACATGAACCTTACGACAAAGGAGATATCCGAGATCACACGTCAGTCGCCCAAGAGCATCAATATGGCCAGAACCCGCCTCCGGGGCAAACTCGGACTCACTGACAGCGGTATCTCCATCCACGAATTTCTGGCCAAATACAATTAGTCCGAACATAGCCTATATTCTTAATACTCTGTTTATAAGTCTGCTGGGTGCTGCTGTAGTAATTTTGTAGCACAGGTATTCCTGTATGTAGTTCCGTTGTTTCCGCGATATTTTGACGGAAGATTTCCTGTGAATTACTTTTGAGCCGTAAACAAAACATTAACTCAATAAATTCACAACACTATGAATCAACATCTCAAACATCTGATCGGACTGTCCGCCGGCATATTTGCCTGCGCGGCTATTATCTCCAGCTGCAGCAAAACCGAGACCATCGAGCCGCCCATTACAGGCGGTGAGGACACTACTACGGTGACAACGCCTGAGGAGCCCTCTGTCATACTTACGGAAGGCCCTGTCTCCCAGACATCCATCAGCTTCACCATCATCCCTGAGAATGCCGAGGAATGCGCATACCTTATTACTGAGAAAGAAGACGGTGCCGAGGTTCCCGATGCAGAGACCATTTTCAAGGACGGAGAACTTTTGGAAGAGATAAAGTCCCAGCTCATCGAGAAGGACGGAATGGAAGCCGGAACTGAATACGTGGTGACCGCTGCCGTAAGGAATCAGGACCTGACGGCCGTATCGGAGCAGCTTATACTGAAGACCGACAGTATCGCCCAGGGTACGACCATGGAAGTGACTATCTCCGATGTATCCGCAACTACCAGCACCATCACATTTACCGTCACCTGCGCCAACGCCGGTAAAGCGGCTTACGATGTGGTTGAGAAGGGTGTAGAGGAGCATACGCCTGCCGATGTAATGTACAAAGGCAAAGAGATCCCTACTCAAGAACCTCAGACCATAACAGTAGAGGGCAAGAAGGACAATACCACATACGTCATCTATGCTGTAGTCGAAGCGACCGACTCATATAAGAGAGTGATGGATACTTACGAGATTACTACCGAAAAACTGCCGGAACCGGAGGAGACCGATGTGGAAAAATTCACTGACGGAACCATCAAAATGTACGGTGCCGGCGGACGCAACTATACGATAACCACATTGAATGAGGACTACGAGATCTATCTGGATTTTTACTGCGACGAGGCCAACGCATATATGCCGTACATAGCATCGCACGAATATACATACGAGAAAGCCGGATCTACTTCTGACTGGGCTATAGGAACTATGAGTTATGTGAAAGAGATCTCTTCCGGAAACAGACTTTCTTTTGAGAAGGGTTCCTTCACATCTTCTATATCAGACGGGGAATACACCATTGAAGGTATGTTTGTCACAACCGACAACATAGAGTTCAAGTTCAATATAACCGGACAGCTTGACTTCATCATCAGTCCATACTATCCTTCTGCCGAATCCAGCAAGACAGACAACGGAATGAATATAACCATCAATATGGACTCATTCATACTGTCCCTTATGATGCAGTCCGATAAAATAGGCGGAACCCATACTGTAGGACAGGACATCGCTTCTGAATCCGAATTCTCCCTCTACTACAAATCCGGCTCCTTTGGACTCCAGAGCGGAACAGTGACATTCGAGGACAAAGGAGATGACTATTATGTCTTCTCTGCCGATCTTATACTGGAGGGAGGATATCCGGTCAAGATAAATTCTGACTCATATATGCACATCACTGCTCCGGAAGTCATTGAGGATGATGTAATCATCTTTACATCAGCAGAGGCATACGGACTGCCTGACAATACCGGATATGGAGTGCTCTACACTCTCGATCTTGACAGCGACGAATGGGATGTCTCCATAGAGTTCTGTGAATACGGTGAATACGATGAGCTTCCCACTGGAAAAATACTGTTCGCATCATGGCTTATGGGCGGTGAAGGCGGTGGCGCAGGTGAGATTACCGGATACAGAATTACCAACAAGTCCACGAACGAGACTATTGAGGATCTGGACGAGGGAGAGATGGTCATCAGCCTGAACGACAGCACCTATGAGGTCGCAATCGACATCGTCAGAACAAACGGAGAAAGCTTTATGGGCAAATATACCGGTCCCATAGTATGCGAGGACGCAAGTGAATATGGATATTAAAATAATCACAGACCATGAACTTTAGACATTTTGGAACGATATCGTCGTTATTTATGCTGTTGGCTGCTGTCAGCTGCAGCAAGGACACCGACAAGACTCCGGAGGAACCGGCACAGGAACCTTTTGCGGCCATAAGCATCACAGAGACAGGCATTGACTTCGCAAAGGCCACAGTTGAGACCGAGAATACTGCGGAGCTGACATGGCTGTGCATCCCGGCCTCCGAGAAAGCCGATGCAGACAGGATACGGACTGAAGGCACTGAAGCGGCAGAGGTATCTGAGACAGTACTGCTGGACATAACCGGACTCACACAGAACACAGACTACACTCTTTACGTCCTCGCCGCAAACGGCGACATGCAGTTTCTGGCCTCTGCCCCTTTCAAGACAGAGGAAGACGTAACTGCGGACGCACTGGTCCTGGCGGACGGCTTTATGGCCTACGACGGTCTGGATGAAGCTTCAGGCATGTACAGGACCAATATAATGATGTGCAGCCAGGAGATGGGCTCGGACAATTATCCTTATTACGACGTGCTTATCTACGTCTACACGGCCGAGCCGTTGGAAAAGGTCGATGACTATTATCGGGCAGTTCCTTTCGGTGATGTGACGCCTTTCTATACAAACGGACAGGGACTCACCGACATGATGTACTATATCGGCCAGCATGTGACCGACTCGGAAGGAGAACCCAATATGTCGGGTTCGGGATGGGTTTATTACGATGAGAACGGAGGTGTTGAATACTATGTCGCTGACGATACCGACAACACCCGGATATCCATAGCCGACAACGGAGACGGCACATACACCGTAAGCGGGACACTCGTGGACAAGACCATGGGCGAAGAACTTAAGTTCGTCTACACCGACGACAAGCTGGTGTTCAGCATCGATCAGTCCTACGCTTCCAATCAGTAATGGTACTATATATATTGCAGAAAACGGAGCCCGAATCCACGGACTCCGTTTCTTTTTTATCAAAAACCGGATACTGTATTATTCCTCGTCCTTCACCAAATCAAAGAAGCTGCTGATCTCCTGCTGGTCAATAGCCTGACGGACATTGAATCTCTTGACCTGGTCCATGTACCCGTTGCGGCTCACCTTTACTTCTATCTGAACATCCCGGGAATTCTCATATGTAAGACCGAGTATGTTAAAAGCACGTGTCTCTTCAAAGGGAGTCGTTCCAAGATACTGCTCATTGGTGTTCTTCACAACCTGAGGAATGCTGGATACCACTCTCCAGAAGACTCTGGCTCCACGGGGATCGGAATCAAAATACCAGCGGATGATAGTGCGCTCCAGAGCTGTCTGTCCAGGATTGTCCCTGCTGACCATATTGTCGGCTTCTCCGGCCATGATCGTAGGATCGTACATATAGGCGGCATTTGTAAAGACATAATTGTATACCTTCAGCCCGTTCTGCACAGGAACAGCACTCGGATCGACGGATACATTCTCCACAGCACCATCTTTTATAAATTGCAATTCCCAAGGTTTTACGGTCGTTACAATAGACGGTTTATATATGCTTCCGTGATTTACAGCCGTAGCCGTAACAGGCATACTTACTGAAC
>DXAW01000128.1 GCA_019116865.1 Candidatus Coprenecus stercoravium | reverse complement strand
CTGCAAGGCCAAATATACCGGCAGTCAAGGGCTGCTCGTCCTTTGCCGGGGGGTAGGCTGCTCAGATAAATGATAGAGGCCGTCCGGGTCCGCCCTGACGGTACAGAACCCGGCTTACAGTCCCGCCTTTTTTATTTTTAACGACGATTCGCAAAAATACCCCCTGATTGGCGTGTGCCCTCTCGCCGCCTAAGGCAAGCCCGGGCCGGATTTCTGTTTTTGAAGCACCTATGCCTGTCTCAACCCTCCGTAGCATTCCGCACAGCGGTGAGAATCACCCATGAAGCACCACCCGATTTATTAAGACTCTGACTTCCAAGCACATCCCTTTGACACAGGTGCGGCATGGCCTGAAAAAACAGGCCATACCGCACCTGGCACATTCAATCATCGCTGATTGACAGCCGGTTATGATTGATGCCGGTGCCTTATGGGTCAGGTTGAGAGCTGTTGGATGCTTGCGGTCAATGGTCAGAGCGCAATCCCGCTGGCGCACTAAGGTTGATATGGTTTGATCGCGGTGCCTTCCGGCAAAGTGAAGCATCCAATACTGTCACAGAATTTAACGCCATTCGGCCAGCCTCGCAATAATATCCAGAGGGACAACTGTCGTTTATCCTCTCACAATCCAATGCAAATGCGTTTTGGGTTAATATTATAAAAATTGGAAAAACAAACGTACGTTTCATTTTACACCCCCGTCACAGTACAGCATAAAAAAATTCATATATCCGGGCAACAAAAAAATCCGGCATTGCCGGATTTTTTTAACGTTGTTGCCGGTTATAATATTCGTTGATTGTCCAGCCATGTTTAACATACCATAAACTGTCCTCGGGTACTTTGGATGCCTCGCCCAACTGGAAATTAAAATCGCCCCTGCCGCGAACCTTTGGTGAATAATCAATTGCATAGGACAATGCATTATTTCGTATGGCCGTAACGCCCTGTGATTGAACGCCACTCCAGTTGTCTTTTGGAACTAAGTAAATTGTACGTATATTGGATTGGGCATCCAAGTATTTTATTATATCGCTGACCTCGCGCGAAACGGTTAAAGGAGTTTCATCTGGATGAATTAACACAATATTTGAAGCATCATCACTGGAAAACGTCAATTCGACATCGTGGGTTGGTTGTTCTTTTTGGCATCCGCCCATAATCAGTGACGCGCCCGCGATACCAATCATTGGTAATATTTTCCTGATATTATATGGTACTATCTTTTTAATTTTCATATCCAACCCCCTTTATTAGTTAATGTATTTTCGAATTATTGATGACAAATTTAGTAAAATTTCCGAAATGCATGTACAAATTTGTGGAAAATTGATTATCAATCACCTATCTCTTAAGGGAGGTGCTGCCGGGTGCGGAAGTCGAGGAAGCCGGAGGGAATGTGCATAACGGACGGATTGGCTCTTTTGCAGTGATTGTATCAGGGTGAGTTTGCGGATAAGCATATTATTTTAACATTATTGTAACATCCTCTTTGCGAAATTGTCTCATATTTGCGCCGTCAATGACCTGACACAGATATGAACAGACTCAGAGCCGTTATCACTGCCGTCATGGCCTTCGCCGCCTCATTCTGCGCAGCAGCACAGAATGGAGAATATGAAATCATCGAAACTGAAATCCCCTCCGACTTCCAGCCGAGAGTCGACGTGGACTTCGAGATTCCCATAGCGGACGACTTCTCATTCGCCATAAACAACGAGCTGCGTTTCCGGGACAACTGCACCAGGATTGACCGTAACTACCTGCAGGGCACGCTGTCCTACGAGACCTGCGATTATTTCTCCGTAACCAGCGGATACATATTCCAGTCCGTACTGACCCAGGGAGACATAGAATATGAGCGGCAATGGCAGTACCGGCACAGAGTATTCCTGGACCTGAAAGCCGAAGTCGAATTCGACGACTGGAAGCTGTCCCTGACAGAGCGTCCTCTGGTCAACCTCCGCCCCTGGGCCGACGGCATACACGACCAGCTGGACGAGTGGCTGATCCGCTCAAAACTCAAAGTAGATTACGATATTCCCAAAACAGAACTCACCCCCTATGCGTTCTTCGAACTGTCCAACACCCTCAACACAGTGGACTACGGCGGAGGCCCGTTCGTAGACCGTATGCGTTTCTGCCTCGGAATGAAATGGGAAGTCTCGGACTTCAACAGCATCGAGCTGTACTATTACTTCGATATCAGAAACAGCAGGGATGTCAGCTACACATCCGGCTCCAGCGGCATCTACAATATATTCCTCAACAAGGAAAGACAATATATACACATCCTCGGACTTTCCTTCAATTTCGGTCTTGACTAGAAATTTTCCTAACTTTACGGCCTATGATGAAAAGACTTTTTCTAATTATGGCCGCAGCTCTGCTTTTCCGTCCCGCTCTGCCGGCAGCGGAGCCTGATATCACAGACATCCGCACCACTGCGGCTGACAGCCTGATATATTGCAGGATAATGCAGACACTTATGCCCGTGGACTCACTCACATCAGGCGGGCCTATGGTCAAGGCGGCCCTGGAGTTTCTGGGCACTCCATACGCCGCCGGCACCCTGGAGACAATACCGGAAAGACTTACCGTCAACCTCAGAGAGACCGATTGCATACTGTTCGTTGAGACATGCACGGCCATGACTGTCCTGATTAAAAATAGCAGCGACACCATACCTTCATTCCGGGATTTCTGCGAGACGATACGTCGTCTTAGATACCGTGACGGGAAAACCGACGGCTATGCCTCCCGTCTACACTACACCTCGGAATGGCTGCAACAGGCAGAAGACAAGGGCATTCTGAAAGAAATCACTCACGAATACGGGATGCCGCTGCGGCAGAAATTCTCATTCATGTCGTCCCACAGCGGACTGTACCCTCAGCTGAAGAACAACCCAGGAACAACGGCGATGATACGTGCTGTGGAAGAAAGACTGGACACAGCGGCCGCATATTATCAGATTCCGGCCGACGACATTCCAGCCATGGAGCAGAATATCAAGGACGGAGACATTATATGCTTCACAAGCAGGACTGAAGGCCTGGATATAACCCATGTGGCGATAGCCTACCGCAATAAGGACGGAGCACTGCACTTCATCCATGCCTCCTCAAAGGCCGGAAAAGTCATCATTGAACCCTCTACCCTGTCCGGATACTGTCGCACAGGCATCCGTATCGCCAGACTTAACGAATGAGACACACCCAAAAAGGACATACTGTAAGTAAATATACAAGAAACGGAGCCCGTTGATTCGGACTCCGTTTCTTATGCTATAACAGGACGCTGTATTATTCCTCATCTTTCACCAAATCGAAGAAACTGCTGATTTCCTGCTGGTCGATAGCCTGACGGACGTTGAATCTCTTGACCTGATCCATGTACCCGTTACGGCTCATCTTCACTTCTATCTGAACATCTCTGGAATTCTCATATGTGAGACCGAGAATGTTAAAAGCACGTGTCTCTTCAAAAGGAGTCGTTCCAAGATACTGCTCATTGGTGTTCTTCACAACCTGAGGGATGCTGGATACCACCCTCCAGAAGACTCTGGCGCCACGGGGGTCCGAATCAAAATACCAGCGGATGATAGTACGTTCCAGAGCTGTCTGTCCAGGATTGTCTCTGCTGACCATATTATCGGCTTCTCCGGCCATAATCGTAGGATCATACATATAGGCGGCATTGGTAAAGACGTAATTATATATACTCTGCCCGTTCTGCACAGGAACCGCACTCGGATCGACGGATACATTCTCCGTAACACCGTCCTTTATAAATTGCAATTCCCAAGGTTTCACGGTCGTCACAATAGACGGCTTAAATACACTTCCGTGATTTACTGCCGTAGCCGTAACTGGCATACTTACTGAACATGGGGTCGTACCTATGGCATTGCCCTCAAACATTACGACTGCACCCGCCGGCTCTGATGTAATCAATACCTGCGCATTGCTGGTTACTGTAGATGTAATCGGTCCGCATGAAACCGCAAACAAACATGTTGTCAATACTAAAACTGCGATTGCTGAAATCTTTTTCATTGTTTTTCTTTTATAAGGTTAATAAAATAATTACTCGTTAGGCACCAGATCATAGAATGTACTGATCTCCTGCTGGTCCAAAGCCTGACGGACATTGAATCTCTTGACCTGGTCCAGATAACCGTCGCGGCTCATCCTTATCTCTATCTGCACGTTGTGAGCATTATCATAGGTAAGGCCGAGAATATTGAACGAACGGGTCTCCTCATACGGAGTTGTTCCAAGATAAAGTTCATTAGTATTCTTCACCTCCTGAGGAACACTTGAGACCACCCTCCAGAACACCCTGGCTCCTCTTGGATCGGAATCCAGCATCCATCTGATAATTACATCCTCCACTCTTATACCGCTTGAGTCTCCCGCTCCGCTTTCATCTTTCTCCTGCTGGATATAGTTGTTTACGATTACCGGTCCGGCGGACATGTTAGTGTTCCTGCGGACCATATTGACATGATAGGACTTATGTTCCGGCTTCATCATAGCTCCTGTAGCGGCATCTATGACAAAACCTATAGGGCACAATACGTTTGCGATATAAGATGCATTGAACACTTTCTCTATATCCATTGTATACGGCACATAATTATTGGAGGTAATCGTAACATGAGAATCTTTATAACCACGCTTGACCTTAATACGATAAGGGAGCATGACATTACTGTAAGACTTGTCGTCCGCAACTATATTGACGGGTTCATGGACATTGTCGTTGGTAAGCCACACTTTTGCTTTCACCCCATTGAATATAGTCGCACAGGAAGATACTGCCAAAAATGCAGCTGAAACTGTTACATATAATAAATACTTCAAAAACTTTCCCATATTGTTGATTTTAATTTGCATAAACGAGAGTCATTCTCCATCTACGCACATAAAAAGGCGCAGACTCAACTTATACATTCCATCATTCAATGACTACAATAATGTATGTCAGCAAAGTGAGTCTGCGCAATATGGGTATTCACAAGGTAATACTAACGCAATACTACATTCTTGACTGTCATTGATTATTGTAGAAGTTTCAAAGACAAGAATATAACAAAACGCCTTTCCTATAATTTCAAGATGTGCGAGTCAATAATTCATCAGTTGTACGTCATAGGCCTGTATTTTACATTATACTTATGCGCATAAAAAAAGCGCGGACATTTATCATTAACTGTCTTTGAGGTCTTCTACCACCTGACAATCAGCCAATGAGTAAAGCCCACGCCTAACGACGTGAGCGTCCAAGCTTTACTCTTGATTGTCAGTGATTATTGTAGAAGTTTCAAAGACAAGAATAAAATTAAACGCTACTTTATTTTAATACTCTTTTATTTATCTCTCTATATCACAATTATATTTACATCAACAAAGATATAATTTTTTTCAATAGGAAACATTTTTCTTTTTATCAATTCACTCCGCGGATTTGAGACGCTCTGCGTTCTCGGCTATAGTCAGCTGGTCGATGACCTCCTGGATATCGCCGTCCATGAAAACCGGCAGATTGTACATCGTATAGTTGATGCGGTGGTCGGTCACACGGGACTGAGGATAGTTGTACGTACGTATCTTGGCCGAGCGGTCGCCAGTGGACACCATGGTCTTGCGCTTCTTGGACATCTCGTTGAGATACTTCTCGTACTCCATGTTGTAGATACGGGTTCTCAGCTCGGCGAGGGCCTTGTCGAAGTTCTTGAGCTGGGACTTCTCGTCCTGGCACTGAACTACTATACCAGTGGGGATATGGGTCAGACGGATGGCCGAATATGTGGTGTTCACAGACTGGCCGCCGGGTCCTGACGAGCAGAAAGTATCCTTGCGTATGTCGTTCATATTGATTTCCACGTCGAACTCGTCGGCTTCCGGCAGCACTACCACGGACGCAGCCGATGTATGCACCCTGCCCTGCGTCTCGGTCTGGGGCACACGCTGCACACGGTGTACTCCGCTCTCATACTTGAGCGTACCGTAAACACCCTGGCCGGACACCTTGAAGATGATCTCCTTATATCCGCCGGCCGCACCTTCGGACTGGCTGTTGATTTCCAGCTTCCAACCCTTGCGCTCGCAGTACTTGGCATACATACGGAAAAGGTCGCCGGCAAAGATGGCGGCCTCGTCGCCGCCTGTACCTCCGCGTATCTCCACGATAGCATTCTTCTCGTCCTGAGGATCCTTGGGAATGAGCAGCAGCTTGATTTCCTCCTCCATACCGGGAAGCTCTCCCTCGATCGAAGAGACCTCCTCCTTGGCCAGCTCACGCAAATCCTCGTCCTTCTCCTTGGCCAGTATGTCCTTCGCACCCTCCAGATCCCCGACCATCTTGACATACCTGTCCCCTGCGGCCACTATCGGCTCCAGTTCCTTATATTCCCTGTTGAGCTGGATATATTTCTTCATATCCGACATCACATCCGGGGCGGAAAGCTGCTCCGACAGGGTCTCATATTTCTTCTTAAGCTCCTGAAGCTTCTCTACTAAAGGATATTCACTCATATGCTGATTTCAATTGACCTGCAAAGATACAATAAAATGCCGAAATAAAAAGGGCGGAGCCGCCGAAACGGTTCCGCCCTACCCTATTCTTATGTGTCAAAACATCATTCGTATTGGGCGAGGATGCCCTTGATCTGCTTCGGTTCCAGACGGCCGTAGACCTTCTCGTCCACGAGCATCACAGGAGCCAGACCGCAGGCGCCGACGCAACGCAGGCACTCCAGAGAGAACTTTCCGTCAGGAGTAACACCGCCCACATCTATTCCCAGCTCTTTCTTTATCTCCTCCAGAACGCCCTCCGCACCGCGGACATAGCAGGCCGTACCCATACATACGGAGATGGAATGGCGGCCCTTGGGCTGCATGGTGAAGAACGAGTAGAAAGTGACCACTCCGTAGACCTTGGCCACAGGAATATGCAGATTGCGGGCAATCTCGCGCTGCACTTCCTCCGGAAGATATCCGAAATGTCCCTGACACCTGTGCAGGACATTGATCAGCTCGCCGGGAGAATTGTGAAACTCCGCACAGATCTCAGCGATCTTGTCTTTCTGACATTTATTCAATTCTATCTTATCCATAATGATTTCCTCCTAATCGTGTTTGTCGAAATAATGTGTATGCAGCAGATGATGCGCCTTCTCGCTGAGCGGCTTGCCGAGGAACTCCTCGTAAAGCTTGATGATGTAGGGATTCTCGTGCGACTTACGGAGCGACTTGCCCTCATCTTCCCGGTATATGGCGTCCATACGGGCCTTGATTACGCTGCTGTCCCCGTGATGGAAAGGCTGGCCGGCACCGCCTATACAGCCGCCGGGGCAGGCCATTATCTCGATGGCATGGAAATTATACATGCCGGCGCGCATACCGTCCAGCAGCTTGCGGGCATTGCCGAGGGTGTGGGCTATACCGATGTTCACGGGCAGACCGTTGAAGTCTATCGTAGCATGACGGATACCCTCAAGGCCTCTCAGCTCATTGAAGTCGATACGGTCCAGCTTCTTGCCGGTGTGGAGTTCATAGGCGGTACGGACAGCCGCCTCAATGACACCTCCGGTAGCTCCGAAGATGACAGCCGCTCCCGTAGACTCGCCGAGAGGGGCGTCAAATTCCTCATCGGGCAACGACAGGAAATCGATGTTGGCGGACTTGATTAAAGACGCCAGCTCACGGGTGGAGATGGAGAAATCCACATCGGGATTGCCGTCCACCTTGAACTCGTCCCTCTGGCACTCGTATTTCTTGGCAAGGCACGGCATCACCGACACCACCACGAGGTCCTTGCGGTCCACGCCTATCTTCTCGGCGAAATATGTCTTGGCTATGGCGCCGAACATCTGCTGGGGAGACTTCGCAGAGGAAGGCACATCCAGCATGTCGGGATAGTTGTGCTCGAAGAAATTGACCCACGCCGGGCAGCATGAGGTAAGGATAGGCAGCTTGACACTCTTGTCCCCTTCCAGGAAACGTCCGAGACGGTCAAGCAGCTCGGAACCTTCCTCCATAATGGTCAGGTCGGCTGCGAAATCAGTATCGAATACCTCGTCGAAGCCGAGGCGGCGCAGGGCGGCCACCATCTTACCGGTCACCAAAGTGCCGGGCTCCATACCGAATTCCTCACCGGGAGCGGCACGGACAGCCGGTGCTGTCTGCACGATGACCTTCTTAGTAGGGTCCATAAGGGCCTGAATTATCTTTCCGGTATGGTCTACTTCTGTAAGTGCGCCGGTAGGACACACCGCCACGCACTGACCGCAGAAAGTACAGTTGCTGTCCACCAGCCTCTGCTCGAAAGCCGGAGCCACAACAGCCATAAAGCCACGGTTCACTGCGCTCAGGGCACCGACCGTCTGCACATCGTTGCACATGGTCTCGCATCGGCGGCACATGACGCATTTGTCCATATCCCTTTTGAGAGAAGGAGAAGTATCCTTCTTGTATGTGGAGACAGCAGCATTCTCCACGGAATGTATTTCCCTGATACCCAGACGGGCTGCCAGATCCTGAAGTTCGCATCTGCCGTTCTTGGGACAGATAAGGCAATCCTTGGGATGATCCGACAGAATCAGCTCCAGGACTGTCCTGCGCGCATTGATGACCCTCATGGTGTGGGTATGCACCACCATTCCTGAAGTACATACGGTAGAGCACGATGGGGCCAGATTTCTGCGTCCCTCAATCTCCACCACGCAGATGCGGCAGCCGCCAGGACGGTTCTCAACTCCGAGGTTATCCAGTTTCATATAACAGAGAGCCGGGATATCTATGCCTATCTGCCTGGCAGCCTGAAAGACAGTCGTCCCCTTCTCAACCTCAATCTCCCTGTTGTCTATAGTAAGTTTTATTTTATCCATCTCAGTTTCGATTATTGAACGATTACCGCATTGAATTTACATTTGTCGAAGCATGCTCCACAACGGATACATTTTTCCGTATCGATGACATGCGCCTGCTTGACCTCGCCTTTGATGGCTCCGGCCGGGCACGCCCTTGCGCAGGCCGTACAGCCCTTGCACCTCTCAGGGTCGATGGCGTACACTCTCAGCGCACGGCATTTGTGCGCCGGACATCTCTTGTCCACGATGTGCGCCACATACTCGTCGTAGAAATTGTCCAGAGTCGAGAGCACAGGGTTGGGCGAGGTCTGTCCGAGACCGCAGAGGGCCGTATCCTTGATGACCTTGCTGAGGTTCTTGAGATAGTCCAGATCCTCCATCGTGCCCTTGCCCTTGGTAATCTTGTCAAGAATCTCTTCGAGACGCTTGTTGCCGATACGGCAGGGCGCACATTTTCCGCAGGACTCATCCACCGTGAACTGCAGATAGAACTTGGCCACGGAGACCATACAGTCGTCCTCGTCCATAACGATCATACCACCGGAACCCATCATGGAGCCGGCTGCGGTAAGGTTATCATAATCAATAGGTGTGTCGAGATGCTTCTTGGTAAGGCAGCCGCCTGAAGGGCCTCCGGTCTGGACGGCCTTGAACTCCTTGCCGCCCTTGATACCGCCTCCGATTTCATAAATCACCTCTCTCAGAGTAGTTCCCATGGGCACCTCGATAAGACCCACGTTGTTTATCTTGCCGGCCAGAGCGAACACCTTGGTTCCCTTGGACTTTTCGGTACCGATAGACGCAAACCACTCCGGACCTTTGAGGAATATCACCGGGATATTGGCAAATGTCTCCACGTTATTGACATTGGTCGGCTTGCCGAGATAACCGCTCTCAGCCGGGAAAGGAGGCTTCACTGTAGGCTCGCCCCTCTTGCCCTCCATAGAGTGAATCAGAGCCGTCTCCTCTCCGCAGACAAACGCTCCTGCTCCGTAGCGTATCTCTATGTCGAAATTGAATCCGGAGCCGAGAATATCGTCTCCGAGCAGACCATAGTCGCGCGCCTGCTTCATGGCTATCTGGAGACGTTTCACCGCAAGCGGATACTCCGCACGGATGTATACAAGACCTTTTGAGGCTCCTATACAGTAACCGCATATGGCCATGGCCTCGATTACCGAGTTGGGGTCGCTCTCAAGGATAGAACGGTCCATGAACGCACCGGGGTCACCCTCATCGGCGTTGCAGACCACATATTTTTCCTTGCCGGGACTCTTTGAGGCAATCTCCCACTTCAGACCGGTGGGGAATCCTCCGCCGCCGCGTCCTCTCAGACCGGACTTCTTGACAGTCTCGATGGCCTCCTGGGGCGTACCCTGCAGCACCTTTGCCAGGGCCTCGTAACCGTCACGGGCTATATACTCGTCGATATTCTCAGGATTGATGAATCCGCAGTTACGCAAAGCGATACGCAGCTGCTTCTGATAGAAGCCCATGTGCTTCGAGTCGCTGATATGCTTCTTGGTGTCGGGGTCCTCGTAGAGCAGTCGGGTTACCTTACGGCCCTTGACCACATGCTCCTTGACGATTTCCTCGGCATCCTCCGGCTTGACATTGGTGTAGAAAGTATTGTCAGGTATCACCTTGACGATGGGGCCCTGCTCGCAGAAACCGAAACAACCCGTAACGACCACCTGCACGTCATTGTCCATGCCGGCGGCGGCTATTTCCTCTCTAAGCCGCTCCACTATCCTTACGCTTTCAGACGCACGGCAACCCGTACCTCCGCAGCACAATAAACTCATTTTATAATTCGGCATGGCAGACTAGTTTTTTTCGATGGTTTGATAATTGACAGGAAGAATACCGTCCACCAGCTCTCCGTGAAGGACGTATTTGTCTATAATCTCCATAGCCTTGTCGGTATTGACATGTCCGAAGACGACAGGATCCTCTCCGGGACGTTTCACCTCTATCGTAGGCTCAGCATAGCAGTAGCCCATACATCCGCCCTGGGTAACAATCACGGGCAGTTTTTCTCTCTCCACCCTGTCGATGATGGCGTTCATCACGACACGGGCTCCGGCGGCGATGCCGCAGGTAGCCATGGCTACGCGTATCTGGACAAGCTTGTCGGGATTGTTGCTCTTCTCCCGGATGTCCATCTCGCTCTCGAGCCTGGCCTTCATTTGACGCAGTTCGTCAAGAGATTTTATCTTACTCATAGTCTGGTTAATAAAGTGTTAGTGTTGTTGGAATATGCAAATTTAAAAAATTAATCAAGATTTCCTAATCTCCCTTATGTTATCTTTTATCATTTCCTCAATATTCTTCAGCACCGTAAGATTGCGCACGGCATCGTCTCCGAAGACCTCCCGCACATCGGATGTATCAAAATCATACTCCGCCGAGCCGTATCTATAATGAAAAGTAAAATCCATCTCCGGATGCGATGCGACGGTAAGCATCAATGCGTTGGCCACATCTCCCAAAGGAGGCCGGTCTATATTGGAATAACCGAAGGTGGCCGTGACCGAAGTTCCTCTGCCGGGAGCCGACTCTATGCGCACGTCGCCTCCGCTCTGTCTGGCGGTCTGAATCAGCAGCGGCACGCCCATCCCCACCTTCCTGGTCGTCCTGGAAGTGAAGAACGGATCCGAAAGCCGGCTCACCTGCTCCCGGGTCATTCCTTTGCCGTCGTCCTTTATGACTATGGTCAGCAGGTCCGCGTCGGGATTCTCGTCCACAGAAAGCACGACTCTCGAAGCTCCGGCGCTTATGGAGTTCTGGACGATATCGATTATGTGCATTGAAAGATCGTTCATAGTGTCAGTGGTTCAGTCTATACGTACAGAACGGCCCTCCTCCAAGTGAAGAGCCTTGCGTATCTCATTAAAAGTACGGCGGGGCATATCGAAATATGTCACCGCACGGCAAAAATCCTCAGGATAATGGGCATCCGACGAGCGGACCAGTACCGGATTCCGCTTTCTCAAATAGGGATTGCAGTCCAGAAAACGCTCCACATCACAGCGGGCCGACACCTCCAGTGCGTCATACGGCAAATCCCCGGGGATGAATCCGAGCTGGGAAATGACCGAATTCTGCGGTTTGTCGACATGAGCCGGGATAAAAAGTCCGCCTATCGACGCCGCAAACGCCGCCACCTCCTCAATGCTCCTGTCTATCGCCGATATAAGCAGCCAAGGAGCCTCATAGATTACTTCTTCGGCCTCGTTGACAGCCAGCTGGTAGCCGAACACCTCCTCGTCGTTGGGCACGTGCGGGAGGCTGTCATCGATAAAACCCTGCAGGGCGTCCAGATCATCCTCCGTATCCGCAAAGACGAGACAGTGAGCCTCTTCCCTGGTAGTCACCTCCGCCCCGCACAGGATGTACGGTTCCCCGTCACCGACTATCCGGCGTATCTCCCTTGCCTGAACTGTCGAATTGTGGTCCGTAATGCCTATTATGTCATATCCTTTCCTCAAGGCAGTCTCCACGATAAACGACGGCACCATGCCTATGTCTCCGCATGGCGACAGAAAAGTGTGAGTGTGAAGATCCGCCCTGAAACTGTTCATAAGATCATGGATTTAGAAGTGCGTATATCCTGCCGGCAAGTTCAAAAGTCTGCTCGGAAGAGCCGAGTATCGGTATCTCCTCCTCATCCGACACCTCCCTGGCGTCGTCCTCCGGCTCCAGCCCCTTGACCATAATCACTGCGGAAAGCTCCTTCAGGGTAGCGATGGCCATCACATTTTTATGAGTCTGGAGCGTCACCCACACCGAGCCTTCCTTCGCAAATCCCATCACATCGGACAGCAGATCCGAGACATAACCCCCGGACACTTCCCTGTCCAGGCCTGCGGCTCCGGAGAACACTTTCAGATTAAGTTTGTCGGCAATTTCTCTTACAGTCATGATTTATTCTGATTTGGTATTTTCATTATTTACAAAACGGTCCTTACCCCAGACCTTCTCCATCAGGTCTATGGCCTCGGACACCTGCAGCGAGCCCTCTTTCTCAAATCTGGCCTGCATGAAGATACAGTTGTTGAGCGAGGCGTCATTGCGCACTATGTCGGCCGCCAGGGCCTCGCAGCTCGGAGCACCGCAGGCTCCGCAGTCGATGTCCGGCAATATCTTTCTCAGCATACCGGCCATCTCCATCTTCTTTATAGCCACGTTTATGTCCTTGTCATACTTGACCAGCGACCTGGGCTCCACCGCCTCCATCTTGATACTGGCCGAGCAGTGACGCCTGTACTCTCCGGCCAGCGGATGCGTATCAGGAGCGGAAGATGCTGCTGAGCGGAGATTGTCAGCCACCAGAAAGCGGTTGCCCTGCACCAGAATGCCTCCGGCGCACGACTCATCGCAGCCCCTTAGCTCAAGATAGTCGATATGCTCCTCCACCTCTCCGTCTTCCAGCTTCTCGAGAAACTCTATCACATTGCTCATACCGTCGATGGCCAGAGAACGTCCTCCGACCTGCGACGCCTCCCCTCCTGTCAAAGGCCAACGCAGTCCCTTGGAGGACATGGCGTCATTGACAGCCGGACCTTCTGTCCCGGACTGACGGCCTCCTCCGTTCTTGTATGAGAGAAGCACCTTATTATATACGTAATCCATATTGATTACCCCGTTGATAGGCGACTCATAGCCTCCTACAGGAGACTTCACCGCCGCTATCTTGGCGATGCAGGGAGTCAGGTAGAACACACCTATATCCTCTGGCGCCCCTCCTCCGCTCTGCCATCGGCGCACATAATACTGGGCCGTAACCTCTATCGGAGGCAGAAGCAGCATTATATGGTCTATAAGCGACGGGAAACGTACTTGTATCAGACGTATGACGGCCGGACAAAAAGACGATATCACAGGCTTCTCCCTGGCACTGCGGACATATGCGCCGACCTCGTCCAACAACGTATCCACACTCTGTTCCACAGCGCATATCTCGGAGAATCCCATCTCGCCGAGGATACGGTTGACCGCATCGTCAGGTACTTTCTTCTCAAACTGGGCGTAGAAAACAGACGGAACCAGAAGCACCCTGTATTTATACGAGAAAATACTGTCCAGATCATCATCCACCACCCTTATGGCCCTCGCCGGACACACCCTGAAACACCTGCCGCAGTCTATGCACCAGTCAGCGTAAAGAGTGGCCTTTCCCCCAGAGACCCTAAGTGCCTCCGTAGGACAGACCTTGATACAATGTGAGCATCCGATACACAGCTCCGGCTGTATCTCCAACGCCTTGTGGAATGTGTTATGCTCCATGATGTGTCAGAATTTAATGTAAATATACAGGGTAGTTCCTTTACCGACCTCTGTCTCAATCCTCAAGTCATCGGCGTTCTCCTTGATATTGGGCAGGCCCATACCGGCGCCGAATCCCATCTCCCGCACCTCCTTGGACGCCGTCGAAAACCCTCTCTGCATGGCCTTGTCCACATCCGGTATACCGGGACCGGTATCAGCCAGGACCACGTTGATGCCGTCAGGCTCTATATCCGCGGTAATACGTCCCCCGTTGGCATGGGCCACGATATTGACCTCAGCCTCATATACGGCTATCACCACCCTTTTCACCACGGCCGTGGACACACCCAGCTGCTTGAGGGCCTTCTTTATGGACGAGGAGGCATTACCGGCACGGGTGAAGTCCCCCGCTGCGACTTCATATTCAAGCCTCATATCAATACACCGGTCTTAGCCCGGCCCCGTAAAGGATTCCGGAAGTTTTAAACATCGAATACGAAGTCCGGATGACCACCATGTCATTGTCCTCGGCCAGTTCTATCATCTCGTCAGTAACCTCCTTGCCCCTGGCGAAGAGAAGGTAGCGCACATCCGACATCTCGGCCGTGCGTACCGACTGCACATTGGCCAATCCCGTTATCAGAAGGAAGTCGTCGGTCTTGATTGTAAGCACATCGCTCATAAGATCAGAGGCAAATGCGAAGTCGACACTCTCGTCCAAGTGGCCTTCTCCGCAAAGCACCTTGCCGTCCACGGCTCTCACTATCTCCCGTATAGTCATAAGTCAAGTTTTCGTAAATCCTTGGCAAGTTAGGAAAAAACCTCAATAAATCAAAAAAAAGCAGAGCAGCCCACATGGACTGCCCTGCTGAATTTAAATGACAATTATTCGGTAATTACTCTGTGAAAGTGAACTCACCGCTGAATGCATGATTGACATCATCCTTGAGGTCAAACTTGACAGTATACACGCCCTCAGCCTCAGTGATATTGATAGTACCGTCCCAT
Organism: Candidatus Coprenecus stercoravium; assembly: GCA_019116865.1. Classification (GTDB taxonomy): domain Bacteria; phylum Bacteroidota; class Bacteroidia; order Bacteroidales; family UBA932; genus Coprenecus; species Coprenecus stercoravium. Next base: position 744 of record DXAW01000128.1, on the reverse strand, counting down.
GCGGGGCAGGCAATTTGATTAGTTGTAGCTGCGCTGTTCGATTTTTGCATACCTTCAGGGAAATATACCAGACCTGTTCCTGTATCTGCAGTGAGATTTTTATTATCCACTTCAAAGTCAGTCATCCTAAACACATAGTTGTATTTAGCAGGATATCCGTAGTCGCTATAGTTTTCTACCGTCCAATAGTCAGCCCATGATGCTTTCGCTTTTACGAAAGTACCTGCCTTCGCTTCAGATGTAGAACCGGCAGTAAATTCACCGGTAGGAATGCCAGTGCCTTCTCCATAAAGAACGAATGTCATTTTATGAGTTCTGTCGTAAATCACAAGTCTATAAGGACTTTCATCGGTCAAAATCACGGTCGCATCGTCGTCGAAAGTGAGCCCGGTGATATCCTCTGTCATGGTAGAACCGATGGATGTTACCGCAGCCACGCTGATGCTGCCCTTGTAAGTGGCGCTGATGGAGTTGACGTTAGTAGTGAAATTGAAAGCGATCTCACCCTCGCTGACAATCATGCTGCCGCCTGTGATGGCTGTGACAACACCCTCGGCCGTAGTAAGGTATGTGAACCCGGCTGAAGAGGGAGCGTACTGCTCACCTGGCCTGATGTCACCGGCGTCGAGATAGGTCTTCGACACGCTGTATGTGCCGGCGGCCACGTTGCTGTTGGCGTCCAGGCTGCACTTGAATGTGACCGTGAGCGCATTGCCCTCCTCGTCGCCGAATGCTATGGTGAGG
>DXAW01000127.1 GCA_019116865.1 Candidatus Coprenecus stercoravium | reverse complement strand
TACGAGGTGCTGGTCAACCCCTTCCCCATTTTCCCCGAGCACTACACCGTCCCGGCCGTAGAGCACACTCCCCAGCGCATTGCCGGCCGCTTCCCCGACATGCTGCGCCTGACTGAGGCCTTCCCCGACATGGTGGTCTTCTACAACGGCCCGGAGAGCGGAGCCAGTGCCCCCGACCATTTTCATTTCCAGATGGGCTGCAGGGGGTTTCTTCCCGTCGAAACACGTTTTGACCGATTGAGACCCGTGACCGTCATGCGCCCGGGCCGTGCAAGCATTGCCGTCACATCGGCCTATATTCCGGGGCTGCCGGTGATTACCGCTCCGGACGGGGCTTCCGCGACAGCCGCATTCCTCCGGGTGCTCCGCTCCCTGCCTGTCAGCCCGGCCACCGGCGAACCGCAGCTCAATATCCTATGCTGGAAAAACGGCACGGATTACCGCATCGTGGTCATTCCACGCAAAGCCCACCGCCCTTCCTGCTACTTTGCCACGGAAGACAGGACCGTGCGCATCAGTCCCGCCTCGGTCGACCTCGGAGGGGTGTTCATCGTCCCGGTAGAGGAGGATTTCAGGAGAGTCAATGCGCAGGTACTCAGGGATATCATCGAGGAGACCGTCGATACTTCCTGGCAGCCGGTCATCGACGTGGGACTGCTCACCGCTCCTCAGTTGCGAGTCAGGTTCAATCAGCCGTTCACAGGTCCGGACTCCCGGGAAGGGAGCATCTGCGGAGAACAGGCATTTACACTCGTGGACGGAATGGTGGAATGGAACGGGAAACGCTACGGGCGGCTGGAATTCAAGCCTGTGGGCAGCACTCCCGAAGAGGGGGATTCCCGGGGCTTCACACTGCACCGGGTAAAGATAGGAATCAATTTCCATTGGGAGCGGGAGGAGGATCAAATGTTCGCCGGCGGGCTGACCATTCTGCCCTCGAAGGACGGGCTTGTGGCCATAAACAGCGTGCTGACAGAGGATTATCTGCTGAGCGTCATTTCCTCGGAAATGAATGGGGACGCGCCGGAGGAGTTCCTCAAGGCCCATGCCGTCATCTCGCGGTCGTGGCTGCTGGCGCGGCCTACGCTCGGGGGCGGAGCAACCGGGAAGTCCGGAAGCTGCGGTGCACCCGACACCTCCGATGACCGCATCATCCGCTGGTACGACAGGGAGGACCATTCGCTCTTCGACGTATGCGCGGACGACCACTGCCAGAGATACCAGGGACTGCTCCGGGCCGGAAACGCCAATATCCGGCGGGCCATCAAGGCTACCCGAGGACTGGTGCTGACCGACGGGCCGGACGGAGCCATCTGCGACACCCGCTTCTCCAAATGCTGCGGAGGAGTCTCCGAACGGTTCTCCGCCTGCTGGGCCGACGAGGACTATGCCTATCTGCGGCCCGTGCGGGATTCCAACGGTTCAGACTCTCTGCCGGATCTCTCCGACGAGCAGACTGCCCGCAAGTGGATATTGTCCTCGCCCAAGGCCTTCTGCAACACCTCCGACCCGGCCCTGCTCTCCACCGTCCTGAACTCCTACGATCAGGAGACCGCCGATTTCTACCGCTGGTGGGTCGAATACACGCAGGAGGAGCTGAGCGACCTGCTCCGCCGCCGCTCCGGCATTGACTTCGGTTCAGTGCTGGAACTCAGGCCACTGCGCCGGGGAGCCTCCGGACGCATCATCGAACTGCTCATCAGGGGTACGCTGCGCACCGTCACCGTCGGCAAGGAACTCGAGATACGCCGCTGGCTGTCCGAGTCGCACCTGTACAGCTCGGCCTTTGTCGTAGATACCGAAGGCCCTGCGGAAATGCCGGAACGGTTTGTCCTTCACGGTGCCGGCTGGGGACACGGCGTGGGCCTGTGCCAGATAGGAGCCGCCGCCATGAGTGCCGAGGGCTGCACATTTGAGCGCATCCTAAGTCATTATTTCAGAGGATCCGTCCTCACAAAATTATATTAGGCAAATGAAAAGCAAGAGAATACCGCCGATGGCGTGGATTCCGACCCTGTATGTGGCGGAGGGGCTGCCGTATGTGGCAGTGAACACGCTGTCGGTCATCATGTACAAAAATCTCGGGATGTCCAACACCGACATCGCCTTCTACACCGGCTGGCTGTATCTGCCGTGGGTCATCAAGCCGTTCTGGAGCCCATTTGTGGATATCATCAGAACCAAGCGCTGGTGGACGGTGACAACACAGTTCATTATCGGAGCAGCGTTTGCGGCCATCGCGCTGACCCTGCCGCTGGACAGTTACGTGGTGCTGTCGCTGGCTGTGTTCTGGCTGATCGGATTTGCCTCGGCCACGCACGACATAGCGGCGGACGGATACTACATGCTGGCGCTGGACTCCTCGGACCAGTCGCTGTACGTCGGAATCCGCAGCGCGTTCTACCGTCTTGCCACCATCATAGGGCAGGGCGGTGTCGTAATGGCGGCCGGATGGATGGAGACGGCTTTCGGGAATGTGCCGAAAGCGTGGGCGGTGACCTTTCTGATACTCTCGGCGCTGTTCCTGCTCATCGCATTTTACCATTCGCAGATATTGCCACGGCCGGCGGCGGACAGGCCCTCCGGAGCAGTAGCCGATAATAATCACAGAGATGAGTGTTCTGCTTGGGGCCCGAACCCTGAACCCCATCCCGATACGGCCTCTACAGTAACCGGACCGGCATCCGGTCACAGCACCGCCCGCATATTCAAAGAATTCGTAGGAACATTCGGCTCATTTTTCCAAAAGAAGCATGTCTGGATAGCTATAACATTCATCCTGCTGTACCGCTTCCCCGAGGCCCAGTTGGTGAAGATGATCAATCCGTTTCTACTTGACCCGGCATCCGAAGGCGGTCTGGGACTTGGTACAGCGCAAGTCGGTCTGGTCTATGGCACGATAGGCATCATCGGGCTGACACTCGGCGGCATCCTCGGCGGCGTACTCGTGTCGCGCTACGGACTCAAACGCTGCCTCTGGCCCATGGCCCTGGCCCTCACCCTGCCCTGCGGCGTATTCTGCTGGATGAGCATGGCTCAGCCCGATCCGGCATCCATCCTCAATCTGGTCCTGATCAACGCCTGCGTCTTCATCGAGCAGTTCGGCTACGGTGTCGGCTTCACCTCTTTCATGCTCTATATGATGTATTTCGCCGAAGGCCCGAGCAAGACTTCACACTATGCGATATGCACAGCATTCATGGCCCTCGGCATGATGATTCCGGGCATGTTCGCCGGTGCCCTTCAGGAATGGATGGGTTATGTCGGTTTCTTCTGGTGGATCATGGGTTGCTGCATGGTCACACTCGGGGTGACAGCCCTGATAAAGGTCGATCCGGCATTCGGCCTGAAAAGTTGAGAATTAATTGGAATACTGAAAAAATTTGCACTAATTTGCCATATTAAACAAAACAATTTTATGATCTCACCTTTAAAGTACAACATCAATCCTCTTGTCAACGCCATCGGCAAGATGCCGGAGGACTTCACCAAAGAGGACATAATTAAATTCATCACAGACAACGACATACGCGTCGTAAACTTCCGCTACATCGCAGGAGACGGAAGGCTCAAGACCCTCAACTTCCCGGTCAGCAGCCTTCAGTACCTCGACCTGATCCTCTCTTTCGGAGAGAGGGTGGACGGCTCCAGCCTCTTCTCGTATATCGAGGCCGGCTCGAGCGACCTCTACGTCATTCCCCGTTTCTCAACGGCCTACCTCGACCCCTTCGCAGAGATTCCCACACTCGGACTGCTCTGCTCCTATTTTACCAAGGACGGACTGCCCCTGGAGAGCTCTCCCGAGTACACCCTGCACAAGGCTCACGAGGAGTTCAAGAAGGCCACCGGCTACACCTTCGAGGCCATGGGCGAGCTGGAGTTCTATGTCATCTACGACGATGACTGCTGCTTCCCCTCCGAGAATCAGCGCGGCTATCATGAGTCCACTCCTTTCACCAAGGTGGAGGCTTTCCGCACCGAGGCCATGAAGCTCATCTCCCAGGTCGGCGGCAACATCAAGTACGCCCACTCCGAGGTCGGCAACTTCACCCTCGACGGCAAGGTGTACGAGCAGAATGAGATAGAGTTCCTTGTATCACCTGTTGAATCCGCAGCCGACCAGCTCGTGATGGCCAAGTGGATTCTCCGCACCCTCGCATGGCAGTACGGCTTCGATATCACCTTCGCTCCCAAGATTACAGAGGGCAAGGCCGGCAGCGGACTGCATTTCCACACACGCATCATGAACGGCGAGCACTCCGTAATGCTCAAGGACGGCCGTCTCTCCGACGAGGCCCGCAAGGCAATCGCCGGATACATGACCTGCGCATCGTCTCTCACCGCATTCGGAAACGCCAACCCGACTTCATATTTCCGCCTCGTGCCTCACCAGGAAGCTCCCACCAGCATCTGCTGGGGAGACCGCAACCGCTCCGTACTGGTACGTGTACCTCTCGGATGGACAGGCAAGAGCGATATGTCCGCCATCACTAACGGACTGCCCCAGAATCCCGATATAGTGATGCCTGACAAGCAGACCGTAGAACTCCGCTCCGGTGACGGCTCCGCTGACATCCACCTTATGCTGGCCGGCCTGGTCACCGCAGCCCGTATCGGCTTCGAGCTGCCCGACGCACTCGACATAGCGAAGAAGACCTACGTAGACGTCAATATCCACGACGACAAGAACGCAGCTATCCTCAACTCACTGGCACAGCTTCCCACATCCTGCGCTGAATCCGCTGACGAGCTGGAGAAGAACCGGGCACTGTACGAGGCCAAAGGTGTATTCTCAAAGAGCATGATAGACGGCCGCATCGCCATGCTCCGCGCCTACAACGACGCCAACATACGTGAAGAGATCAAAAATGATCCGAACCTGATGATGGATCTTGTAAGACGTTATTACCACTGCGGATAAACCCATCCGCCACACTAAAATAAAGAACAGCCGGAGATTATTGAATGTCTCCGGCTGTTCTTATTTATACGTCATTCAATTACTACCTTCTTCGGCATACTTTTGACACCGACAGGTCCTCAGTGCCGTCTGAGACAGCCATATTGCCGGACCACTCTCCTGTCCATTCATGACCTTTATCATCCATGAAAGTAAATGACAGCTCATATGCTCCGTTTCCAAGATTGACGATATTCAGGTCTCCGGATATGGCCGGAGCGAAAGCTCGAGGATATGTCTGCTGACCGTCTGTGACATAGTCTCCCAAATACATCGTTCCGATAAAGCTGTTTCCATCAGAGGATATCTGTCCCGTAACGTACTCTCCGGGAAGAGGATTCAGTCCTGACGCCGGTTTATATGTTCCGGTAGGGATGCCTCCCGATACTCCCGTACCATCAGGCACCACAATCTCTGCCATAAACGCATCTCCAGTCACACCGTCGCTGGGATCCAGATATATCATCCAGTTCTCTCCGCCCTCATAATAATCTCCCCAGAATACAATCTCGCCCACAGTAGCGGATAAATCCAACTTATAGTCCTGCGTCAGCGTCGAGAATCCCTCCGGAAGATTCTTCACGACAAGCAAGCCGCTGTAAGTGCATTTCACACTATGTCCCTCGGCTGTTACAAACTCGCACTCAATGCCATAATTTCCGGCATTACCGCTGACTGTCATCTTTCCGGAGCTGATCAGTCCTGTATATGCGATTTCGGACTCGTCTATATAATCGGCATAGGTTCCCGAAGGATACATGCTCTCCTGAGTCATCTCTCCAGGACAGAGAGAATTAGCCGTACCTGGCTTATTGTCAAAAGAATAAGTACCAGGCGTCAGCTCTCCGTTCTCGTTGAAGGGCATGAATACATCCACATATAATATTGAGCCGGGAGGGATAATGTAACCGTCACCGTCCAGATTCATATCCGTAAACGTGATGCTTATCTCCATCAAGTCTCCGGCATTGGCCAGCCACGACGCCTCGGTCACAAGCACTTCGAAATCCAAGTCCTGCTCCAGAGCATGGAACTCGGTCATACCGTCATAGATGAACCTGCTCTGTCCTGTATACGATACGTGGTGTACCTTGCCTTCAGTATCAGTAAGGACAGCATCATACACAGCCACGTCACCTTCATAGCTTATCTCAAGAGTACCTGCTGTAAAAAAGAGCTGCTCCGGCATACCGGTTCCCCTCTGATAGAAACGGCAGGAATTGTCAGGGGTGAATGTCATGGATTCTGTCTCCCTATCCTCTCCGAGAATATACGTTCCCGGCGCAGGCTGGGGATTCAGTGAATTCTCAGGCTCTACGGTGAACAGATCGAACAGGTAATATGTTCCGCCGTCCACCATATAGGAGTTCTCCATAGGCTTGTCCGAAAGATACACATTGTAACAATGCTCTCCCTTATGGCCATACTGACTCCCGAAATACACTCCGTTGAACTCAGTAGCCTCTAATACGTAATCCGCATCGATTTCAACACATGCCTGCACTATATTGAATTCCGTACACACTGTGTCTCCATCTCCGTACTCGTACACTACCGTCATCACAGCCGTCCTCTCCTGACGGGAATCATTGGGAGCCACGCTCATGGCCACGTCGGCACTGCCGCAGTTGATATTGGATATCCAGTCCACATCCGATTGCGCCTTCAGCACACCTCCCTTCACAGGATTCTCCACCAAGCAGGCCGCCGAGGTATCCGCTCCCTCCGCAGGTACGAAAAACTCTCTTTCCATACTGAGTTCGGGAGCAAGGCCCGAACCGCCAGCGGGCTTATCATTTTTGCAGCCGGTCATAATAAACATAAATGCTGCCGTAAAAATCAAAAATTTTCTCATAGACTAATTATTATGAACCGCAAATATACTAAATGTGTAAAGATTTTCGTATTTTTGCATATTATGAATATTTCTTTTTTCAAAACACCAAGACACCGCGTTTTCCATTATGAGCCCAGATATTGGGACGAACGCAAGGAACGCCGGGAGCAGGTAAAAAATGACGCCCTGAGAGAGAAGGCCCTGCGTGAAGGCAAGGAATGGAAGGACGAATCCTACAGACCCGGCATGTTTATCAGCGGCCGGCTTCAGGAGCAGGCCCGCAACAATAGACGCGGCTCTCTGAACAAGAACCTCACGAGAATCATCGGACTGGTGTCCGTCCTCATATTCTTCGCATTCCTTATTTACTTCGCCAAATACTTCACGGTATTCATGGAGTCCATGCGGTAATCTTTGTATCGGAATGTTAAGAATCCTGCCTTCGAGCATATCCAATCTCATTGCCGCCGGAGAAGTAGTGCAGCGGCCTGCATCGGCTGTCAAGGAGCTGATGGAAAATGCCGTGGACGCCGGAGCGTCCAATATAAGCGTAATCATTGAAGATGCCGGTAAGACCCTGATTCAGGTCATTGACGACGGATGCGGCATGACACCCGACGAGGCGAGGCTGTGCTTCGAGCGGCACGCCACATCCAAGATCGCTGAGGCCTCCGACCTCTCGTCCATCATGACTTACGGATTCAGAGGAGAGGCACTGCCGTCGATTGCTGCTGTAGCGGAAGTCACACTCAGAACCAGAAAAAAGGGGTCGGAGACAGGTTCGGAAACCATATTCTCCCCTGACGGATTCGTAAGTCAGGAGGAAGACGCCATGCCGGAGGGAACCAACATCGCCATACGCAACATATTCTACAGCCTACCGGCCAGAAGGAAATTCCTCAAATCAGACAGCACCGAGTTCCGCCAGATATTATCCGAATTCTCACACGTCGCCCTATGCAGGCCGGAAATCGGAGTCAAGCTGACTCACAACGGCAAGGACCTTTACAATCTCAAAAAAGCCAATACCCTGAAACAACGGATTCTTGAGATTGAGGGAAAGGACATGGCAAAGGAGCTTATCGACATAAGCACCTCCACCAGCATTATCACGATAAGCGGATTCGTAGGAAATCCCGAGGACGCCCGCAAAAGCGCCGGGAACCAGTTCTTTTTCGTAAACGGACGATATTTCCGGTCTTCCTATTTCCACAAAGCGGTAATGAAAGCCTACGACAAGCTCATACCCGAGGGAGCCTACCCTTCATACTATATATTTTTCAAGACCGGACCGGAGAATGTGGACGTAAACATACATCCCTCCAAGACCGAGGTGAAATTCGAGAACGAGACAGAGATATTCGAGATTCTCACAGCCGTGGTGAAGGAGTCGCTGGGACGCAATTCTTTCATCCCGACCATCGACTTCGATCACGACACCCTGCCCGACATACCCGCCCCGTCACATTTCAACTACACCGGAAGCTACAGCCGTCCCGGCCAGGTGAAACACGTCAGGTATGATTCCATTCTTCCGGACTTCAAGCCGTCCGACACCTCCGTAAAACAAACGCAGCCCATTGTAAGCGGCTACAACCGCATATTCGAGGACAGCGGCACCGGCTCCTCCGGCACCATGCAGATTTCCGGCAGGTATCTGGCCACCACTCTGAGGTCCGGGCTGATGATTGTCGATATCAAAAGGGCAAGAGAAAGAATCTTCTACGAAAGATATCTCCGGCAACTTGACAATATGACACCTGTCTCCCAGCAGATATTGTTTCCATGCGAAGTACGGCTCTCGCAGGAAAGATACTCGCTTCTGATGGAGAATGCCGGAAAGCTGCGGCAGCTGGGATTCGGAATCGAGCCGGCAGGAGACTGCACCGTCGAGGTCAGAGGATTGCCCGAAGGCTTCGGCACTGACGGAGAATCAGCGGAAGAAGCCATCGACAGCCTCCTGGCAGTCCTGGCGGAAACAGGCTCCATTGACCTGATGAAAGCCGAGGCCCGTGAGGAGACAGCCAGAAAACTGGCGCGTTCAGCAGCCTGTTCCTGCCACGACGAGCGGCTGACAGACGATGAGGCACGACTTTTGGTAGATACTTTGTTTTCCTGCGCCGAACCGGAGACATCCCCGTCAGGCAGGAAGTGCATGTCAGTATTGACAGACGAAGATATAGAAAGACTTTTATGAACAATTACGGATATTACCGCCCGGGACTGCCTTTCGTAGTCAAGAATCTCATAATAATCAATGCGATAGTGTTTGTCGCCACCATGTTCGCACAGCAGTTCATGTACCAGACATTCTCGCTGTTCTACTTCACCTCCCCGTTCTTCAAGCCATTCCAGGTGATAACCTACATGTTCATGCACGGAGGATTCTGGCACATATTCTTCAACATGTTCTCCCTGTACATGTTCGGAAGCGTGCTCGAAAACTACTGGGGCGGGAAGAAATTCTTCCTCTACTACATGGTCTGCGGTATCGGCGCGGGCCTGATCAACGAGCTTGTGATGTATCTGCAGATAGCCTTTGCGGAGACTCCCGGCCTTGTCGAGGCAACCATCAACAGAATCCCCACCGTAGGAGCCTCCGGTGCGATTTACGGACTGCTGCTTGCCTACGGAATGATGTTCCCGAACAATGTACTGCAATTCATATTCCCTCCTATCGCCCTTAAGGCCAAATGGATGGTAATCATTTTCGGAGTCATCGAGCTGCTTTCCGGCGTCACCGGGACAAACAGCGGAGTCGCCCATTTCGCCCACCTCGGAGGCATGCTTTTCGGTCTTGTCATGATTCTTTACTGGAAAAAGAGAAACCGGCTCTACCGCTGACAGGTGATGGGAAAGAAAAAGAAGAGGATATTTCTAAGCATCTCCTTCAGGGTCATAGCCACGTTTTTCTGCATCCTGCTTCTGCTGAGCTACGTGTCCGTCCTGATAGACCCGGCCGTATTCCCTCCCGCCGGCTTTTTCGGAATTTATTTCATCCCCGTACTCATAATCAACATACTGCTGTTCTTCACCGCACTTTTCAGATGGTCCTCATCAGTATGGATTCCGGTCATAGCCATCGCCCCGTCACTGCTCTTCGCCGGCTCATTTTTGAAAATACCGGTCAAAAGCATTCCTGAGACAGAGCGTAACGGAAGTATAAAAATCCTGACTTACAATGTCGGAGGCTTCCGTTCCGGAACAGGGAATCCGGAGACCAACCTAAGGAATGTCATCGCATTACTGGAGGACGAGAATCCACAGATAGTATCCATGCAGGAGTTCCGCACCTCCGACACATCGTCCATCAGCAAATTATTCCATGACTACCCCTACATACGCAAGCACTTCTACCGTCTCCGCAACGGAGATTTTGTCGGCAACGTCACACTGAGCCGGCTGCCGATAACAGAAGACGGCTTTCTGAGATTCAGAGGCACCACCAACATGGCCCTGTACACCGATATTGACTACGGCCATGACGCATTCAGACTGTACAACATACACCTGGAGTCCAACAACATATCCTTGACATCCATGATTAAGGAGCTCAAAGGAGGATACGATGAATTCTCCCAGGAATTTACGGAAATACATGAAAAAGTAAGAAAATCCTCCACCAAACGAGGCAGTCAGGTACGGGCTTTGCTTGACAATATTCCGGAGAGCGGACTTCCCGCTGTCATCTGCGGAGACGTCAACGATACACCCATGTCCTACTGCTTCAGAAACCTGAGCAAAGGGCGGAAAGACACTTTCAGAGAAGCAGGAAGCGGATTCGGAGCCACTTATAGAATACTCTGGCCGTTGCTCAGGATAGACTATGTATTTGTTCCGGAGAGCGTCAGAGTAAGCGGACACCGGACTCCACGTGTAAGATACTCCGACCACTACCCGGTAATTGCAGACATTGACATAACAGACAGCTTAAACCTTTAGGATCATGAAACAGAGAAAAGAACAGATCGACGAAGCCGTCAAGGCGCTTAAGGCGGGAGGGACCCTGCTGTATCCGACCGACACCATCTGGGGTATCGGATGCGATGCCACCAATGAAGACGCCGTAGAAAAAGTTTTCGGCCTCAAACAAAGGTCAGACTCCAAAAGCCTCATCATCCTGGCCAGCGACATGGATATGGTGGCCCGCTATGTCCGCGAAATACCGGAAATGGCCGTCACCGTTGAGTCCCTTAGCGACAAACCGCTGACCATCATCTACCCGGAAGGCATCAATCTGGCGCCGAACGTCACCGCAGAGGACGGAAGCATCGCCATACGCATCCCCAAATGCGATTTCTGCATAGAACTGATACGCCGATTCGGGAGGCCCATCGTCTCCACCTCCGCCAATATCTCAGGGACACCTGCCCCGCGCAGATATGCGGATATCAGCGATGACGTGAAAAAGTCCGTAGACTGCGCCGTCGACCCTGCCTTCGAACACAACTCCACCGGTAAAGCCTCCTCTATCATTAAGCTGGGCATATACAACGAGGTCCAGGTCATCCGTGAATAATTGCAAAAATTTTTTGCTATTTATAAAATTTGTGTACCTTTGCGCTCCGATTCGCACTGAGCTATGGTGTAATGGCAGCACGACAGATTCTGGCTCTGTAAATCTAGGTTCGACTCCTGGTAGCTCAACAAAATGATGGCGAGATAGCTCAGCTGGTTAGAGCGCATGATTCATAATCATGAGGTCCCCAGTTCA
>DXAW01000126.1 GCA_019116865.1 Candidatus Coprenecus stercoravium | reverse complement strand
CATTCATCCTCTGCATGTTGCCTCTTTCTCTCAAAGAACGGAGGCCGCTAGTTCCGACACTCTCAGTGATTTCACTTTCCCTTGTCCTCCGCATATTTCCATGTTTCATATTTCCACACCCCGCTATCTGTAATCCTGCAATCGTCATAACGCACGCATATTCATCCACTTAACTTTAAGGCCTCATAACAGATACTGCCCTTTTTGCCCGGAATTCGCCTCCATACGGCCCTATCTGTTTTGCATCTTTTTTCATACCGCACTTATTCACATGCGTTCACGCAAAAAACACATAACAGATACTGAGAGGGGGGCGAGGCGGAGAGGCTCTTCTCAATCAATATACATCTCGAAGTCCGCTCCACAACGGCACAGAATTGTGGAAAATACTGCCGTTGTGATGTAGGGGCGGAGAGAAAATGCCATCCACAGGGGCCTGTAAAGAGGGGTCGTGGGAAAAGCAGCTCCACAACGGCAGCATTTTCCGTGATTCGGTGCCGTTGCGTAACAAGGAGAAGCGGTAAATGCGGCTCAGAATGCCTGTGGAGGCGGTGTACGTTTCCAAGCCCATCCACAACGGCAGCGTTTCCCGTGATTCTCTGCCGTTGCGGAAAAGGGAGATAGGGGAGCCAGATCTTGGCAGGAAGTGGGAAGTGCGGCGGCGGTTATTTGATGCCGAAGGTGTCCTCGGGGCATGTGCCGGTAGGCTCGATGTGGACCACGATATCGTAGACTTCGGGGATATTGTCCCGGATATTCTGCTCTATCTGGTTGGAGAGGGCGTGGGCCTGGTTGAGAGTCATCCCGCCGTCAGCCTCCACGTCGAGGGTAATCATATATTTGCCGCCGATACTGCGGGAGCGGACCCTGTGGGGATTGCTGACTCCGTCCACCTTGCTTATGGCATCGAATATCCTCTGATAGACAGACTCATCCTTCACGCCGTCCATAAGTTCCACATTGGAGTCCATGAATATCCTGATGGCCGAGCGGATGATGAAAAGGCTCACGAGCAGGGCCGTAACCGAATCCAGCACAGGCATGTCGAGGATGAACGAGAAGAACAGGCCGACAAGCACGCTCAGCGAGATGATCACGTCGTTGCGCATATTGACCCCGTTGGCCGTCAGCATGGACGAGCCGGTACGCTTTCCTACCCTGGTCTGATACAGCGAGAGCAGCAGCTTGCAGACTATCGAGAAAACGGTCACGTATATGGCCAGGGCTCCCGGCATCACTTTCTCCTCGTGCGAGAACAGATGCTCCACGGCAGAAATCAGCATCTCCGCTCCGGCGAAGAATATCAGCATCGACAGTATCTTGGTGGCTATCGACTCCGCCTTGGCATAGCCGTAGACATATTTGCGGTTGGGGCGGCGTCCCATGACCTTGGCTGCCACAATCATCACTACCGACACCGCCACATCCGACGCTGAGTCGATACCGTCGCCCACCACAGCAGAACTGCCGCTTATCACACCCGTCACGATTTTGGCCACCGACAACAGACCATTGCCTATGATACTGACATACGATGCCGTCAGTATCTGCCTCTCCACCGTTTTCTGACTGTCCTTTCCCATATTCTATTTCCAAGCCTGCAAATATACTCTACCTGCAGAATAAATCCAAGCCCCGGTTGTAATCTGCGCAAGTGCGCTCAAAATCCTATTTCCGCAGATTATGAAATTATATTTTGCGCAAATGTTATGCGTGGATATATTTGCAGACATATTAAAATGGATATGAAAAGAACGGCAATAAGGATATCGGCGGCGGTTGTGCTGGCCATGGTGCTTCTTTCTTGCGGAAGAGGCGGGAACGGAGCGGCGGACGGAGAGAAAGCAGTGATGCGGTATGCGCAGTACCTGAGCATCACCGGCTGCGACGGCTACTCAGTGGCCGAAATCACCAATCCCTGGGACACCGCCAGGATACTGCACCGGTACATCCTCGTACCTAAAAGCGGCCCCCTGCCGGCAGACCTGCCTCAAGGCACACTGATACGCACCCCTATCGACCGGATCATTGTCTACTCTTCGGTACATGCCTCGATAATCGACGCACTCGGAGAGACAGAGCGCATCACCGGAGTATGCGAGCCGGAGTACATGACCTGCAAGGCAGTACTCGATGGAGTGGACGGAGGACGCATCACCGACTGCGGCAGCTCCGTCTCCCCCAGCGTGGAGCGGATAGCCGATGCCGGCGGGCAGGTCATCATCGCCTCGCCATTTCAGAACAGCAACTACGGAGCGGCCGGCAAGCTGGGGATTCCCATCATCGAGGCAGCCGACTATATGGAGAATCTGCCTCTGGGCCGGACCGAATGGGTCAGGCTGTTCGGCCTGCTGCTCGGCTGTCCCGACAGGGCCGACTCCCTCTTCCTGGAGGCCGAGACCGAATACAACCGCATCAGGGATACCGTTTCAAGGCACATCGAGGATAACGGCGGAGACTCACACCGTCCCACCCTGCTGGCCGAGCGCAAGTACGGAGCCTCATGGGACGTTCCAGGAGGAGGCAGCTACATGGCCCGCATGTACAGCGATGCCGGGGCCGACTACATCTTCGGCGGCAACACCTCCGCCGCCAATGTCAATATGTCGTTCGAAAGCGTTCTCAGCAAGGGTATCGATGCCGACATCTGGGTGCTCAAGTACTGGAGCCCGCAGCCTATGACATACGCATCTCTCGAAGCCGAATACCGGCTCTACTCAGAGTTCCGGGCTTTCAGGCAGCAGCACATATTCGGCTGCAACACTTATTCTTCCACC
>DXAW01000125.1 GCA_019116865.1 Candidatus Coprenecus stercoravium | reverse complement strand
CATTGCATAAGGGGGCTATCGGTGTGGACTTGCCCACTTGGTTCAATGTTCAAGACAACAAGCATATAATGATTGTTGCACAAGACCCATTGAGGAACAACAAGTATTATGGAGAATGCTATGATGCAGTTATTTCAAGTCCATTTGGCTTGCACTCATTGGAGCATAGACAGAATGCGAGAGGTGGCAAAATGATGGACTTGCTCGTGAAGAGACTGGTAGCCAATGGATATGGCATTTATCTGACCGATGCCAATAAGTTCTTTATCTATGACCACAAGACAACCGATGAGTTCTCCGATGCTCATATAGACGAGTATGCAGAAATTATGATACAAGAGATAGATATTGTCAAACCCACTGTAATTGTGTGTCTTGGCAGAAGTGCCGAAAGGATGTGCAAGAAAATGGGACTGCAGAACATTTTGGTATTGCCACATTTGTCTGGGACCGCTCGTGGTGCGATTGTGAGAAAATTTCCAAGATTAGGGAAGATTGGAGCCACAGCGGAGAACATTGCAGATGAGTATGCAAGAGAAATAGTTATGAGAATCCAATGACTTGAACAGAAAATCCCACACAATTTTGAGATTGCGTGGGATTTAACTATATAGTATTGTGTTCAAAGTGTTCCCCAATCATGTATATAGACATGGCAATTAAGTGATTCAACTATCCTTGATAGCCCTGTGGTTTTTATTAGTTGATATATGTACTTAAATATTACTCCTGCTATTTTGCCATCATTCAGCACGGTGGTTCCTTTTGTAATATAGGTGGATATTGAACCTGATGCCGAAACACCATTTGTCATTGAGACCAAAAACAAAGGTAGAATTTCTTGTTCTCCATTTATCTTAATTTTACAGGCAATGCTTTGACCAATAGCCAGTTTTCGTATCATTTCCCGATTTGATACATTGGTAGCGGATATATTCTCATTATATTGATGTTGATTTTTGTTTGATAAAGAACCACCGCCCCATTGTATACTATCAGCAAAGACTATTGTCTCGGGGGGGGGACACATAGGAACTCGCTCCGCCAAACCGAGAACAGATTTTTTATCTAAAAAGTTATCAGTTGCCATGATACATACTTTAATTATATATCTTTGTATATGTATCAAGGCAGAGATTTTGGTGTTGGTACATTAAAGTATATAAGTGTGTCTATTTTAATGCACTGGTGGATGTTCTGTATGAAAAAGGATACTTTGGATTTAAAGACAGTGCATTCAATTATGTGGAGAACCTGCTTGACGATGTTCGTGACAATCTTCATTTAAAGGTGAAGATTTCTGCTCCTGCTTATTTTAAAAAGTACGGGCAGAAATTATTGTATTCTGTATTTAAGTCAAGTACTGCTACCAGTTGGTATGTCTTTTACAATGTTTACGATGTTGATGGAGAACAGGTGTTCCTGATCAAGTACATTGCCAATAATCACTCTATTGCAAAGTTTCTGTGATTGTTATTCGGGGGAGTAGCGACGCAGGTCCTTTTCCTTGATGGACTGGCGCTTGTCGTATTCTTTCTTGCCTCGGGCCAGAGCTATGTCCAGCTTGGCGTAGCCGCTTTCGGCGATGAACAGCCGGCGGGTTACGATGGTCAGTCCCTTCTCCTTGACAGCCCTTGCCAGTTTGCGCAATTCCTTTTTGTTCAGCAGCAGCTTCCGGTCGCGTTTAGGGTCGTGGCGGTTGAAGGTGCCCCACCAGTATTCGGCGATGTGCATGTTCTTGACGTAAAGCTCTCCGCCGGAGAAATAGCAGTAACTGTCCACAAGTGAGGCCTTGCCGGCGCGGATGGACTTTATCTCGGTGCCGGTCAGGACGATTCCTGCGGTGTAGTTTTCCAAGAACTCGTATTCGAACGAGGCTTTCTTGTTGCGGATTTCTATTTTGCTTTTCGCCTTTGCCATAAAACTACAAAGATACATATAATGTGCCAATGTGTGCGGAAAATTATCCCCAGTTTTTTTATCGGCCGGAAGAGTACCTGTAAAGACATAAAATAATTCAGATTTAAATACTGTCTGGCACAATATTCGGAGAACTCCAAGATGAAAAAATTTTTAGAGTTTTCAGTCAGTATATGCAATTGACAGGATATATATCACAGATTATAGGGCCGGTCGTGGATGTGCGTTTCCCCGATGCCGGACCCGATGCGCATCTTCCAGGCATACACGAGGCCATGACTGTCCTCAGAAAGGACGGAACGGAACTTACAGTAGAAGTGCAGCAGCATATAGGGGAGAATACTGTCAGGTCTATTGCGATGGAGTCTACGGACGGACTTCAGCGTCATCTGGAAGTCAGGGCAGAGGGGCGTGCTATATCGATGCCTACGGGCGATCAGATCAAGGGACGTCTGCTGAATGTGACTGGTGACAGCATCGACGGCATGCGTGAGCTGGACCGCAGCGGAGAGCTTCCTATACACCGTGAACCGCCCAAATTCGATGACCTTGCCACTACACAGGAGGTGTTCTATACCGGAATAAAGGTGATAGATCTTCTGGAGCCTTATGTTAAAGGAGGCAAAATCGGCCTTTTCGGAGGCGCCGGAGTAGGTAAGACGGTGCTTATCATGGAACTTATCAACAATATAGCCAAAGGGCACAACGGATTCTCGGTGTTTGCCGGTGTGGGAGAGCGTACCCGTGAGGGCAACGATTTGCTGCGTGAGATGATAGAATCCGGAGTCATTAAATACGGGGATGAGTTCAGGAAAAGCATGGAGTCGGGTCATTGGGATCTGTCTAAGGTGGACTACGATGAGGTCGCCAAATCTCAGGCGACACTTGTCTTCGGCCAGATGAACGAGCCGCCCGGAGCACGTCAGTCTGTGGCCCTTTCGGGACTTACAGTAGCAGAGTCATTCAGGGATGCCGGCAGGGAGACAGGAGAGAAGCGTGATATCCTCTTCTTCATCGACAATATATTCCGTTTTACGCAGGCCGGCTCCGAGGTGTCGGCATTGCTTGGACGTATGCCTTCTGCGGTGGGCTATCAGCCGACGCTGGCTTCCGAGATGGGACAGATGCAGGAGCGCATCACCTCCACCAAGTATGGTTCCATTACTTCCGTACAGGCTGTCTACGTGCCTGCCGATGACCTGACCGACCCTGCACCGGCCACGACATTTACCCATCTGGACGCCACTACGGTGCTCAGCCGTAAGATAGCCGAGCTGGGTATATATCCGGCTGTGGACCCGCTTGAGTCCACATCGAGGATTCTGGATCCCAACATCGTGGGAGAGGAACATTATAATGTGGCGCAGAGAGTCAAGCAGATACTTCAGCGCAACAAGGAACTGCAGGATATTATCGCCATTCTGGGCATGGACGAGCTTTCCGATGAGGACAAGACCGTAGTGAACAGGGCCCGCCGTGTTCAGAGGTTCCTGTCCCAGCCGTTCTCGGTGGCCGAGCAGTTTACCGGAGTCCCCGGCCAGATGGTGTCGATAGAGGATACCATACGTGGTTTCAAGATGATTCTCGACGGAGAGGTGGACCGTCTGCCGGAGCAGGCTTTCCTCAATGTCGGTACAATAGAGGAGGCCATCCGTAAGGGTGAGCAGTTGCTTTCATGATGAAACTTCTGATAATCTCTCCGGTCAGGACAGTGTGCGACACGGATGTCTCGAAGGTCTTTTTCCCCGGTACGGCCGGCGGGTTCGAGGTCTTTCCCGGACATGCGCCGCTGCTTACCTCTCTCAGCCCGGGCAATATCGTCTATACGACTGTGTCAGGAGAGGAGATGACGGTGGCCGTGCGTTCCGGCTGTGTCCGTTTGCTGGATGACAGGATAGAAGCATGTGTGGAGACAGTGCAGCCATGAGACGGATGAAATACATATTGGCCTTTGTGCTGCCGGTGCTTTTCTCAGTTCAGCCGCTCTTCGCAGCAGACGGAGAGAAGGAGTTTGACGTAAAGTCCGTGGTGCTCGAGCATTTCGAGGATAGTTACTGGTGGCATGTGGGTACGTTCGGGACCAAGGAGGTCAATCTGTATCTGCCGGTCATACTTCACAGTCCGGCCACGGGATGGCATTGTTTCTCCTCAAGAAATCTGAGCGGAGGTGCGTCATATCAGGGATTCAGCATAGCCTCTGACGGAGAATATACGGGAAAGGTGGTGGAGACTCTTGCTGACGGCACGACTGTCAGGCCTTTCGATATGTCCGTGACCAGGACGGTGGCGGCATTGTTGCTCAACAGCGCCATAGTGCTGGCAGTAGTCCTTACGGCCGCCCGTATACATAGGCGCAACGGCATCAAGCAGAGTCCTGGAGGCATTGCCGCATTGATGGAGTGGGCGGTGGAGTCGATAGAGGATGACCTTATCAAGCCTGCGGTCGGGGATAACTGGCGCAGGTTCGCACCGTACTTGCTGACTGTGTTTTTCTTCATCCTTATCAACAACTTCATGAGCCTGATACCGTTCTTCCCCGGAGGGGTCAACGTGACCGGCAATATAGCGGTGACATTCGTACTGGCCCTTGCCTCGTTTATCGCCATTAACCTTTTCGGCGGAAGGGCCTACTGGAAGGATATTTTCTGGCCTGAAGTCCCGACATGGCTCAAAGTGCCTGTTCCGTTTATGCCCGTGATAGAGTTCATAGGCATATTCACCAAGCCGTTTGCCCTGATGATCCGACTGTTCGCCAACATGCTGGCCGGACATGCCGCGATTATCTGTCTGGTCTGCATCATATTCGTCACGGCCGGAATGGGTGCGTTCATGAACGGGACCATGAGTGCCGTGGCCGTGCTGTTCGCCATTTTCATGAACTGTCTTGAGGTGTTGGTCGCATTCCTTCAGGCATATGTGTTCACCATGCTCTCCGGAGTGTTCATCGGCCTGGCTCAGGAGGGCGGAAAAGATAAGAAAACAATAAGTAAAACCAATAATAAACAATAGTTATGACAGAATTGGGAATATTAGGAGCCGCAATAGGCGCAGGTCTTGCCGCAATAGGTGCGGGTATCGGAATCGGTAAAATCGGATCTTCGGCGATGGAGGCTATAGGCCGTCAGCCGGATGCCGCCGGTAAGATAAGGACCAACATGATTATTATCGCCGCCCTGATAGAAGGCGTGGCGTTGTTCGCAGTGGTAATCTGTTTCCTGGCTTTGTAATAAGGAGGGCGTGCTATGGGACTGTTGCAACCGGAACCGGGACTGCTGATATGGATGACCATAGCGTTCCTTATTGTCTTCGGAGTGCTGGCCAAGTTCGGCTTCCCGGCTATTCAGAAGACCTTGGACGAGCGCAGGAAGTACATCGACTCCTCTCTTGAGGCGGCCGGTGAGGCTCAGCGCAGGCTTGAGGGACTTCAGACGGAGATGGACGGAGTGCGTCAGGATGCCTACAAACAGAAATCAGACATACTCAAATCTGCGGCGGACGCAAGGGAAAAGATTCTCGCCGAGGCCCGTCAGCGTGCGGGAGAGGAGGGTGAGCGGATTATTGCCGCTGCCCGTCTCAGTGCGCGCAATGAAAGCGAGGCAATACTCCGGGAAGCCAGGCATCAGGTAGCCATGCTTTCTGTCGCCGTCAGCGAAAAAATTCTGCGCGGCAAGCTGGAGGATCCGCAGGCGCAGACAGCGCTGGCTGAGAAGCTGCTCTCGGAGATGGAACGCGGAAAGGCTGCTGCCGATAACAAGGAGGCATAACGGCATGGATATAGGACTGATATCGAGACGCTATGCTACGGCCCTTGCGGAATATTCCGCAGAGGCCGGAGAGGAGGCTGAGGTGTATCGTCAGCTGCTGCCGTTGACGCAGCATTATGACTATGTGCCGGCAGTAAGGGAGACATTGCTTTCCCCTATGGTGTCTCAGGAGGATAAGGCTAAGGTGATATTCGCCTTGCTGGGGGACAGTCCTTGCCGCAGTCTGAGGGATTTTGTCTACATGGTCCTGCGTCACCGCCGGGAGTCGTGCCTGTATTTTATCCTGCATTCGTTCGTGGATATTTACAGGGAAAGGCACCGCATCAAGGAGGCGGAACTGATTACCGCAGCTGCTCTCGGAGACGGGGTCGGGGAGGCTGTCCGCAGGATGATGGAGGACCGTTGCGGGTGTACTGTCAATATTTCCTCTAAAGTGGACCCTTCGATTATCGGAGGCTTCGTGTTCAGGATGGAGGACACTCTGATAGATGCTAGTGTGGCTTCACAGCTGAGACTCCTGCGCCGCAGATTGGGAAGCAATCCGGCCAAGAAGATATAAAATGATTAAATAATAGAATATGAGTGATAATACAGATAAGATAAAGCCTTCGGAAGTTTCCGGAGCATTGTTGGCGGAGCTGCAGGGAATCGATCTTGACGCAAAATATGCCGAGGTCGGGACCGTGCTTCAGGTCAGCGACGGCGTGGTGCGTATATTCGGACTGCGCAACGCCGAGGCCAGCGAGCTGCTTGAGTTCGACAACGGAATGAAGGCTGTGGTCATGAACCTTGAGGAAGACAATGTCGGAGCCGTGCTGCTTGGACCTACCGATCAGGTCAAGGAAGGAGATATGGTCCGCCGGACGGGTCATACGGCGTCCATAGAGGTAGGAGAAGGCCTTCTCGGACGTGTGATCAATCCTCTCGGAGAGCCGATAGACGGAGCCGGGGAGATTGCCGGTGAGAGAGTGGAGATGCCCTTGGACCGCAAGGCTCCGGGAGTCATATTCCGTCAGCCTGTCAATCAGCCGCTACAGACCGGTATCAAGGCCATCGACGCCATGATTCCCATCGGACGCGGACAGAGGGAGCTTATCATCGGAGACCGTCAGACGGGCAAGACTGCCATAGCGGTGGATACCATTATCAATCAAAGGGCCAATTACGAGGCCGGAGACCCTGTTTACTGCATCTATGTGGCTGTGGGCCAGAAGGCATCCACGGTGGCCAATCTAGTGGAGGTGCTGCACCGTTACGGAGCGATGGACTATACCGTGGTCGTGGCGGCTACTGCATCGGACCCGGCTGCGGTACAATATTTCGCACCGTTCGCCGGAGCCGCTATCGGAGAGTTCTTCCGTGATACGGGACGGCATGCCTTAGTGGTGTACGACGATCTGTCCAAGCAGGCCGTGGCCTATCGTGAGGTGTCTTTGATTCTCCGTCGTCCATCAGGCCGTGAGGCTTATCCCGGCGATATATTCTATCTGCATTCGCGTCTGCTTGAGAGGGCGGCCAAGATTATCGCGCAGGAGGAGGTGGCCAGGGAGATGAACGACCTGCCTGCTTCACTGAAAGGCAAGGTGCGCGGAGGCGGATCATTGACGGCGCTCCCCATCATAGAGACTCAGGCGGGCGATGTGTCGGCCTATATTCCTACTAACGTGATATCGATTACCGACGGTCAGATATTCCTCGATACGGACCTCTTCAATGAGGGCAATATGCCGGCGATAGATGTCGGTATATCAGTATCCCGTGTGGGCGGCAATGCTCAGGTCAAGGCCATGAAGAAAGTGGCCGGAACCTTGAAGATAGACCAGGCCCAGTACCGGGAACTGGAGTCGTTCTCAAAGTTCAGCAGCGATATGGATCCTGTGACGGCTTCCGTTATAGACAGGGGCCGTAAGAATACCAGGCTGCTTGTTCAGCCTCAGTACAGCCCGATGCCTGTGGGTCAGCAGATAGCGGTGCTATATTGCGGTACGCACGGACTTCTGAAGGATGTGCCGATGGAACATGTCGCTGATTTTGAAAGACTGTTGATAGAGTCTCTCAAAACCTCCGGAGTATTTGACAAACTCTCGTCCGGTACACTCGATGACGAGACGAGTCACAGGATAGAGACAGCGGCAGCCGAGGTGGCCGCCACATTAAAAGCATAGGGCCATGGCTGCGCTTAAAGAGCTGAAAGGACGTATAAACTCTGTAGAGAATACGCTGAAGATTACTTCGGCCATGAAGATGGTCTCATCGGCCAAACTTCATCGTGTCCAGGCCGCAGCAGAAGCGCTTGCCAGGTATGAGAACCGCTTCACGGGGACTGTCGCCGCTCTGTGCAGCGACCCTGATGTCGTCACCGCATCGCCGCTTTATCTTCCTCATAAGGAGCTTCGCAGAGCTGTGGTCATAGCATTCGCTTCGGACAGCTCGCTTTGCGGAGCATTCAACGCCAATGCCGTGCGTCAGTTGACCTCGGCGTTATCCGCTTTGCTGGCGGAGGGCTTTGCGGAGATTACCGTGTATCCGGTAGGAGAGAGGATGGTTCAGGCTGTCACCCGTCCCGCTTTTGCTTCCCGTTTCGCACCGGCCATGAAAGTATGTCTGGATTACAGACAGATGGTGGGAAAATATTCATTTGACGGTATTGCTCCGTTGGCGACACAGCTTATGGATGACTATGTGGCTTGCCGCATTGACAGAGTCTATATGGTGTACAATCATTTCCGTTCCATGGGCCGTCAGATTCCGACAACTGACCAGCTGCTGCCGTTTGTCGAGGTCAGTGTGGACAATATTGGCCGTGAGGCTGTGCGCGACTATATACTTGAGCCTGATTCAGACGTGCTTCTTGCAACATTGCTTCCTTCTGTCACACGTATCCGCCTGTACCGTGTATTGCTGGACAGTGTTACGGCAGAAAATGCCGCCCGCATGATTGCCATGCAGACGGCTACTGATAATGCGCAGGAGTTGATTGACAACCTGTCGCTGGAGTATAACAAACGCAGACAGCAGGCCATAACGGCCGAGCTGGCCGACATTACCTCATCTCTTCAAGGCTAGAGCATGAGGGCCTTTGCGATGGTCTCTGCGGCTTCGGATCCCGAGATGCGTTCCAGAATCTTCAGTCCGAACGCTATGGCGTGGCCCGGACCGCTGGCGGTGATGATGTTGCCGTCCTCGACAACGCCCTGGCGCTGATCTACGATTGTTACGCCTTTAGCTGTAAGTTCCGGCTCGAATCCTTCGTAGCAAGTCATTTTGAGACTGCCTTTTGCTTCGACTACCTTCTCAAGTGGCAGCAGGGAGAGAACCAGCCCCGGAGCCGCGCAGATGGCGGCTACTGTGCCTCCCTCGGCGAAATGCCTCTGCATTCTGTTTATAAGCGGCGCACATGCGGCGAGATTGGATGTGCCGGGCATTCCTCCCGGAAAGATCATGATGTCCTCCTTGCGGATGTCATTCAGGGGATATTCGTCCAGGGTGAATTCGGCGTTGACACTGATACGCTGCGCACTTGTCACGGCGTGAGTGTCGCTGATGGAGATGATGTTCAGCTCGATCCCGCCTCTTATCAGGATGTCGGCGGGGGCCATGGCCTCGGTAATCTCAAAGCCTTCGGCCAGGAAGATAAATGCACGTGGTTGAGTGTTCATGGCGTTTGTATTTATGGGTTAAAGCATCGTGTACAGAGCGGTGGACGCACCGGCCAGTCCCAGCGCCGCCGCAATAATGGCAAATAGAAACAGTATGAAGATGATGTCAATCAAGGATATGATGAATCCGGCAATGGCCAGTCCTCTCGGTCTGCTGAACATGCCGATGAATGAGAAGACAAGTCCTAATGCCCATATGATCCATCCGAATACCGGAACCCATCCGAAGATGAATGTAATCAGGGACAGAACGAATCCTGCCGTACCTAATCCGTTGGTCTGTCTTTCGATATACACAGGCCTGCGGTAATTGTTGTCGTAAACTTCCATAGGTTTTAAAACTTCTTTCCACAAATATAACATTTCTTCATGATAAATCCTAAGCAGTTTCCGTATAATGATTAGATTTGTGTCCGTAAGCAGTAATGGAAAAGGATGAAAAAGGCGTTTTTCTCTGATACTCCCGAGATTCTTTATAAGGAAACAGACATGGCGGATCTGGTCCGCAATCCGTGCAGGTTCGGTTGTGATGTGCAGATAGTGTGTACCCGGGGCTCTGCGGAAATATCCACCGGAATACAGAGCTACAATATGCGCAGAGGGGTCGGTCTGTTTTTTCTGGGAGGCGGCCTGGTGCAGGCGGTGAATCCTTCGCCTGACTTTACGGTGCGGATGCTGCTGTATCCCAAAGAGGTGATGCTCAAGGCCCTGCTGCCGCTCGATACGGATTTCCTCAATTATCTTCACGAATATCCGTGCTTTGATCATCTGGAGGAAGGGGCTTCCGAGCAGGAGTGGTACGGAGTGATGTTGTGGATGGATATGGCTGCGCTGCTGTTCTCACGCAGCATACCTCGGTTCAGAAGATATATCGAGCAGAATTTCGTCCAAAGTATGCTTATGTGTCTTTATAATTCCGTTCCTCTTCAGCGCAGGTCCGTTGCCCTGGAGAATGCCGGAAGGCAGATGCTCTGCCATCAGTTTGTCCGGCTTATCAGGGAGAACAGCACACAGGAGCGGATGCTTTCTTTCTATGCCGGGAAACTGGGCATATCTTCGAGGTATCTGAGTGATATCGTGGCGGAGAATTTTGACGGGAAGACACCCAAACAGCTTATAGACGCCCAGCTTACGGCTGAGATTAAGGTCCAGTTGGACAATCCCGAGCTTACGGTGGGAGAGATTGCTCATTATTTCAATTTCCCGGACCACACGTCGATGAGCCGTTTTTTCAAGCGTAATACGGGAATGTCTCCCAAGGAGTATCGTACAAAGCGTAAAACTATGTGATTATGGATGAAAAAGGATACAGGCTTACAGTTGTCCTGGGGCCTACGGCTTCGGGCAAGACCCGCTATGCGGTGCAACTGGCCGGAAAGACAGGGGCTGAGATTATTTCGGCCGATTCACGGCAGATATACCGTGGTATGGACATCGGTACGGGGAAAGATCTCGGCGAGTATGTCTACGAGGGCCGGCCGGTGCCCTATCATCTGATAGACATAGTGGATGCCGGGGTGCGGTATGATATTTTCCGTTACCAGAGGGATTTCGCCACCGCATACAATGACATCGTGTCCCGTGGCCGTCCGGTCATACTCTGCGGCGGCTCAGGACTGTACATCGAGTCTGTGACCCGCAATTACGCCATTCCGGAGGTACCTTCCAATCCGGCTCTCCGCACGGAGCTCGAGCAGTATTCCGACGAATATCTGATCGGCATGCTCAAGTCCCTGACGACTCCGCACAATACGACGGACTACGACACGCGCAAGCGGCTCATACGGGCCATCGAGATAGCGGTGTATCAGAAGGAGCATCCTGAGGATACCGGAGTGTTCGGTAAGAGCATGGTGGAGTTCGCTCCGGACGAGGTGCATTATATAGGTCTATCTGTCAGCCGGGATGAACGCAACGCCCGTATCGACCGCCGTCTGGATGCCAGGCTTAAGGAAGGGATGATAGACGAGGTGCGCCGTCTGCTCAACAGCGGTCTTTCTCCCGAGGATCTTATCTACTACGGTCTGGAATATAAGTTCGTCACTCTGTATCTTACAGGGCAGATGAGCTATGACGAGATGCGTGCCAAGCTAGCCATCGCCATCCACCAGTTTGCCAAGCGGCAGATGACATGGTTCCGTGGCATGGAACGCCGCGGCATCCATATCGACTGGGTATCAGTTTGATTCTGTCTGAGATTGGGCGGTTCAGTCAGTGTAGATGGCGGTGTAGTCCTGAAAAGCGTAATCGCCCGT
>DXAW01000124.1 GCA_019116865.1 Candidatus Coprenecus stercoravium | reverse complement strand
CGTCCGGTCAAGTTTGTGCAGGACAATGAGTCGTATTCCTCATACGGAGTGCTGCGGGGGCTGCACTTTCAGAAACCTCCTTTTGCCCAGAGCAAACTGGTGAGGGTAGTGCAGGGAACAGTCCTGGACGTGGCCGTGGATATCCGCCGCGGTTCTCCGACATTCGGC
Organism: Candidatus Coprenecus stercoravium; assembly: GCA_019116865.1. GTDB lineage: Bacteria > Bacteroidota > Bacteroidia > Bacteroidales > UBA932 > Coprenecus > Coprenecus stercoravium. The sequence continues at coordinate 5,467 of DXAW01000124.1, read as the reverse complement.
AGACACGTGGCAGTCGAGCTGTCGGGAGAGAATCACCGTCAGTTTTTCATTCCCAGAGGATTCGCGCACGGTTTTTGTGTACTGAGTCAGACAGCCCTTTTCCAGTATAAGTGCGACAACTTTTATGCGCCTCAGAGCGAGGGAGCTGTGGCTTGGGACGATCCGACACTCGGCATAGACTGGAAGATTAGACCGCAGGATGTGATCCTGTCGGAAAAGGATACCCGGCATCCGCAGCTGAAGGATGTCCCGGAACTATTTGATTACAATGAAGACCTGTATGGATATGAATTATAGACGCAATATACTGATAACCGGCGGTGCGGGCTTTATCGGAAGCCATGTGGTCCGCCTTTTCGTACATAAGTACCCCGAGTACCGCATAGTGAATCTGGACAAGCTGACCTATGCGGGCAACCTGGCCAATCTCAAAGATGTCGAGGATGCTCCCAACTACGTGTTTGTCAAGGCCGACATCTGTGACTTCGAGACTGTCTGCGGAATTTTCCAGAGATACGGCATAGACGGAGTCATTCATCTGGCGGCGGAGAGCCATGTAGACCGATCCATAATGGATCCGCTTTCATTTGCCAAGACCAATGTGCTGGGTACGCTGTCCCTACTTCAGGCCGCCAAGCACTGCTGGAACAGCGACTGTGACGGCAAGCTGTTCTACCATATCTCCACTGACGAGGTGTACGGGGCACTGGAGTTGACACGTCCAGAGGGTATGCGTTCCGATATAAGCGCACACATGGTCTACGGGGACGAGTTCTTCCGGGAGACCACCCGCTATAGCCCACACAGCCCGTACAGTGCGTCAAAGGCATCCTCGGACCATTTCGTGAGGGCGTTCCATGATACATACGGTATGCCTGTGATAGTGACCAACTGTTCCAACAACTACGGTCCCTATCAGTTTCCCGAGAAGCTGATACCTTTGTTCATCAACAATATCCGTCACCGCAAGCCTCTGCCCGTGTACGGCAGGGGGGAGAATGTCCGTGACTGGCTCTATGTGGAGGATCACGCCAGGGCCATCGACTTGATATTTCATGAGGGGAAGGTAGCCGACACCTACAATATCGGTGGCTTCAACGAATGGAAGAACATAGACCTGATTAAGGTTATCATTAAGACAACTGACCGCCTGCTGGGCAACCCTGAGGGATATTCTGATGACCTTATCACATTCGTCACTGACCGTGCCGGCCATGACCTGCGTTATGCGATAGATGCGACCAAGCTGCACCGTGAACTGGGCTGGTCTCCAAGCCTTCAGTTCGAGGAGGGCATAGACAAGACTGTCAGATGGTATCTTGACAACCAGGAGTGGATGGACAACATCACCTCGGGAGCTTACGAGAAGTATTACGAGGATATGTACGGCAACCGTTAGAGATGAGCAGTTATCTGGAAGTAGTCAATGTCTCCAAGTCTTACGGCCCGAGAGTGCTGTTTGACCATATATCGTTTCACATAGACGAGGGGAACAAGATAGCCCTGGTGGCTCCTAACGGTACCGGCAAGACATCCCTGCTGAGCATTATCGCCGGCAAGGACTCTTCGGACGGCGAGGGAGAGGTGCGTTTTCTAAAGGATATCACTGTCGCATTCCTGGAGCAGGACCAGCATTATGCCCCTGACAGGACCATTGCGGATATCGTATTGGAAGGAGCCAGAGACAAGGCTCATGACGTGCAGGACTATGAGGTGGCCGCCATCCTCTCGCAGCTGCATCTGGACGACCCTTCCCGCAAGGCCGGTACGCTCAGCGGAGGCGAGTCCAAGCGCACGGCCATAGCCGCCGCCCTTATCCGCAAGCCGGACTTTCTGGTGCTGGACGAGCCGACCAACCATCTGGATGTTGACAGTATAGAGTTTCTGGAAGACTATCTGACCCGATCGCGCTGTACCCTGCTCATGGTGACCCACGACCGGTATTTTCTGGACAGGGTCTGCAATCAGATTCTGGAGTTGGACGGCGGACAGATGTACCGCTACAACGGTAACTACGAGTATTTCCTGCAGAAGCGGCAGGAACGCATCGAGAACTTCAACGCCGCTACCGACCGGGCACGCAACCTGCTGCGTACGGAGCTGGACTGGATGCGCCGTATGCCCTGTGCCCGTGGAACCAAGGCCAAGTACCGCAAGGATGCGTTTTACGACCTGAAGGAGAGGGCGGAGCAGCGCCGGGATGACCGTCAGATGGAGATCCGGGCAGGCATGGCCCGTCTGGGCAAGAAGATTATCAACTGCAAGGGACTGTGCTACAACTGGGGAGATGTGCCGATAGTGGAGGACTTCACCTACAACTTCGCTCCCGGGGAGAAAATAGCGATAGTCGGTCCCAATGGAGTGGGCAAGAGCACCTTCCTGGATCTGCTCTCCGGAGCTTTGGAACCTTCTTCGGGTATCATAGACCGTGGAGAGACACTGCGTATAGGATATTACCGTCAGGAAGGCATCAAGTTCGACAATGAGAAGACAGTCATCGACACTGTGTCCGAGATAGCAGATGTGGTGACGATAGGCAAGGGGGAGAAGGTCTCCGCCATGACTTTCCTGAACTACTTCATGTTTCCTCCCTCGATGCACCGCAATAGGGTCGGCAGGCTGAGCGGAGGCGAACGACGACGGCTATATCTGCTGACAGTGCTGATGCGCAGTCCCAATTTCCTTATACTCGACGAGCCTACCAATGACCTGGACCTGATGACCCTCAATGTTTTAGAGGAATATCTGGCCGGCTTTACCGGTTCGCTGCTGATAGTGTCCCATGACCGTTTCTTCGTGGACAAGCTGGCCGACCATCTCTTTATCTTCGAGGGCGGCGGACGGGTCAAGGATTTCGTGGGCAGCTATTCCGGCTACCGTCAGTATCTGAAGGACAGGGAGGAGGAGCGCCGGGCCGCCTCACGGGAAGCCCGCAGGGAATCCTCGCCTGCCGCACCGGTGGACAAGGGTGAGAGAAAACGGCGGCTCTCCTACAAGGAAAAGATGGAAAAGGAGCAGCTGGAGAAAGACCTGGCCGCATTGGAAGAAGAGAAAAAGGCTCTTGAGGAGCGTCTTTCTTCCGGAACTCTGTCCTCCGACCAGCTTACCGCCGACTCAATCCGCATCGGAGAGGTCGCACGTCTGCTCGACGAGAAGGAGCTCAGATGGCTCGAACTCGACGAGATTACCGCTTGAAATATAGAGCGTCGGGCGATATCTCCCCGGTCTTATCTGTACTGCACCCGTTTCAGGCATTGGTAGGACAGTGCCCATATCAGTACAGGCAGCACGTATGAGTATAGTAGTACCGGAATTATCCCCTTTATTTCGTCAATGTGCAGCACCCCGATGCAGAGACCATGCAGAAGCAGCATGGCCAGAATGGTAAACGTTACTTTGTGCTTTCTGAAAATGATATTGCCGAGGATGAATACGGACTGGTACAGGCATATCTTCCCGAAATCGGACCAGAAGCCGCAGAAGGCATTGTCAGCGGCCCATATCATCCCGGAGAATCCATTGCCCTCGCCAGCGAAAGCCAGAGCTGAGTCCATTGCATACAGCCATGTGTAGAAACAGAACGGAATGATTATTACGGAGACGGTCATCATGCTTGCGAATTTGACCGGATTACCCACAGGCAGTATGGCATAGCCTATGCCGTCAGACGGGCTGTTGATATGGCCGTATGCGGCTGCCGGTACGCAGAATGCGAAGAACTGTGCGCCGATATACAGTACTGCTATCCTGTCTTCTGCTCCGGCCGCAGTGCCTGTAAGAAGCATTATCACCCAGTACGCCGCATATAGAACGGAGAATATGGCCGCCGCAGGCCATATTTTTACTGTGCCGCATCGTATCTCCCATCTGAGCAGTCTGGCAAACTGTCTCATATGCCCGTATTTACAGCGCATATTCCACCTCCTTTCCGAAATTCCCGTTTCCGTTGACGCAGGCGTTGAACAGTATCTCCATGTCTATTTTCCTGCTTTTACGGGTCGGTTCCCCGTCATCGTCCATGCTTTTACGGAGTATGTTCACAAATCCGCCGGTGACCCGTTCGCTGAACAAAGCTCCGTGTATGGCGCAGTCTGATGTCATGAACATGATTCGTCGCCCGATATCTTCGGTAGACATATTCAGAAGCAGCCTTCCCCGGTCGATGACGGCTATATGGTCCACGATGTCCTCCACGTCCCTTACCTGGTGAGTGGATAATATTACTGTCCTGCCCGGTCCGGAGTATTCCGAGAGCATCCTTCTTAAAGTCAGCTTGGACGGGATGTCCAGTCCGTTTCCAGGCTCGTCCAGCAGAAGCAGGGATGTGTTGAGAGACAATGCAAAGGCGATAATAGCCTTTTTCCTCTGTCCGAAAGACAGTCTGCGGAACCGTTGGTGCGGATCCACTTCGAACTCTTTAAGATATCGGTCAAATGCGTCCGCATCGTAGCCGGAGTAAAACATGCCGATATTAGTGGCGTAATCTATAACCGGGATGTCGGGAGCGCTGAATGTCTCCGGCACGAAGTAAAGTCTGTCCAGTAGTTCCGGCCTGCGCTTTGACGGAATCTCACCGTCGATGTCTATCTTCCCTCCGCTGCATTCTGTAAGTCCGGCAATCAGGCGCAGAAGTGTGGTCTTGCCGGCTCCGTTTTTCCCAAGAAGACCATAAACGGCTCCTGTTTCGAAATAGGTACTGAGGCCGTCATATACGCAACGTCCCCCGTAACTGAACATGAGTTCATCAATACGTATCATAACAATTAAAATTAAAAATGGCTGTGCTGTCGGCTTCCGCGGGACGTTGCGGCGCCTTTTTACTTCACAAAGTTGCGTCAATATTTTGACATCTCAAAATTCCGGATGAAAGATTTGATGAAATTGGAAATTTGCAGCTATATTTGCAGCCCGAATCAAAAGGAGAGATGCCGGAGTGGTCGAACGGGGCAGTCTCGAAAACTGTTGAACTCCTCGTGGGTTCCGGGGGTTCGAATCCCCCTCTCTCCGCAAAATGGAACAAAGATGCCGCAGAGCTTGCTCTAGCGGCTTTTTTGTTCCATTTTGCAATGCCCGCCGCAGGCGTCAGGGGATGTGCGACCGCATTATTTGACTTGTGACCATGAAGCACCATGCGAAGGTGTAATCTGTTGATATACAGTGTGATGGTTGTTGGAAGGCGGCTTTATGCCTCGAAAAAACAGGCCATACCGCCGCTTGCTTTGTGTGAAGTAGCTGTAATAAAGTTAGTTAGGTTACGGGCTGGTGCTTCATGGTTAAGGGCCGGCGCTGAGTAGCCGCAATGAATAACCGGACACTGAATAGTCTGCATAGAGGACCATGGTGAAGAACGGGAGTGCCGCTGAATCTGGTCAGAGAGCAGGCGGACCACAGCTCACTCGCCATGACCAACATCTATATGGGAGACAGCGGCGGGCGCACGAACAGATCAAACAAGTCAGCACATTTG
>DXAW01000123.1 GCA_019116865.1 Candidatus Coprenecus stercoravium | reverse complement strand
GCAGCAAATTCTCTCTGCGTCATACCCTTCTTCTTGATAAGATCATATATGCGGTTTGCGATATTGATATTGAGACTCACTTCATTTCTTATCTGAGGATCAACGCGCTCAAGATATTTTTCAAACAGATTATTCGCTTTATCGTCAACCATAACTAACTACTAATTTTATATCTCGATATTTTCAATTACTTCTTTTATTGCTTTCTTATCATCAATAGTTTTCCTTATTCTTTTCAACTCTTTTGTTATTATCTTGTCTATTATCCTTAAATCATTCACGCATTTGCTCAACCACACATTATCTTCATATTTTTGTAAAGTTGACACACCTCCATTACCTAAAACCAATATCTTTTCAGAATATCTCAGACAATAAAGCCTCATCTTACCTATCGATCTTGCTATTTGGTGAAATAAATAAAGGCAAGGCCTTAATCCGCCTTCCTTCAGGCCGAAAAAGATTTTCCTTGGCTCCGACCTCTCTGATTTTATCTACGGCTGAGACTATTGCATCAAAGAACTTTTTCAACTGTGGTTCTTTTCGAGCACCATTAATCTTTAGAAACTTCTCAAACTCAGAGTCTTCTTCTCTATCGTACTTTGGAGAATAAATCTCGATCACTTCACTGTCCGTTCTCAGTATCTGAATCAAACGCCCCATAACTTCTCTTCTTTGACACAAAGATATGCCATTTCTTTGAGAACTCAAAACAAAGTTCATTTTTTTGTTAAGTTACCATAACTCTATTTCCCACCAACTGTTTACGGTTCGGCCGCCAGCTTCTCATCAGCCCCGTCCTCTTCGCCCTGTAGCGGGTACTGCAAAGTCCGAGAAGGCCCGGCAGGGAGCTGGCGGTCGGCGAGGAAAATGTGGTAGAGGGTCTGCTCGAGGGATTCGAGGGTGCGCTGGCGGACGGAGGCGGGCTTGAGGCTGCACTCCCAGATGACTATGGTGTGCCAGCCGAGGCGGGCGAGGGCCTGATAGTCGCGGCGGTCGCGCTCACGGTTGCGCTCTATCTTCGTGCGCCAGAAGTCCACGTTGGTCTTGGGGAGGCGGAAGTACCGACAACCTTCGTGGCCGTGCCAGAAGCAGCCGTTGACGAAAATGCAGGTGCGGTACTTGCGCAGGACTATGTCGGGGTGGCCGGGCAGACCACGGTGGTTGAGCCGGTAGCGGAAGCCACGTGAATGCAGCCAGCGGCGGACGGTCATCTCGGGCTTGGTATCAGCCGAACGGATGGCCGCCATGTTCTTATGCCGCTGCTGAGGAGAGACCGTATCCATACGGCGCGAATTTAGTAAAAATCCTACATGCGTTGCCAGAAGAAATGCGGAGCACCTCCGGCCGGACGGCACCGATCGGCAAGACTGCGATAAGTAGTACGGGAATTCACAATATTTTCGTAAATTTGAAAGGCGAACCAAACCGTATCACATGGCCGGACTGTCAACCCTCAGACCAAATCAGGGCATACCCGCCCCCACTCTGCTGATGATGTCGGCAGTGGCGGGCCTGACCGTGGCCAATCTCTACTACAACCAGCCCCTGCTGGAAAGCATCCGTATCGACCTTGCATGCAGCGAATCACTGACAAACCTCATCACTGTGGTAACTCAGGCCGGATACGCCCTCGGTCTGCTGCTCATAGTTCCCATGGCCGACATGTGGCCCAGACGAAGGATCGCACTTACCATCATGAGCATAGCCGCAGTCATGGCGGCCGCCATTGCAGCCTCGCACAGCATCTGGACCGTACTGGCCGCATCACTGGGCCTCGGAGTATGCTCGGTCATCCCTCAGATATTCATACCGATAGCCGGACAGTTCTCAGAGCCGGAGCACAAGTCCCGCAATATGGGGTACATACTCTCAGGCCTGCTCACCGGCATCCTCGGCGCACGGGTCATCAGCGGCTACGTGGGCCAATGGGCAGGATGGCGCACTATGTTCATTGCAGCGGCCGTCCTGATGCTGCTGTGCCTGGCCCTCACCCTGAGGATGCTGCCCCGGATGCCTGGTACTTTCAGCGGCACATACGGAAGCCTGATCAAAAGTGTCTGGAAAATATTCGTCACACATCCCCGGATGAGGCTTTATGCCCTTAGAGGAGCATGCGCGTTCGGCAGCATGATGAGCATCTGGGCATGCATGGCCTTTCACCTGAGCGGAGAGCCGTTCCACGCCGGCAGCCGTACAGTAGGCCTGCTCGGACTCTGCGGAGTGGTAGGTGCCGTAGCGGCCAGCGGCATAGGAAAATACGTTCCACGTCTAGGCATAAGGAAAATGACTGTGACAGGAGCATTTTCCCAAATTGCGGCCTGGGCTGCCGCAGTAAGCCTCGGCCATACATACGCAGGTCTGATCGCCGCCATAATTCTACTGGAACTCGGTGCCCAGTTCATGCAGCTGAGCAATCAGAGCGGTTGCCTTCAGGCCGTACCTGACGCCTCGAACCGGGCAAACACCATCTTCATGACTTCTCTCTTCCTCGGAGGAAGCCTCGCCACGCTGTCCTCCAGCATTGGCTGGAGGCTATGCGGCTGGAACGGAGTCTGTCTTACCGGCGCTGTTTTCGCAATTATCCCGTTTTTTACTATATTCGCTGATAAAAACTCATAAATATGCGGGACATTCTGCTTCATGAAAACACTCTTGTCTGCTCGGATGACGATCTGGAATGCCACTGGGCATCCATCTCCGTTGGCTTTGACAAGGATATGAACTTCGTATTCATGATGAAAGAGACATTTGACTCCTTTGATTACTACGAAGTATTACACAACATAGAGAGTAAACGGAAACGGTATGAGGAGACTTATACCAGCGCAGTTCTGGACAGAGACAACACAGACATATTATGCCAGGACCTAAACACATCCCTGCTTAACCTGTCAGACGCCGTGTGGGAAGAATTCAATGACCAGCATCCCAGTTACGTCCCATCAGCCATCAGATCCATATTCAAGGAGATTACCGAGTATCTAATCGACATCGGCTGTAAATTCGTCATAAAAGTCGAAACGGAAAAGCACGACTGACAAATTATACATTTTATATTTTTTATAAAAACTCGTTTTTCCGCAAGTCAACATCTTCGGACATATTTTATCATACTGCTTTAAATCAAAGCAATACGCACTTTACAAAAAGTTGTTTTTTTAAAAACGTATCAATCCTGCGGATTTGTACGGAAGTGGTTTTTTTGTCTCTTCGCCAGCCGTTACTTTTGCACCTGAAAGCCGTCCCTGGCAGAAACGGACATTTACCAATTTTTAATAACAAAACAGATGAAAAACAACTTTTTAAACACTGCCAGGGTCCTATCCCTGCTCACATTGACCGCCGGCCTGAGCGCCTGCGAGACTGTAGAATGCCCCGACTGCCTGGACAACGCAGGCGCACCGGCATCACTTACATTATCTATTAATCCAGCTGCGACCAAGAGCACTGAGATTCCTTCAGAAGAGACTGACAATGCTGTCGGCACTGTAGATGTCTTCGTATTCAACACACCCGGAGCATCTGTCCAGGGCCATGGAGAACTCGACACATACCGCAGGTTTGAAAACAGCTCGGAGCCTATTGAGATACAGACGACAACCGGTGCAAAGAAAATATGTGTGGTGGTCAACTCCAAGAGCGGAGATCTTACATCCGTCACAAGTCTGAGCCAGCTGCAGCAGGCTGTCACCAGACTTCAGGACGAAACGTTCGGCAATCTGACCATGTACGGAGAGAAGGACGTGACACTCAGTGCGGAGAACACCGTAGACATAACCGTTTCCCGTTTCATCTCCAGAATCACCGTCTCTTCGATAAAGACCAAGTTCAACGGCACGCCTTACGAAGGTGTCGCCCTTACAAATACCAAACTGTATCTTATAAACGCACACGGTGACAAGATTCTTTTCAACGGCGGTGCCACAACCGTCCCTACTGTCCTTAATGCAGGGACGCTCAATACGGACGATGTGGAAGGATGTGCCCAGAGCGGACTGCTGTATGATGAAATCAGTGCGCAGATTCTCGATGAAGGCTATTCGACGTCACACCACCTGTATACCTACGCCAACGAGACAAACGACATCGAAACATGCACAAAACTTGTCATGGAGACAGAAATCAACGGTTCCAAATACTACTACCCCATACCGGTCAATCAGGAGGGATACGGATACACTTCCGAGAACGGGCACTACGGCATAAAGCGCAATACCGTATACTCTTTCGGCATCACCATCAGCAGGCCCGGTTCACTTGACCCTGACGAGCCTGTCGAGACAGGTGCTGTCGAAATCAGCATAAACGTAGAAGACTGGGCTGAGACCCCTTCATTTGAAAAAGAATTCTAAAGCCATTATAACATGAGACAAATCCTGGTCATAGCGGCATCCGTTCTCCTTACCGGCATAACTAACGGATGTGTCTTTCAAGACAGAAGCGGTTGTCCCGCCTACCTATCTCTGGATTTTTCCGGCACGCAGGATGAAGTGTCAGATATACATCTCGTAATCAGACAGGAGGACGGACATATCTACAGGGACACCTTGCATAAAGACGAGTTCCGGAACGTGTATGAGTTACCTGTCCGACGAGGGAAAGTGGATCTGGCCGCATTCGGCAACATAGACAGAATGGCCTTTGATGACGGATTCCTGATAGAGCAAGGCAACGACGCTGACAATCTGTTCACATTCTTCCTTTCCGCCACTTATGACCAGGATTTGTCTTTTGATACTGTGACTTTGAGAAAAGACTTCACCGGCCTGCATATACGGATTGCCGGAGAACAGCATGACAGTCTTGAAATCAGTATCGAATGCAACTCCGTAGGTTACGGTCTGGACGGAAAGATAATAGAGGGCAGATTCATCCATTATCCGGAATCTTCCTTTATCGATGATGGAAACATGCACTACTATGATTTTTTCTCCAGGATCACCAGGCAAATGGACACCAGCCTGACACTTACTGTCTCATCCTGTTCAGGAGCCCGTGCTACGGTCGCTGTCATTCCTCTGAGCGGATATCTGAGCGAAGCCGGCATAGATATGGAGTCAGCCGGAATAAGTGACCTGTTCCTGACTTTTGACATTTCCCGCTCTAGCCTGGTCATCAGTACTGAAAGCTGGACATCCACGGAACATATCAACATAACGATTTAACATGAGACATATTATATTATTCCAGATACTGGCCGTATGCCTGCTGTGCTCCTGTTCGGAAAACACGGCTGAGCACTCAGGGCCGAAGGACAAAGTCTACATCAGACTCAGACTCGCAGAAACCGATGAAACAAAATTTCCACAGAATGCCAATGACATTCTCGTATCAGACATCAATCTGTTCCTGTTCGATGAGAAAGGCAATCTGGCCACAAGTCTTTATGCCGAGAAACCCGGACAGGAAATAGCGGTAGACCTGAATACCGGCTACAGCTACTCCGTCTACGCCGTCGCAAACACAGGAGACATGACCTCCAGGAAAGAGACGCTTACTCAAGAAAGCATTGAAGGTATGGAGCTGATATTCAACAGCCCTATTGATATTGTCGGAGAAAATGGAGAACTTCCGATGTCCGGGAAAACTCATACCGGTATCCTTAACGGAGGAGAGACCATATCCGTCAGTCTCACCAGACTTGTCTCTAAATTCAGAATAAGAGTCGACACCACAGGACTCGACAAGGACGTCTCGATGTTCGATATACAGCAAATTGTTGTCAACAATATAAACCGGTATGTCAACATATTCAATCCATGCAGGATAGAAAGCACAAACAATGTAGCCGGAGGCATTATAAGATTCACCAAAGGAGAGCTTCAGGCAGTATACGGCGAGGGACTGGACGTATACGTTCCGGAGAATTTGCAGGGAAATCTTCTCCCCGGCAATACCGACCAGAGCAAGCACGTACCTCCGTCTCCATATGACAGGCTATGTACTTTTATCGTATTCTATGTAAGCTACCGCAGTTCCGAGCATTACGGCAATAATCTGACATACCGTTTCTATCTGCATGACGGCAATCGTCTGGACAATTTCGACGTAGCCCGCAATACAATGTATGACTGCACAGTGTCATTCGCAGGCACAGGACTCAGCGAGACTTCATGGAGAGTCTATTCCGGCACTTTGAAAGACTATGTGACATCCATAACAATAACTCCGTCAGAGTATAAGTTATTCCTTGAGGACTATGCTTACGATTTTAAGGCAGAGGTACTGCCCGGTACGGCTGCGAACAAAAGCGTTACGTGGAGTTCTGAGAATGAGAATATAGTAAAGGTATCCTCATATGGTGATGTGACTGCGGTGAATGACGGAACATGCAGAATCATAGCCACGGCGAACGATGGAAGCGGTGTATCCGGATATGCCACGATACATGTCTACATCAACAGCAAGGCTTTTGAGATATACAATTTCCCGGACACTCTGTTCCCTAACTACAACACTCCGTATAAATTTGATTACTACAGTTACCCGGATCCTATCGGTGGCATCAATATGTCCAGTGAAGCCAAACGCATAATGGAGTTCAGAAACGATACACTTTTCTTGTACAACCACAACAAAGTTCAGGGAGACATTGGGATTCACACTATTTACCCTTTTGCAAACGGCATACTAGCCAAGCTGCCTATTGTCTGCCATGCGGGTTTCGCCATTCTGGACCGTAGCATTTCTGAGGTCTATGTCGGAACTCCAGTCAAACTCAAGTTCAAAAGACTGATGCCGGCTGACGTAAGCATAAAGTGGAGCACAAGCGACCCGTCAGTGGCAACAGTCTCCTATGACGGCACACTCACTCCGCATAAAGCCGGTACGTGTACCATCACCGCCGAGTCCATAACACAGGCTTTTGACACCATGGAAATAACAGTACTTGACCCGTCATAGAGACCTCTGCCGCACTGCCTCGAAAAGCATGATAGAGGCAGCCACAGAGACATTGAGGGAGCCGATTTCTCCGTTCATGGGTATTCTTACTTTCTCATCGCACAATGCCAATACTGAATCCGATATTCCTTTTCCTTCAGAACCCATGACGAAAGCAGTCGGTTTCCTCATATCTGTCTCATAAATAAGACTGTCCGCTTTTTCCGTAGCCGCTACTATCTGAAAACCTTTTTCCTTAAGATAATACAGCGGTATGCGCAGATTCTTGCACTTCGACACACCGATGCGCAGCAAGGCACCGGCAGAGGCCTTGACCCCGTCGGCATTGATGGCCGCTCCGCCCTTTGCCGGCAGGATAATTCCTCCGGCACCGGCACATTCCGCACTACGTGCAATGGCTCCCAGATTGCGAACGTCACTGACTCCGTCCAACAGGACAAATACAGGAGCCGGATTCTTTTCAAGAGCCCTCTCCACCATTTCCTCCAGAGGGATATAGTCAATCTGCGGCAGGTAAGCCACCACACCTTGGTTCTTACCTCCACGGAAACGTGCCAGACGCTCAGCAGGGACGAACTGAAATGGTATGCCGCGGCGTTCAAGTTCTGTAAGGAGCTGACGGAACTGCTGTCCCTCAAGTCCCTGTTTAAGCAGCACTTTTTCTATCTGTCTTCCGGACAGAACGGCCTCCAGGACGGGATGCATCCCATAGAGATGATATCCGGTATCTTTTTTCTGTGTATTTTCCATATTATCGTTTACTGTTCATTTAATTCCATCCATTCTTCCATAGTCCGGTCGAGTGTCCGTTTGAGTTCCAGATACTGCCGTGTAAGAGCATCTATATCCGTATCAGCGGACGGAGTGGCAAGAGTTTTCTCCAGCTCTTTCATCTGCGCCTCTAAATCGGCTATATTCTTCTCGCAGCCCTCGATTCGCTTCTGCTTGCGGCGCAGCTCCTTCTGCTCCTGAAATGACAGATTCGAGGCTGTCCGGGACTTAGGAGCCGGCTCCGTCTGCTTTTTCTCATCTTTTGGACTTTTAACCTCCGCCGGTTGTGATGTCCGCTCCAGATCCTGCAGGGTCTCTATTCTGCGTTTCTCTATGAAATCCCGTACACCTCCCAGATACTCCTTGACACGACCGTCCCGGAACTCGTAAACCTTGTCCACCAGTCCGTCCAGGAAATCCCTGTCGTGCGATACAATGACCAGAGTCCCGTCATAACGCTGGAGAGCCTGCTTGAGCACGTCCTTGGAGCGGATGTCCATGTGGTTGGTGGGCTCGTCGAGGGCCAGCAGATTATATGGATGCAGTATCAGCTTCGCCATGGCCAGACGGGAACGCTCGCCGCCGCTGAGCACGGCCACCTTCTTGTCGATATCCTCCCCTCGGAAGAGGAAGGCCCCGAGGATATCGCGCAGCTTGGTACGAATATCGCCCACTGCCACTTTATCAAGAGTATCGTAGACTGTGTCGTTCTTGTCCAGTACGTCCTCCTGATTCTGGGCATAGTAGCCAAGAGCCACATTATACCCTAGAGCGGCCGAACCGGCGATAGGCCGCAGCTCCCCGGTGATATATTTCATCATGGTACTCTTTCCCTCACCGTTACGTCCGACGAAGGCCACCTTCTCTCCTCTTTCCACGGTCAGGTCGATATCCGTGAAGACCACTTTGGGACTGTCCGAACCGTCTCTGGGCGGATAACCTCCGGTGAGAGCCTTGGCCTGAAAGACTATCTGGCCCGAACGGGGTGCCGGCGGGAACTTGACATGAAGAGCCGAATTGTCCTCGATATCAATCTCTATACGTTCTAGCTTATCGAGCTGCTTGATACGTGACTGCACCTGATTGCTCTTTGTGGGCTTGTAGCGGAAACGCTCGATGAACTCCTCGGTCTTCTCAATCATCCGCTGCTGGTTCTCGTAAGCGGCTCTCTGCTGCTCCATCCGCTCGCGGCGCAGTTCCACATACTTGGAATACGGCACCTTGTAGTCGTAGATGTGACCGAGGACTATCTCCACCGTCCTGGTGGTCACCCGATCCAGGAAGCGGCGGTCGTGGGAAATGAGCACCACCGAGCCACGATAACCGTACAGATAATCCTCCAGCCACTGTATGGATTCTATGTCCAGATGGTTGGTGGGCTCGTCCAGCAGAAGCACATCGGGCTTGGTCAGCAGAACCTTGGCCAGTTCCACGCGCATGTTCCAGCCCTGCGAGAATGTGCTGCGCTGCCGTCCCAGCTCGTTCTTCTTGAAACCCAGGCCTACCAGGGTCTTCTCGGCCAGCACGGCGGGAGACTCGGACTGGGCCATGGCCAGTTTATCGTTGAGTTCATTGAGTTCCTCTATCAGCCTATGGTAGGCAGCAGATTCGTAATCCGTCCTCTCGCCCAGCTCACGACTGATCTCCTCCACCCTCTCACCCATAGTGAAATGGTCGGCGAAGACGGACATGGCGGCTTCAATGACCGTCGTATCCTTCGAGTAACTCATAATCTGGGGCAGATAGCCCACGGTCTGCTCCTTCGGTTTCATTATAGAGCCTGATGTCGGATGATCCACACCGGCTATGAGCTTGAGTATCGTACTCTTGCCCGCACCGTTCTTACCCACAAGGGCTATGTGCTCCCCGTCACTGACATGGAAGCTGATGTCGTCCAGGAGGGTGAAGCCTCCGAAGGCTACTGTGAGATTATTTATTGATATCATTATCAGTCTGTCTATCTACAATATTAACTTCTGCATTCACTTTTTTATCCCTGCAAAGCATTATGGACACCTCGTAGAGCAGATACAAAGG